>JAZQWJ010000076.1:0-10949 GCA_045632285.1 Eubacteriales bacterium | reverse complement strand
TATGATCGCCTCTGGCGAGTTTAGAGTTATGATTGCCTTCGGCAAGTTGTGATGCACCTTCGGTGCAGCTTGAAGTAGCAAGGCGATCATATCATAACGTTTGCATAGCAAACCCATAACGGCGAGCGTAAGCGAACCTCATAACTTGTAACTGAAAATAGCTTTTGTATCCACAAATGCAGTGCTTGTCAAGAAAAGAGGAAAGAGAATGTAAAACATTCTCTGTCCTTTTCCTGTCGGTTCGAGTATATTGCTCTACGGCAGACACCCGTTGGCGAGCCTGCCACAGAGCAGGTCGCCAATTGGGGGGCCATTTTGTTGCGGCGATGGTCCCGTTTCCACCGCTTCAGATTTTGTCGTGCGCTTGCGGCAAGCAAAAATTCTCTGTTTCCTCCACCACCATATGCTGCAGGCGCAATAGCGCAAGAATGTTTATGATCGCCATCAGGGCAAGCAGCAGGTCGGTCAGCTCCCACACCAAGGCAGGCGCCGCCACGGCACCAACAGCGCAGGAAAGCAGCACTGCCGGCAGCATCCATTTTGTCGCTTGGGGCTTCCCCGTCAAATACTGCAGACACTCGCCACCGTAGTGCGTCCAGCACAGCACCGTGGCAAAGGCAAAAAACAGTACCGAAAGCGACAGTGTTGGTACGGCAAGCTCCCCCAACACAGCAGAAAAGGCACAAATGGCCAATGCCGTGCCGCCCTCTCCCTCCAAGGGTACGCCGCTGACGAGGATCACAAGCGCCGTCATACTGCAAAGCAGGATCGTATCCACAAAGACCTCTAAAATGCCCCAAAGGCCCTGTGCCGCAGGGCTTTTAGTCTCCGCCGCCGCATGTGCGATGGGTGCAGTACCGCAGCCCGCCTCGTTAGAGACCAACCCCCGTGTTACACCGTAACGCACCGTGCGCGAGACAAAAAAGCCCAGCACGCCCGCGCCCCCGCTTTGTATCGAGAACGCCCCGCGCCAAATGGCGGCAAGTGCTGTCGGGATCAGGCGCCACCGCAGGATCAGCACCGCCAGTGACGCCACTGCAAACAGAGCGCACACAAAGGGGACCAATGCCGTGCAGGCACGCTCAACCCTTCCACCACCGCGCCAAAGGATCGCCACCGAAAAAACGCCCAGTGTCATTCCCACGGCAAGAGGCGGCCAGGAAAAAGCAACCGACATAGCCTCGGCTGCCGCCGAGGCCTGGATCACGCCCCCCAGCATCACCGAGCAGCCAAGGCAAAGCACCGCAAACAAAGCGGCCAGCCACCGCCCTGCGGTGCCGCCAAACGCTACCTTTATATAATACATCGCGCCGCCGTGCCAGCGCCCCGCGGCATCCGCACGCCGCGTACGCATAGCCAGCACCACCTCGGCATATTTTAAAAACATAGCAAGCAGTGCCGATATCCACATCCAAAGCACGGCACCCGCGCCCCCCAGCACCATTGCCGTGGCCACGCCCGCAATATTTCCCACGCCAAGGGTACCCGCCAATGCCACCGACAGCGCCCGCAGGCCGCCCCCTTCCCCTTTGCCCGCGACAGCAAGGCGTTTGGGATGCCGCAGAAAATGCCGCCCCACCCTTATCGCAAACCAAAGCCCCGCTGCCATCAGCAAAAGCGGTAACATCACGCCCGAAAGTATCTGCATTTTCTCTTGCTCCTTTTGTTAATAATGTGTGAACAATAAAAAATTCTCTTGATTTTTCCAATATTTGTAGTACAATAATCTTATGAATTAGCACTCCAACCTTATGAGTGCCAATTTCCGTGAAAATGCCCCAAATTTCGGGGCGTTGAACGTTTTATCCGGGCAAGCGCCCAAAAGGAGGAAAAGTATGACCATTAAGCCCTTAGCCGACCGCGTAGTTGTAAAGCTCGTAGAGGCAGAAGAAAAAACCAAGACCGGCATCATTTTGACTGCCGCTTCTCAGGAAAAGCCCCAGATCGCAGAGGTGGTGGCCGTTGGCCCCGGCGGACTGGTTGACGGTAAAGAGGTTGTGATGACCGTTAAGGTTGGTGACAAGGTGATCACCAGCAAGTATTCCGGCACCGAAGTCAAGTGCGACGGCCAGGAGTACAACATCGTGCGCCAAAATGATATTTTGGCCATCGTAGAATAATCGGAGGTACTGAACAATGGCAAAGACCATTCTTTACGGAATCGAAGCCCGCGACGCTCTCTGCCGCGGCATTGATAAGCTTGCAAACACCGTTAAGATCACCATGGGTCCCAAGGGCCGCAACGTGGTGCTTGACAAGAAATACGGCGCCCCCCTGATCACCAACGACGGTGTGACCATCGCCAAGGAGATCGAGCTGGAGGACGCTGCCGAGGATATGGGCGCACGCCTTGTCCGCGAGGTCGCTACCAAGACCAACGACATTGCCGGTGACGGCACCACCACCGCGACTCTGCTCGCCCAAGCCTTTATCCGCGAGGGTATGAAGAACGTGACCGCCGGCGCCACCCCCATGGTACTGCGCAAGGGTATGAAGAAGGCTGTTGACAAGGCAGTCGAGTGCCTTGTCGCCAACTCCAAAAAGGTCAACGGCACCGAGGATATCGCCCGCGTTGGCACCATTTCCGCAGGTGACGAGTCGATCGGCACTCTGATCGCAGACGCAATGGAGAAGGTCTCTGCCGACGGCGTGATCACCGTTGAGGAGAGCAAGTCTGCCGACACCTACTCTGAGGTGGTTGAGGGTATGCAGTTTGACCGCGGCTACCTCTCCCCCTATATGGCAACCGATATGGATAAGATGGAGGCTGTCATTGACGACGCACTCCTTCTCATCACCGATAAGAAGATCTCTAACATTCAGGAGATCCTGCCCCTCTTGGAGCAGATCGTGCAGGCCGGCCGCAAGCTGGTGATCGTTGCCGAGGACGTGGAGGGCGAGGCGCTCACCACCCTTGTGCTGAACAAGCTGCGCGGCACCTTTACCTGCGTTGCCGTTAAGGCCCCCGGCTTTGGCGACCGCCGCAAGGAGATGCTGCAGGATATCGCCGTTCTCACCGGCGGCGAGGTGATCTCTACCGACCTCGGCCTTGAGCTGAAGGACACCCAGCTGTATCAGCTTGGCCGTGCCCGTCAGGTGAAGATCAACAAAGAAAACACCATCATCGTTGGCGGTGCAGGCGAGAGCGAGAACATCAAGTCTCGCGTGGCTCAGATCCGCAACGCCATCGAGACCACCACCTCCGATTTCGACCGTGAAAAGCTGCAGGAGCGCCTTGCCAAGCTTGCAGGCGGCGTTGCCGTGATCAAGGTCGGTGCTGCCACCGAGGCTGAGATGAAGGAGAAGAAGCTCCGCATCGAGGATGCGCTGAACGCCACCAAGGCCGCCGTTGAGGAAGGCATCGTTGCAGGCGGCGGTACTGCTTACCTGAACGTGATCAATGAGGTCAAGACCCTGGTCGATACCGTTGAGGGTGACGAAAAGACCGGTGTACAGATCGTGGTCAAGGCTCTGGAGGAGCCTGTCCGTCAGATCTCCGCAAACGCAGGCTTTGACGGCGGTGTTGTAGTCAACACCATTATGAACAGCGGCAAGCTGGGCTACGGCTTTGACGCTTACAACGAGGTCTTCTGCGATATGATGAGCGCAGGCATCGTTGACCCCACCAAGGTGACCCGCTCTGCCCTGCAGAACGCCGCCTCCATCGCCTCTGTGGTGCTGACCACCGAGAGCGTTGTGGCCGACAAGAAGGATCCCGCAGCCGAGGCTGCTGCCAACGCCGCTATGGCCGGCGGTGGAGCAGGTATGTACTAATTCCTCGCAAATAAGAATTATAAAAAAGAGGAGAACCCCTTTTGAAAAAGGGGTTCTCCTCTTTCTCATTTTTCGCATCCGCGAAAAATGATTCAATCTGCTCTTCCGAAAACTTCACCGCAAAATGGCAAAGCTGACCGATAAATTGGAGTTTGATGCCCTGTGTGGCGCAAGCATAGCGCAAATACCCTGTCCGTGCAAAACTCCTTTTCAACAGGTTTTTGGGGGTTCCAAGGGGCGCTTTTTTCAAAAAGGCCCCTTGGTTATGTCACCAACGAAAAAAGCGCCAAAACGCATACCGTTTTGGCACTTTTTGTTTAAAATCCTTCGGGGAGCCTGACGGCATCGCGGGGGAGCTTGCTCCAGTCAAACAGGGGGAGCAGGTCGGTCAGGGTCAAAGATTCGGGGGCGGGGATCAGCCCCAATGCGGCGGCCAGCGCGCCGATGACGGGGCGCGCATCTCGGTAGCGCTCGCGCACGGTCTCCATACATCCGTCACCGTCGCGTTTGGAAAGGCGCCGCCCCGCGGCATCGGTCAAAAGCGGAATATGCCTGTAATCGGGGAGAGAAAATCCAAACTTTTCTTGCAGGAACATCTGGCGGGGCGTGCTGTCAAGCAGGTCATTGCCGCGCACGATCTCACTGACGCCCGAAAGGCCGTCATCCACCACCACAGCCAGCTGATAGGCATAGACCCCATCCGAGCGGCGCACCACGAAATCACCGCAATCCCTTGCAAGATTTTCAATATACTCGCCCTGCAGCAGATCGGTGAAGCCGTACGTTGCATCCGGCACCCGCACACGATAGGCGGGGCGACGCCCTGCAGGGGGCGGATCTCCGCTCAAAAGCCGCTTCAGGCACTTGCCGTCATATTTCGGCACACCGTCAGAACGGTGCGGTGCCGTGGCGGCGTGCAGCTCTGCACGGGAGCAATAGCAAGGATACAAAAGGCCCTCTTTGTTCAATTTTTCGAAATACGTATCGTAAATTTCGGTGCGCTTGGACTGCCAAAGTACCTCGCCGTCAAAGTCCATACCCATCCACGCAAGATCGTCGAGCAGGTACTTCGTATTGTCGCCCATAAAGGGACAGCGCGCGGCATCCAGATCCTCGATGCGCAACAGCACGCGGCCACCCCGTGCCCTGGCAGAAAGCCAAGAAAGCATAGCACACATCAGGTTTCCAAGATGCAATCTGCCGCTTGGCGTGGGTGCAAAACGCCCAATGACGGGGGACGTTTTTTCGGTTTTTCTCATACCGTCCATAGGGATTCTCCTTATTCCGTATATGTTACGCGGGCGCCGTCACTGAAATAACGCAGCACCCCCTCTGTATCGGTGCGATGCCATATCGCACCGCTCTCCTCAAGCCTATCCAGCACGGCCTTATGCGGAAAGCCATAGCCGTTATTTTTACCGCAGGAAAAGGCAACGTGGGAGGGAGACACAGCGGCAAGCAGTGCCGTACCCGTGGCGTTTTCGGATCCGTGATGCCCCGCCTTTAAAAAGTCGCATTGCAGCTTTTCGGGCGGCACGTTGGCAAGCAAGCGCGCCTCGCCCGCCTCCTCACGATCGCCCGTGAACAAAAATCTTGTTTCGCCAAAGTCAACGGAAACCACAGCGCAGGCATCGTTTTGCTCTTCGCTGTCTCCGCCCGCCTGCAAGATCTCGATCCGGGCATTGCCCATTGCAAACGTATCGCCCGTTTGCATAACACAGATTGATACGCCCCGCCGCGCGGCAGCCTCGGTCACCAAGCGCCGGCCCAGCTCTCCGCTTTCAATGGGCGGCAGCAAAAGCGCCCCGACCGCATAGGATTCCAGCAGCATTCTGGCATTGCCGATATGATCCTCGTGAAAATGGGTCAGCAGCAGATAGTCGATCCGCTCGATCCCGTGACGCCGCAAAGCGGCCTGCACGGCAGCGCGCTCGGTCACGGTAGCGGTATCGATCATCAAAACGGCATCACCTACGGTGATCAGCGTGCAATCGCTTTGACCAACGTCAAGCACCTCAACCGTCATACCGTCGCGGGGGACGTTGCAGCCAACCATCATCAAAACAAGTGCTGCCAGCACCGCTATGCACCAAATTCGCTTCATCCGATCCCCCCCTTTCACCGACTACCTCTATTGTATCACAAAAACACGGCTTTGCAAGCCCTATCCAAAAAAAGTTGAAACTTCTCTGCCCGGACGGCATACAATTTGGCGGAGGTGGTGCTATGAAAATACGGATCACGCCCGGTGCAGTGTTGCTTTTATCCACCCTTGCTATGGAACGGGATCTGCTGTTTTTGGCCTCGATCGCAGCTGCCCTTTTTCACGAATTGGGCCATTTATCGGCGGCCCGTGTCTTAAAAATCCCAATACGTATGCTGGAAATCGATCTGATGGGTGCCAAGCTCTATCCCGCTGTCAGCCTCCCCTCTTACGGTGCCGAGCTGATGCTTGCGGGGGCGGGGCCGCTGTTTTCTTTATTGCTTGCCCTGCCCGCTGCGGCGATGCGCTGTCCGTTCGGTGACCTTTTGCTGACCTCTACCCTCTCCTTTGCCCTGTTCAATCTGCTACCCATCAGCGGCTTTGACGGCGGACGCATACTGCACGCCGCGCTGGCGATGATATGGCAGGCGCGGCAGGCAGATCGGGTGATCCTTGTCACCACGTATCTCTCGCTTTTGCTGATGTTTTCTCTATCCGCCTGCCTGCTGCTGCGTTTTGGTGAGGACGCCACACTGGCGGTGCTTTCCGCCTCGTTATTCGCGCGGCTTTTCCTATCGCTTGGCGCTCCCGACAAAAAACGAGGATTTGAGAGAAAACAGGAGCATACGAAAGAATAAACGAGGATTTGCGCCAAAATTTCCAAAAAACCGCGACTTTTTCCCTCAAATCACGGCAAATCACGGTTTTTACGGATTATTTTTGCCAAAACTATTGCATTTTTCTTGACTTTCTGCTACAATACGCTTGTATAGTATAAGGGGGACGTTCGACCGTCCCCTTTCACGCTATCATTTCATGTACGAAGGAGTATTTATGTGGAATGAACAACACACTGATCAAGCTGAGGAACATCGAGAAATCCTTTGACGGAGAAAAGATCCTCTGTGGCATTGACCTTGATATTCACGACAAGGAATTTGTCACGCTTCTTGGCCCCTCCGGCTGCGGAAAAACCACCACCCTGCGCATCATCGGCGGTTTTGAAACGGCGGATACGGGCGATGTGTTTTTTGACGGCGCGCGCATCAACGATCTGCCCCCCCACAAGCGGCACGTCAACACCGTTTTTCAAAAATACGCCCTGTTCCCCCATTTGAACGTATACGACAACGTGGCCTTTGGTCTGCGTTTGCAAAAGGTCAACGAGGAGGAGATCAAGGAGCGCGTGCGAGAGATGCTGGTGATGACCGGACTGCGCGGCTTTGAAAACCGCAAGCCCACCACCCTGTCGGGCGGTCAGCAGCAGCGCGTTGCCATTGCCCGTGCTCTGATCAACCGCCCCCGCGTGCTTTTGCTGGACGAGCCCCTCGGCGCACTTGACTTAAAGCTCCGCAAGGATATGCAAAACGAGCTGAAGCGCATCCAGCGCGACACGGGTATCACCTTTATCTACGTTACCCACGATCAGGAGGAGGCCCTTTCTATGTCTGACACCGTGGTCGTCATGGCAGACGGCTGTATTCAGCAGATCGGCACCCCCACCGACATCTATAACGCGCCCGTTAACGCCTTTGGGGCCGACTTTATCGGCGTATCCAATATTCTGGACGGCACGATGCTTGCCGATAACAAGGCCCGCTTTGCAGGACACACCTTTGACTGCGTGGACGGCGGCTTTGAGAAAAACGAGCCCGTGGATATCGTCATCCGCCCCGAGGACGTGGACGTTGTCCCCGTTGAAAAAAGTATGCTCTCCGGCACCGTGACCGGCGTGACCTTTAAGGGTGACTATTACGAGATCATTGTGGACGTATGCGGCTTTAAGTGGATGATCGAGACCTCTGACTATGTGGCACCCGACGCCCAGATCGGCATCTATATCGAGCCGGAGGCCATCCACGTTATGAAAAAATCCGAATATTCGGGTATGTTTGGCGATTACTCTACCTTTAGCGACGAGATGGATCATCTGGGTGATCCCGAGGAGGCAGAGGAGGAATGAAGAAAAACGCATTTCAGACCTTTGCCGCAGTACCGCACTCGGTCTGGGTCGCTTTGTTTATCGTTGCTCCCCTGATCTTTGTGTTGGCCTTTGCCTTTCGGGGAGCTGACGGCAGCTTTTCCTTTTCTAACATTGCAGAGCTGTCGCAGTATGGCAACGTCTTTATCCTTTCCATTGCCTTTGCGCTGATCGCCACCGTGATCTGCTTGCTGATCGGCTATCCCCTTGCCTACTTTATGTCAAGACAGTCTCCCCGCGCCCAGCGGATCCTGATGGTGTTGGTGATGCTGCCGATGTGGTGCAACCTGCTGATCCGCACCTACGCCCTGATGGCGCTGTTGGACAACGGCGGCCTGCTCAATTCTCTGCTGGAAAGTCTGGGCCTGCCCAAGCTTTCAATCGTAGGCACAAACGTTGGCGTGATCCTTGGTATGGTCTATGACTTTTTGCCTTATATGGTCCTGCCCATCTTCACCTCTATGACCAAGCTGGACTATCGCTATATCGAGGCAGCCCACGACCTTGGCTGCAACGGCTGGCAGACCCTGACCCGCGTGGTGCTTCCCCTGACGCTGTCCGGTGTGATCTCCGGCGTGACGATGGTATTCGTCCCCTCGATCAGCACCTTCTACATCTCGCAAAAGCTGGGCGCCGGCAAGATCGATCTTGTGGGTGACACCATCGAGCGCTTGTTCCAAAATACCGCCACCTATGGTGTTGGCGCAGCCATCTCGCTTGTGATGATGATCCTGATCCTGATCTCGGTAGGTGTAATGAACCGTTTTTCAGGTGACGAGGACGAGCAGAAGGGAGGGCGCGTAAAGTGAAGATCCTTTCCAAATGCTATATCGGCATCATCTTCTTTTTACTGTACATCCCCATTGCAGTGCTGATCATCTTTTCCTTTAACGGGGCAGGCAGCCTTGCCGAGTTTTCCGGCTTTACCTTTGATTGGTACATAGAGCTGTTTCACGACGAGGAGGCCTTCTCCTCGCTGATGAATTCGCTGATATTGGCGATCTCCTCCTCGGTGATCGCCACCGTGATCGGCACCTTTGGCGCACTTGGCCTGCACCGGATGCGTAACCGCTACGTCAAGGGCACCGTCAACGCCATGACCAACGTACCGATGATGAACCCCGATATCGTGACCGGCGTTTCGATCATGCTGCTGTTTGTGGCATTGGCCGGCATTCTCGGCTCTAACAGCATCTTTGGCTTCGGCACGATGCTGGTGGCCCACGTTACGTTCAATCTCCCTTATGTGATCCTTTCGGTCATGCCGCGCTTCCGTCAGCTGGACAGATCTCTTTCCGAGGCAGCGCAGGATCTTGGCTGTACCCCCGCACGCGCATTTTTCTTGGTAGAGCTGCCCCAGATCGTGCCCGGTATCATTTCTGCTTTGATGCTTGGCTTTACCATGTCGCTTGACGACTTTGTGATCAGCCATTTTGTCAGCTCCCCCGATTTTCAGACCCTGCCCCTTTACGTGTATAACCAGACCTCTCACAACGTCAAATTCAGCATGTATGCGCTCTGCTCTTTGATCGTAGTGATCATTCTGGCCGTTCTCATCGCCGTTAATTTTGCCGGCGGTAAAAAGCGCAAGGGGGGTGCCAAGGCATGAAAAAACGCATTTTAAGCGCACTTTTGGTGCTTTCGCTGCTCATTCTTCCCCTCTCTATGCTCAGCGGCTGTACCGCAGAGGAAGGTGACGGCAGCGTGACCACGCTGTACGTTTATAACTGGGGTGAATACATCTCCGACGGCTCGGAGGGTACCGTAGACGTAAACGAGCAGTTTGAGCAATGGTATTACGACAAATTCCACCAGCGCGTCAAGGTCAATTATTCCACCTACTCCAGTAACGAGTCGCTGTATGCAAAGATCTCCTCCGGCTCGGTCAACTATGACGTGATCGTCCCCTCGGACTATATGATCGAACGACTGATCGAGGAGGACCTGCTTGCTAAGCTGGATTACAGCAATATCCCCAGCGCCGGCAACATCCTGCCCGAGTTCCGGAACGCCGACTATGACCCCGATCTGGATCACAACGGCTACAACGACTACTCTGTTCCCTATCTTTACGGCATGATCGGCATTATTTATAACGCCGAGAAGGTGGACGACGCCGATATCGGCTCTTGGGACCTGATGTGGAACGAAAAATACGCCGGAAACATCCTGCAGTTCAACAACAGCCGCGATGCATTTGGCTCCGCTATGTACTATCTCGGCCTTTGGGATCAGATCAACACCGATAACGAGGCCACCTGGCGCCTTGCCCTTGAGCAGCTCAAGGCACAAAAGCCCATTTTGCAGGGCTACGTGATGGACGAGATCTACAACAAGATGGAAAACGGCTCTGCCCTGATCGCCGCCTATTATGCGGGCGACTATCTCACCATGTACGAAAACAACGAGGATCTGGAGTTCTACTACCCCAAGGAGGGCACCAACCTCTACGTAGACGCCATGTGTGTGCCCAAGGCCAGCCAAAACAAGCTGATCGCCGAGCGCTATATCGACTTTATGCTGTCGGTAGACGAAAATTACGGTGCGCCCGCCATTGCCAATGCCGAGTATACCTACTATGCCTCCCCCAACCGCCTTGTGGTGGAAAACGAGGACTATTATGCGTATATGGAGGATATCAAGGAGGGCGGCTATCACATGATGTATCCCGATATGGATCCCGCCGCCACCCCCGTCAAGACCTCCTCTTACCGCAATTTAAGCGGTGATAAGCTGCTTTTGCTGAACAACCTGTGGGAGGAACTGAAATCCGACATTACGGTCAGCGGCGGCATCTACGCCATTTGCGGCGTGATACTCGGCGCGCTGATCGGCCTTAGCGTATTCCTTTGTGTGCGCAAGCAAAAGCGTAAAAAATACACCTCCACACTGTGGAAGTGATCCGCAAAAAAATAGGGCCCAGAAAATCTGCGGCCGCGTTTTTTTTCGTGTGGGGGGGCCGCAAAAAACAAAAAAACGAAAGGGGTCCGA
>JAZQWJ010000075.1:0-97357 GCA_045632285.1 Eubacteriales bacterium | reverse complement strand
CGCCCTAAAGGCTCGGCACCTTGCATCGGCTATCACGCCTCTGCAAGGTTCGACTGCGCAGAGGTTGATACCATAAATCGTAGCCAAAAACAATATCTCTCTGCTCCGCTCAGGGTGACGCAAAAGTGAGCGAATGCATTGGCACAATTACAAAGCAACTCACCGATAAACCCCAATTTATAAAAAAAAGGACACCGCAAAGCTGCGGTGTCCTCTTATGGATCGGGTCAGACCTTCTCTGCTCCGTTCTTGATATCACGCTCGATCAGCTCCGTAACGATTCCTCTCAAGCTAATGAAGGGAGCGGTCACGCCCTCGCCTACCGTCTGACAGATGTTGTCGAGGATAAGGCGCTCGATCGATGCCTGACTCGACACACTGATAAGATCGCTCTCGGTACTCTTGTCCTGATGGCGATGTACGTTACGGATCACGACGCTTCCGCAGAGCGCGCCCCTGTCGATGCTGATGAATTTGTTGCGATCTGCATTCTTTTCCCAATAAAGGAAGCACCCCTCCGTGAGAGGCGTATAGCTCTTTCTCGCATGGATGTTCTCAAGCACGAGTCCATCAAACCAAGTCTTTCCGGGGCGCATATTGTGGTTCGAGATAATGATCGCGTGGTGTCTGTAATCACCGTAAAGGCCGTCGATGCGAACGTTGCGAAGATCGAAGCCTTCACCCGAGAGAAGTCTGACGCCCGAGTAGCCGTTCTTTGCGGAGACGTTATGGATATAGACGTTCTCGATCTCACCGAGTGAGATCTCCGCGTGCGGCTCGTCGTAGGTCGTAAGCGAGACCATATCGTCGTTCGTCGTTCCGGAGAGGTTCTCGATCACGCCGTCACACGCGGGACCGTTGATGTGAACGCCGTCGGTCGTGCCGAAGTGCCAGTTATAATCGAAGAAAATATCCCTTACAACGAATCCGCGCGTATCGCCGATCTGAATACCGTAGCTGATCGGATCCTTGACCGTCACTCTCTGAAGCACGATTCGGTCAACGCGAGCGAAGCGGAGAAGCTTGCCCATAAAACGATCGGGGCTATAGGGATTATCGAGACGGTGATCGACCTCGTAGATCGGATCCATGCCCATCGCGTCGCAGTTGCCGTCCCAGATGCCTCCGATGATCTCGATATTCTCGTCTCTGCCGTTCCCGCGGAAGTGCTCGTTCTCGATCAGAGCACAGCGCGACATCGGTGCCGCGAGGATCTTCGCTCCGGGCGAAAGCTCAAGGCGCGTATTCGAATGAATGACGAGGGTTTTCGAAACGAGATAGGTTCCGGGTCTGTCGATGGTCACGATACCGGTCTTGTCAAGCAGCGCCTGAAGCGCGGCGGTATCATCGTGAAGTCCGTCTCCGTAAAGCATGGTAGTTCCTCCGTTTTATGATAAGTAATGAAGCTATTATAGCACCGAGAAGCGGGTGATACAAGTCATAATTTGATAAAAGTGTGCCAAAAGTTGCGGTTATCGTCCGTAATGCTCCGCGAGCATATGGCGAAGCAGCTTCACCGAAAACTCCGCCGTTTCGATCTCAAAGCCCGTGCCGAAGCAAGCGAGATTAAGCTCCATATTGTAGGTTCCGTCGTATCCGACCTCGTCGATGAGCGCGTCGTCCTCCTCCTTCACGTTCTTAAAGCCCTGGATGCGTCCGTGGGTCTGACCGATCTCGAGTCCGATCGCATCGACGTGGCGGCGCAGATCGTCAAAGTACGAGCAGATCTCGTCCTCGCTCCGCGCGTAGACCGAATCGGGTCTGCGATAATCCCATCTTGACGCCTGCGTGTCGAAATCGACGGCGTCCGCACCGATGCACTTCGCAATCGCAAGTGCCTCCCTATCGCCGTACAGGCGCTGAAGCCTGCCCGTTGAAAGACTGATCCGTTTCTCCATAATAGCCTCCGTTCCACCGTTTTTTCATTATACCATTTCCGAGCAGTAGCTGCCAAGAATCTTTTCCCTTTCGATTGACAAGAAAAAGAAGATATGCTATAATGACAAAAAGCCGCGTGTGCGGTGAACTGAAAAGGAACGGTATCATTCCTATGGCACTTCAGAACGTAACGGAGCATCTCTTCACAGAGCTTCTCCCTCCCTTCTGCACCGTAGGCGCTTCGGTCTCCGAGCCCTTCGATCTGAACTACGGCAACCTTGGCGTTTCGATCTTGAACACAAAGAAGAGCGAGGTCGATGCCTACGTATCGGCGCTTGAGGCGGCAGGCTGTGCGCTCGTCACCGCACGCAAGGTCGCAGGCAACTGCTTCCGCACCTACCTTCTCACGAAGGACGGCGAGGAATACGCGGTCTACCTCTCCTACTACCCCGCGCTCACGAATTTCCGCGTCATTTGGGGCAAGCGCGGCTTCCTGCCCTCCGAATATTCCGCTCCCGCATCGAACGGAACGCGCACCTCGGTGATCCAGATCGCGCGTGACAGCGCGTTCGGAAGGCTCAACTTCCCCGACAGTGCTCCCGGAATGGGCTACGTCATCTGCCTTTCGGACGGCTCCTTCATTCTGATCGACGGCGGTCCCCGTCCCGGAAAGATCGTCCCGAAGCACGAGGAGAACGGCGAATGGGTCTTCGACGAGCCGAAGGACTCGGGCGACCTTGCCGCCCTCTACGAGCTTCTCGTCTCTCGTACGCCCGTAGGCAAAAAGCCCGTCATCGCGGCGTGGTTCTTCTCGCACGCCCATAGCGACCACGTCGATCTCGCCTGCGAGTTCCTCGCAAAGTATAAGGATGCGGTCGAGGTCCGCCTCGGTGCGCTCAATTTCCCCGACTTTGAGAAGCATCCGACCGACCACGAGCCGAACGATCGCCTGCAGGCACTTGCCGAGCTGACGAAGGCCCGTCTCATTGAGGCAGGCGCGGAATTCTGGACGGTCCACACGGGCGAAACGATCTCCTTCCCCGGCTGTGAGGTCGAGATCCTGACGACCCCCGAGGACTACTTCCCGAGCCACTTCAGATGGGGCAACCACACGAGCTCGGCATTCCGCTTCACCTTTACGGGTAAGACCTTCCTCGCCCTCGGCGACTGTGAGAAGGATATCTGCCAGCGTCTCGCGGACAATTACGGCGACACGCTGAAGAGCGATATCCTGCAGGTCACGCACCACGGCGTCAACGGTGCCTGCACCGCAGTCTACAAGGCGATCGACCCCGACTATTGCCTCTGGCCGATGGATGCCTACCGCTTTGCAGTCGACGAGCGCACCCGCGGCGTAAAGCGCGGCTACGAGTTCAACGCATGGCTCCGAAACGACGAGGTCAAGGCGCGGAAGCATTACCATAACAGCGAAAGCATCGAGATCTTTACCGACGAAAAGTAAATAATCAAAACAGGGCGGCCAAAGCCGCCCTGTTTTGATTTAATCTCTGAAATACAGATCTCTTGTATAAAGCTTCTCTTTGACGTCGGCAAGATCGGTGTGATAGCGATTGGCTAAGATCAGATCACTTTGACGTTTGAAATCGGCCAGATCGCGGATCACGGAACAGCCGTAATAGGCATCCGCAGTCAGCGACGGCTCGAAGATCACCACGTTGGCACCCTTTTTGCAAAGCCGCTTTATCACGCCCTGTACCGAGGAGTGACGGAAATTATCCGACCCCGCTTTCATGGCAAGGCGGTAGATACCAACGGTTTTTGCCCCCTTTTTCAAAACGTCCTCGGCAATAAAATCCTTGCGCGTGCGGTTGGCCTCTACAATGGCCGAGATCACGTTTTGCGGAACGTCGTTATAATTGGCAAGCAGCTGCTTGGTATCCTTGGGCAAACAGTATCCGCCATAGCCGAAGGATGGATTGTTGTAATGATCGCCGATGCGGGGATCAAGGCAAACGCCCTTGATGATCTCTGCCGTATCCAGTCCGCGCGCCATCGCATAGGTATCCAGCTCGTTAAAAAAGCTGACGCGCAACGCAAGATAGGTATTGGAGAACAGCTTGATGGCCTCGGCCTCATCGGTACCCGTCAGGCATATGGGCGCATCCTTTTTCTCTGCTCCCTCTTGCAGCAGGTCGGCAAAGCACTTGGCCAAAGCGCGGGTGGCGGCATCCTCCTTGGGATAGCCGACCACGATGCGACCGGGGTAAAGATTATCCCAAAGGGCCTTTCCCTCTCGCAAAAATTCGGGGCTGAACAGCAATTGCATGCCGGTTTTTTGTGACATAGCAGCCGTAAATCCGACCGGAACGGTAGATTTGATGACCACCACAGCCGCAGGGTTGCTTTTTTGCACCAGATCGATCACGGCCTCTACCGCAGAGGTATCGAAAAAGTTTTTTTCGGGGTCGTAATCCGTGGGGGCGGCCACGATCACAAGATCGGCCTTGGAATATGCCGCCGCGCTATCGGTGGTGGCGGTCAATTTTAAGTTTTTTTCGGCAAAAAAACGCTCGATCTCAGGGTCGGCAATAGGACATTCCCGCTTGTTGATCCTCTCTACGCGATCGGCAAGGATATCCACGGCGATCACAGTGTGGCGCTGTGCCAGCAGGGTGGCAATGCCAAGCCCAACGTATCCCGTACCCGCCACGGCAATGACGGGGTCCTTTTTTATGCTCATATCAAGCTCCTTCGATCAAAATTTGCGCCAGACCATCTTATCTACAACACCGGTAAAGGACTGGATGATCTTGACCACGGTGCCGGATACGTTTTCGCCAACGTAGTGCGGAACGGGCGTGCCGTGATCGCCGTTTTCCTTCATCAAAACGGCAGTGCGGACGGCGTTCAGCAGCGATTTTTCGTCAATCCCCGCCAGCACAAAGCAGCCGTTATCCATTGCCTCGGGCCGTTCGGTAGACGTGCGGATGCAAACCGCAGGGAACGGTGCACCGACAGAGGTGTAAAAGCTGCTTTCCTCGGGCAGGGTCCCGCTGTCAGACACCACTGCAAAGGCATTCATTTGCAGCTTGTTGTAGTCGTGAAAGCCAAGAGGCTCGTGACATTTGACGCGAGGATCCAACACAAAGCCGCTTTGCTCCAGTCGCTTGCGGCTGCGGGGGTGGCAAGAGTACAAAATAGGCATATCATATTCTGCGGCCAACCGATTGATAGCCGAAAACAGCGAGAGAAAATTCTTTTCGGTGTCGATATTCTCTTCTCTGTGGGCGGAAAGCAGTATATACTTCCCTGCCTCCAACCCAAGGCGCTCCAACACGTCAGAGGCCTTGATATCCTCTAAATTGGCGTGCAAGACCTCGGCCATGGGAGAGCCCGTGACAAAGGTGCGCTCGGGGGGCAAGCTGCAATCGGCAAGATAGCGGCGCGCGTGCTCGGAATAAGCCAGATTCACATCTGAAATGATATCTACGATGCGGCGATTGGTCTCCTCGGGCAGACATTCATCCTTGCAACGGTTGCCCGCCTCCATATGGAAGATCGGGATGTGCAAGCGCTTTGCCGCAATTGCCGAAAGGCAACTGTTGGTGTCACCCAAGATCAACAGCGCATCGGGCTTTGTCGCCACCATCAGCTTATAAGAAGCATTGATAATATTCCCCACGGTGGCCCCCAGATCGTCTCCGACGGCATCCATATAGACCTCGGGAGCATCCAGCTTCAGATCCTTGAAAAACACACCGTTGAGGTTATAATCATAGTTCTGACCCGTATGGGCAAGGATGCAATCGAAATAGCGGCGGCATTTGGTGACGGTTGCCGACAGGCGGATGATCTCGGGACGGGTCCCTACGATGATCAGCAGCTTTAAACGGCCATCGTTTTGAAAGCGAACGTCGGAATAATCTGTTTTCAGCTCCATAGCTTAAACCTCCTGAAAAAAGGTATCGGGGCGGCTTTGATCAAAGCATTCGTTTGCCCACATCAACACGATCAGATCCTCGGTCTTGGACAGATTGACGATGCTGTGGGTATAGCCGGGCAGCATCTGCACCGCGGCAGGGTTCTTTCCGCTGACGCGGTATTCGGTCACGTCGTTGCTGTCAATGCGGCGTTGACGTATCAATCCCTCGCCCGACACGACCACAAAGATTTCTGATTTGGTGTGATGCCAATGCTGCCCCTTGGTCATACCCGGCTTTAACACGTTAACGCTGAATTGGCCGCTGTGCGCAGTGCGCAGCAGTTCGGTAAAGCTCCCTCTCTCATCCTCATTTACAACAAGCGGATAAGTGGCCCGATCGGGTGGCAGATAGGAAAGATAGGTGGCGTATAACGCCTTTGAAAAGCTGCCGCTTGACACGCTTGGCACTTGCAGGGTCGTGGGCTGCGCCGCAAAGCGATAAAGCAGCTCGGTGATGCCCTGAAGCGTTACGCGGTGCGTATGAGAAACGGCACAATAGTCCCCCTCATTGGTGCGATGCTCGTTGCCGCACAGAGCGGCAAGCATCTCCTCGACAAGGTCGTCGATATAGACCAGCTCCAGCTCGGTAGCGGGATCGTTGACCGTAATAGGCAAGCCCCGCGCAATGTTATGACAAAAGGTGGCTACGACACTGTTGTAATTCGGGCGACACCATTTTCCAAACAGATTGGGAAAGCGATAGACCAGTGACTTGGCCCCCGTTTTACGGGCATGATCGAAAACAAGCTCCTCTGCCCTGCGCTTGCTCTTTCCGTAAGCACTATCTGCAAAGCGCCCTGTGAGGGCAGCCTGCACAGAGCTTGACAGCATCACGGGGCAGTTGTTTTCCGCCCCCTGCAGGGCGGTAAGCAACCTTTGTGTAAGATCCACGTTTCCCACCGCAAATTCGGCAGGATCGGCAGGGCGGTTTACCCCGGCTAAATGAAACACAAAATCGGCGCGCTTGCACCAATCGGCAAGCAGTGCGGGGGGCGTATCTACGTCGTAAAGCAGCAGCTCGTCTACAACAAGCTCTCCTCTTGTGCGGTCGCGGCCGTTTTGCACGTTTTCTAATGCGGCAACAAGATTTTTACCCACAAATCCGCGGGCACCTGTGATCAAAATACGCATAGCTTGCCTCAAAGTCTGCCATCTGCCGCAAGCTCGGCACGGATGTAATCAAGCGACAACAGCTTTTGCTTGACCTCCTCTACCGAAAGCAGACGGGTGTTGTGAGAATTGAACTCGGTGAGGGTATTACGATCCACGTCACCGTTGATAAAATACTTATCGTAATTGAGACTGCGCTTATCGGCAGGAACACGATAAAAATCACCCATATCGACAGCGCCTGCACACTCTTCGTTTGTCAGCAGTGTTTCGTACATTTTTTCGCCGTGACGTATGCCGATGACTCTGACGGCATCGGGATCTCCCCCAAACAGCTCGCAAACCGCCCTCGCCTGATCACCAATGGTGCAGGCGGGGGCCTTTTGCACCAGAATATCGCCGCTCTCGCCGTGCTCAAAGGCAAACAGAACAAGATCCACGGCCTCCTCTAACGACATAATAAAGCGAGTCATAGTGGGATCGGTCACGGTGATGGGCTTTCCGGCACGGATCTGCTCGATCCACAGCGGGATCACCGAGCCACGGCTACACATCACGTTGCCGTAGCGAGTGCAGCAGATCTTGGTTTTTTGGGGGCTGACGGTGCGGGATTTTGCCACGATCACCTTTTCCATCATCGCCTTGGAGGTCCCCATAGCGTTGACGGGATAGGCGGCCTTATCCGTAGACAGGCAGATCACACTGCCAACCCCTGCCTCGATGGCGGCGGTCAGCACGTTGTCGGTGCCAAGCACATTGGTCTTGACCGCCTCGAGCGGAAAGAACTCGCAGGAAGGGACCTGCTTGAGTGCTGCGGCGTGAAAGATATGATCCACCCCGTGCATTGCATTTTTTACCGATGCCAGATCACGGACGTCACCGATATAAAAACGGAGCTTTTCTGCCGCATCGGGCATACGGAGCTGAAGCGCGTGACGCATATCGTCCTGCTTTTTTTCATCGCGCGAAAAGATGCGTATCTCACCCACGTCGGTCTGCAAAAAGCGATCCAGAACGGCATTGCCAAAGCTACCCGTTCCACCGGTGATCAGCAGTGTTTTATTTTGAAAAAGACTCATATTACACCTCCGTGTCTTGATGATGGGCGCGGCGCAGAGCAAAGCGCCCAAGGCTTGTGACAAGTGCCGTACGTTCGCTGCGGCGCAGGCCAAGCAGATACATAGAGCAGGCATAAAGCAGCACAAAGGCCGCGATCAGCAAAAAGTAGATCGGCAAGGGACAAGTGTTGATCAAAGGCAGGGCGACGACGCCCAAAGCCAACGGCAGGATGCCGCCGACCGACATACGCAAGATCTCCCGCCAAAAGCGGCCGACAGAAAGCGAGATCACCTTGGCATAGATCAAATTGGTGACAAGCCCGCAGCTGACCGTCCAGATCACGGCGGTGCCGATGGCGGCGCCCGTAGCGCCCAGCTTGGGGATCAGCAGGATGCTGACGCCAAGATTTAGCGCGGCCGCGATGCTGTTGACAAGGCTGCGATATTTTTGATAGCCCTTGGCGCGTTGGATCTCGATGCCTACGTTCTGGATCAGATCCACCGTATAGCCGCAAAGCAGGATCAATGCAACGAAAAAGGATTCTTCATACCCTTCCCCTGCCCAAAAGGACATAAAACGCCGACCGAACACGGCAAAGCCGATTAAAATAAGCAGCAGTGTTCCAAATTGGATCTTTCCCACGCGGATAAAGACCCCCGAAAGTGCCTTATCGGAGCAGCCCTCTGCCACCATACGGTTGACCCGCGGAGTAAACACAGAGGAGATCGCGGTAGAAAGCGAGATATACAGCGTGTTGATCTGACCGCCCACGGCATAGACCGCCGCCGCAACGGCACCGATCATTCTGCCAAGCAAAAAGCGATCTACGCCCACGTTGATCGTGCTGGCAATGTTATCGATGAAAATATAAAACGAAAACGCAAAGACGATCCGCAGCGTACCAAACCGCAACTGACGGAAGGAAAATCGCATTTTAAGGCGTATATGGCAATATAAGACGGAGATCACCAGCTTGCCAAGCGTAACGCACAGCATTGCCACACTCATCCCCATAGAACCAAAGCCGAGCAGCAAAAGCGGAAAGCTGAGGCCGGGATTTAAAACAGTGACAAACAGGTTGATAAATTGCAACGGAATGAATTTTTCGTGGGCAATGATATAATTGTTATATACAGTCAGCGGGAAATTCAATGCGCTGTTGACCGCAAGGATCAGCAGCAAGCGGCGCGACAGCGCCATTTCTGCCATACTCAGCTTGCTGCCAAGCACTGCCTCAGCGTTGCAATACAGCACGCCGCCAAGGACCAGAACAACGGTGCCAAGCGCAGAAAATACCAGCAAAAACAGCCCGTTAAGGCGTGCGACCTCACGCTCGCCGTCCTCTTTGACCCTGCAATCGGAATAATGCTTTATATACGATTGACCAAAGCCAAGGGTCAAAAGCGACAGCATACCGACAACGCCGACAACGATCTCGTAAACGCCGTATTCGCTTTGCCCCAGCAACCGTCGCATAACAGGGGTATAAAATAGGGTCAGCAGGATCTGTATTGCCTGCCCCAAATAGGAAAGCAGAACGCCTGCGCCCAATTGATTGCTTTTGTTTTTCAACGGCGCTCTCCTTTCTCACTTGTGTCGCCTTGATCGGCCTTGGCGTGGCCGTACATATGCTTTAATCGCGCGGCGACCGCCGCAATATCATATCCTGCGCAAGCAACGCTTTCTGCGCCCGTACAACGGTTTTTGGGGCCGTTTGACGCGCAAAGCGCCTCTGCCCAAGCGGCATCGGGAGCCGCCAGCGGCAAAAAGGAGCTGCCCTGTATAAACTCAAGCTCACGCGGGATCACATCGGTCAGCACAACGGGGAGGCCGGAGGCTGCCGCCTCTAACGCCGCAATGCCAAAGCCCTCTTGAAAAGAAGGTAAAATAAAGGCATCCATCGCGCAAAGCAGACGGGGCACGTCACTGCGTCCGCCCGTAAAGATCACGCGATCGGCAACGCCAAGGCTTGCGGCCTTTTTCTCCATAGCAGGGCGGCAAGGGCCGTCACCCACCAGCAACAGCCGTGCCTCGGGTCTGCGTGCAAGCACGGCAGGCAGCAATTCCACCGCCTTGATCTGATTTTTTTCACTTGTCATACGCCCTACCGTGCCAAAAACGAAGGCTTCGTTAGGGATATTCAACTCTGCGCGGACGGCAGAACGATCGGCAGCATCGAACGCAAAGCGCCGACACTCGATGGCGTTGGGCAAGATACGCAGATTTTTGGCACTAAGCGACCGCTTGCCAAAGGTAAAGATCGCCGCATCACGGCTGCAGGCAAGACGCAACGTGGCATAATGCCCCATCAGCCAAATGCCGATACGACGCTTGATGCGTTGCCGCAGGGGCTGCTTGGTCTTGTCGGCATTGTGTGCGTGTGCTACGCGCACGGGGATCCCGTGCTGCCCGGCGATGCGCAGATCTACCCAAGAGGTCAGCGCGCTATGCACGTGGATCGCGTCATATCGCCCCTCTTTTAATATTCCGCGCAAGACCTTGACGTGGCGACGGTATCCACGACTTTTGATGGGAATATAGTACAGCTTAGCCCCCAGCTTTTCCAGCTCGCGTCCGTCGTATCCAACACTCTCGACGGACAACGCCACGTCAAAATGCACCTCTGTGCGATCGACGTACCGGTAATAATTGAGCAGCATAGTGGAGATGCCACCGTGATCTGCGCTGTTGATAATATGCAAGACACGGGTCATACGGCACTCTCCTCATTCTTTTTTTGATGCACCGGCGGCAACGAGTCCCCGCTCTCTGCTTGAGAGGTCAGCACCACGATCACACAGGCAAACAGCCACCACGGCATATCGCTGCGCCAGATATCGCTGCCCGTCAGGCTGCGTGGCAAAAACAGGCAGGCGTACAACATCAGGATCTCTCTTGAGATACCGCGGCTGCGGCGAAATGCCCGAACAAGCAAAACAGCAAGCACCGCCAGGATCAAAAGGCCCAAGGGATACCCATAAGTAGAAAGCACGCTAAGAAAGAAATTATGCGCCGCCCAATCGATGATCTCCATATCACCGCCGATCCCAAGGCCAAGAATAGGGCGTCGGTTCAACGCGGTGATAAGGCTGCGATGGATGGAAAGGCGCCCGGAATCAAACAGTAGGTCGCTTTCCAAAAGACCGATGCTTCGGCTGTAGATACCAAGCTCGGCGATCACATAATTGGCAACGCGGATCACGGTGCCGAAAAACAGGAAAAACAGAACGATCGCCACGCTCCATCCAACGCAGATCCACCGCTCGCGATTGGGTGTTTTTTTAGAAAACACCTTGATGAAGGTCTTGATGATCACGTAAGACATGATCGCAAGCAAGGGATTGCGTGAGCCACAAAGAAGGATCGACAAAATGCCGACCGCAGCCATGATCAGCGCGACCGTGCTGTGCTTTTCAAAATAACAATACAGCATCCACATAACAGCCACCACGATCACGTTGGACATGGACATACTGTAAGTGCTCCAATCCGACGTTGTGGTATGCCCGACCTGAAGAATGGTGACAACGCAGATCAGTGAGGCAACAATGATGATATAGGAAAACCGCTCCATATAATAAGCGATCCATTCCAGTGTGCTAAGCCTTGTGATCATAAATGCCGTTAAAAAGCAGAAGGGCAAGAAATACCCAAACAGCTCCGGGTACCGCACGATGCCGATGGGGTTGATCAGCGCGGACGCGACAATAGAGATCACCACAAAGGCAACCATCATCAGCGTCATTGGAGAGAAGGATACCATACGGTCACCCAAGGAAACGTAGGCCAGAATATAAGCCACCGCAACGGCAACAAACAGCAAGGTGTTTAAAAGAACATTATCCTCATACAGCTCTTCAAAGGCTTGGATCAGCATATTTTTAACACCAACAAGCAGCACCTGAAGGCACACTGCAAAGGATATCCTGCGATCTGCCGCAGAGCGGTCAGACATAGACAGTGCTTGCACGGTTCCCTCCTCCTTTCGTTAGATCTATTGTGTCAGTTTTTTTAAATAATCCGCAGCCACGGCAGAATCTGTCATAGCCAGTGCAGTGCGCTTGCCGCGCTCTGCAACGGTGCGGCGCGCTTCGCCGCTCATTTCGAATATACGGGTATAGACAGCGGAAAGCTCGGTGGCATCACCCGCGGTGCAAAGAAAGCCGTTTTCGCCATCCTTGATCACACCGTCAATGCCCTCGTCACAGCTGCCGACAGTCAGGCAGCCCGCCGCCATCGCCTCCAGATAAACAAGGCCAAAGGCCTCGTCACGGCTGACCATTGTAAACACGTCAGCCCGCCCCATCATTTCCAGCACCCGCTCACGGGGCAATCTGCCGTGAAAGCGCACGCGATCTGCCACGTTCAGCGCGACAGCAAGCTCACGCAAGGATGCCATACAGTCACCCTCTCCCACCACGTCCAGCACCCACTCTCGCTGCTGTAAGTCGGCAAGTGCGCGTAAAACGGTATCCACGTTTTTGCGTGCCATCAGCGTGCCCGCATACAAAAAGCGTTTCACCTGCGTAAAATCCGTACGTGACAGCTCCTGCATTTGTGCCGCAAAGGTATCCGGTATGCCGGAATAGCAAACAAAGGGCTTCTGTTTTGTGGCAAGCGCTGCTTGCACACCATTGGCAATGGCCTTGCTTCTTGCACCCACGCGATCGATGCTTTGCAATGCCTTGGCCATCTGCTTGGGGTATTTTTGCGCATAATCCACACTGTGAAATACCACGGCGTTGGGGCAAGCGTAATAGGTGCGCAGAGCCGCCAGCAGCTGTGCATTGGGGCTTGCCCAATGTCCAACGATAAGATCGGGCACAAAGCCCGCACTCTGAAGCGACGCGTGAATATCCGCGGCACAACGGCCGATCACGCGGTCGGCGTGCAAACGGCGCGGTATCGTTTTGCGCAACGGACGGCGTAGCACACGGATCCCGTTGATCTGATAGTCACACGCCCTGGTGATCGAGCGATCGGGCACCTCAAAGCCGGTCGCGGCCTTGATCCTGTCCTTTATGCCCTTTGGCAGCCTGTATAGAGGTGCCGGCAGGCGATTTGCGGTATGTACCACAACGACCTCGTTCCCACTCTCCTTCCACGCGTCAGCAAAGTACTGAATGACTTTTGTGGCGGTGGAGTCAAAGGGTGCATCGGGGCGGGGGTAGACCGCCGTTAAAATCAAAATCTTCATAAGCTCCTTTATGACTGCTTTGAAGCGGCAGATTCGCCACTGCCGCGCATGCTGCGCAGCAGGATCTCGGCGCCGCGCTCGGCCGTATAATGTTGAAGTAAGCACGCTTTTCCAAGCGCCCCCATTGCGGGGCGATCTGCGCCCAGCAGTTCCTTGACGTGATTGGCAAAGGCCACAACGTCATTGCTCTCACACCACAGGCCAAAGCCCCCCCTTGTGATGACCTCGCCCACGTCGGTATGGGGATCGGTAGCGGCCAGAACGGGCAGCTCCGCCTGCATATAAGAAAGCAAGCGCGATGGGAAATTGGGAATGGTAAAGCGATAATCCAAAAAAATCAGTCCCACGTCACAAGCCCCCACCAAACGGTCATAATCTGCCTTGGGGAGCTGCTTTAGCAGCTTGTAATTCGCAGGATCCTCTTCCCCCAGCAACGTTGACAGTCTGCCGTATTCTGTACCGTCTCCAACGATCAAAAAGAAGGCATCCTTTATCCCGACGCATTGCCGCACGCACGCCGCCACAAAGTCAACGCCCTGGGGCTTGCCCAGATTTCCGCCGTATACAAACACGGTCTTATCCTGCGGGATGCCGTATTGCGCGCGCAGAGCGCGGCGCTCTGCCGCGCAGATCCGCAGATCACGCGGTTCGATGCTGTTGGGACAGATCTCCACCCGTGCGGGGTCGATCTCGGAATCCTGCGCCAGCAAAAAGCGCACGTTGGCTTCACTCATACACCCGATACGATCCGACAGGGCGTAAAGGGCCCTTTCCTTGCGCCGAAAAAAGCGCCAGATCAAGCCCTTGATGCCGCTTTTCTTTAACAAGCCGATATCCACGGCATTTTGCGGAAAGATGTCCTTGAGCAAAAGATAGCTTTGGGCTCCGTCCCGCTTTTTAACGTAACGCACCACCTTGGCAAAGGTCACGGGAGGCGTGGAATACAGCACAAGATCAAAGCGAATGCTTTTAAAATGCTTTTTAATGGCGCGCTTAAACTGCCCCTCGATACAAAGGGTGGAGATCCCCTTTTCGACCAAGTTGGTTTTTTGAATATTTCCCGTTTTAACGCGAAGCAGGCTTGCGCCCTCCTCCCGCATGCAATGTGTAGCACAGCGGTTGCGGCGTTGCGTGGGAGAGACCGCGCAGACGTAATGCCCTGCGCGGGAAAGGGCGCGCAGCAGATCCTGATAGATCCCGGCAGTCTGCAAGGTATCGATCTCTACAAGGGACAAAAAAAGGATGTTCACGGTCTCACCTGCCTTTAGAGATCAGTGCTGAAATTTGATGGGTCTTGCCGGCACACCTACTGCGGTGCAACGATCGGGGAGGTCGCCAACAACAACGGCTCCCGCGCCGATGATGGCGTGTGCCCCCACACGCTTTCCTTGAATGATCTGCGCACCCGTGCCGACCTCGACACCGCGCTCAAGCAGCACGTTGCCGGCAACGTTGGCGCCGGGATACAGCGTAACGTGATCCGACAGCACCGTATCGTGCCCCACCGTGCAGGCAGAAGAGATCAGCACGTGCTTGCCGATACTGATATCCACCGTGACCACGGCTCCGGCACAGATGACAGCGCCCTCTCCGACAGTTACGCGGGGGGAAACGACGGCGCAGGGATCGATCAGCGTGGCAAAGCGCAACGTAGGCGCAATATCCTTCAGCCGGTCGGTCACCTTTTGACGTACAGCAGCGGCGCCAATGGCGCACACCGCAAAAAGCTCTCCTTTTGCAGGAATATCCTGACATCCGCCAATCACGGGGTAGCCGTTTACACTTTTACCGTGCAGCGCAGGGTCATCATCCAAAAATCCCAGCAGATTCCATTGCGGCTCTTTTGCATTGATGCGCTCGGTCAGCCACGCGATCTCGCGTCCAAGGCCGCCGGCGCCAACGATCACCAGGTCTTTCAAATCACATTCTCCTGTCTTTCAAGATTTTCGGAAGAAGGCGTACCGGTAAACTCTTCCATTGTAGCCGAGGAGGCAGAGGTCACGCCGCGCCGCCTTAACACGGTGCCAACGGTAGCAAGCAGGATCTTGATATCCCCCCACAGCGTGACGTGACGGACGTAATACAGATCCAGTTCAAAACGCTCCTCCCACGTCAGCGCGTTGCGCCCGCGCACCTGCGCGTAGCCCGTCAGCCCCGGGCGCACATCGTGGCGGTGGCGCTGCTCTTGACTGTAAAGCGGCAGATATTTGACCAAAAGCGGACGGGGGCCGACCAGCGACATCTGACCAAGCAGAATATTGATCAGCTCGGGCAGCTCGTCCAAAGAGGTGGCACGCAAAAATCTGCCGTAGCGCGTAAGTCGCAGGGCATCCGGCAGCAGCTTGCCGCTTACATCGCGGCGATCGTTCATTGTGCGAAATTTGATCAAGCGAAAGATCTTTTCGTTTTTCCCGGGACGGCACTGCGTAAAAAAGGGATTTCCCCGCAGTACGATAGCCCCGATCAGCGCAAGCAGGATCAGCACGGGCGACAGCAGCAGCAGCGCCGTCAGCGAAAGCAGAAGATCGAGTGATCGCTTAAAAAAGCGTTGATACATAGTTCACCTCAAAAGCAAGCGCGAACGACCGCGATCACGCGGTCCTGCTCTTCCTTAGTCATTTTGATATCAGAGGGCAGGCACAGTCCGCGGGCAAAAACATCCTCGGCAACAGAACTTTCCGCCGCGCTGACGAAATCGCGATCTGCAAACACGGGCTGGAGATGCATCGGCTTCCAGATCGGGCGCGCCTCGATCCCCTCGCGCTTTAAACGCTCGATGACCTCAAGCGGAGAGCGCTGCGCAGCGGGGTCGATCAGGATGCAGGAAAGCCAAAAATTCGGATTGGTATCAAGGGCATACGGATTCATAGAGAGCGGCAGATCGGCAAAGGCGTTACGGTAACGCTGAAAGATCTCGCCCTTGCGCGCCCGATGCTCCTCGAGATGCAGCAGCTGTCCCCTGCCGATGCCGGCGCAAACGTTGGACATACGATAATTATAGCCGATCTCGTTGTGCTGATACCACAAAGCCTTTTCTCTTGCCTGAGTGGCCCAGAAAAAGGCTTTTTCGCGTGAGGCAGCATCCCGAGTGAGCAGTGCGCCTCCCCCTGAGGTGGTTATGATCTTATTGCCGTTAAAGCTAAAGATACCTATGTCACCCAAGGTGCCGCATTGGCGCCCCTTATACGTGGCAGACATTGCCTCGGCTGCATCCTCGATCAGCACGGCGCCGTGGCGGTGACAGATCGAGGCGATCTCGTCAAAGGCAGCCGGAGTTCCATACAAATGCACGGCGATCACAGCCTTGGCATTGGGATATTTCTCAAAGGCACGCTCCAGCGCCACAGGATCCATATTCCAGGTTTCACGCTCGCTATCCACAAAAACGGGAACGCCACCCTCATAGCAAACGGGATTGACTGTGGCAGCAAAGGTCAGATCCGAGCAAAGCACCACGTCGCCCGCACGCACACCCGCAAGCTTTACTGCCAGATGCAATGCCGCCGTGCCCGACGACAGCGCCAGCACGTGCGGTGCTTTATCTCCGTCCGCCAGATAAGCGGAAAGCTCCGCCTCTAAATTGTCACAATTAAATCCGAGGGGCGCGATCCAATTTCGCGCAAAGGCCTCGTTTACAAACTGCAGCTCCTCGCCGTGCATAGTAGGCGTAGACAGCAGGATGGGCTTATCAAACATGAAGCGCTCCTTCTTTGCGCCCGCGCATTGCGTGCGCACGTGAATACATACTTTTATATTATAGCATTTAATTTATCTGCTGTCAAGCACACTTTGAAAGGATGCAAAAAGGAGGGGCACTTCACCCCTCCGGTCTGAGATATTGATAAACAAGAGAAAGCTCGTCCACGTCGCCCGATCCCACACGTAGGGCAGCGCGGCTTGCCGCCAAAAAGCGAGCGCGATCTTTTTTGGAAAAGAAGCGAAGCCCGCGCAGGATCCAACAAAACGGGAGTAGGATCGGCACACGACGCAAAACGGGATACAGACAGCACATCACACGATAGGGCGGAAACACACGGCGCCAGAACCCTCCTTTTTTCTCGCCCTTCCGCTGCTGTAGGGCGGCCTGCGAGCGAAAGCTTCCAAAGCTTTGATTTTCTAACACAAAGCGAGAAAGGCGCGCGGTGTCCTCGTCTCCGCACGCGCCGTCAAAAAACACGCGGCTCTGGCGGGATACGGCAGCTTCAAATTGCAAAAGATCAACTGCCTTCAGCAAGGAGCGCGCCTGAGAAAGCGTCTCCTCTGACATAGCGCGCCCTAATAAAAACAGATCCAAAAAGGCACGAAGACCGCATCCTCCGCCGCGGAAATGCTTGGCCATATGTGCCACGTGATAGGCATACAACGCCGCATCAGACATTCGATAGCGGCACCCCGCCTCTTGCATTGCGGTTGCAAACGGATCTCCCAGCAAAGCATCTAAGCCGTCTCCCTCATTAAACAAAGCAAAATGCAATTCGATCCGCACGCCGTCGGGCAACACAAGGCCAACGTCGTGACCGCCCCGCCTGACCTCGGTGGGGCTCAGCAGCTTGGTAGCGACGTCCAAAGCACGCTCAAAATCATAGCGGCGCACCAATATATCAAGATCGCGGCCAACGCGCCACTCGGGATTGGGATACAAATGACGAAGCACGGCGCCCTTCAGCGGCATATAGTCGATGCCGCTTTCATCAAAGGCGGTGGACAGGCGCTCCAGCGCCGCGTTTTGCGCATAGAAGCGCGCAACGGCCGCAGCCGCATTTCTCAAAAGCAGATCCCTGCCCCAAGCGGGAAGCGCGACATCTGCCATCCCCTCCAGCATGATCTGCGAGAGATCATGAGACTTTGCCAACGCACAGGCACGGTTCCGGATCTCCGGCTCAGCCGATGTTTCAACAGGTCTTTTCAAAACGGCACCGCATACCGCAGATAACAGCAACTCCGATCCCTGCATCTCACGTTTCCCTCCTTTGTACTGTAGCTTTATCAGTATTATATCACAGCTTGCTTGAAAAAGAAAGCCCCCGACAAAACAATCACCGACTTTTTTGATGGAGAACCCCACAAGGTTGCACAGAGAATTCGATCCATTCAGCCATTTTTGCTATTTTCCATTTATTTCTTTTCACTTTCCAGTTTTTACTGCAAATCTTTCCAATTACATCATCTTACATTTTCAGATTTTTTTCGACTTTTTCCTTTATTTTTTTGTTTTCCCTAAAAATCTGCGCATTGTCGTCTAAAAGCATCCGTTGCACAAAAAAAGTGACGCCTACATTTGTGTAGGCGTCACTTGATTTTATTTGACGTGAGAGATCACTTTTAGCCGTAGATCGGGCCAAGCTTGGCGCAGGCTCGGTAGTCTGCATCCTCCAAGTTTTCGGTGCCAAAGGCTGCCCAATCGTGGGGACGGAAGATATTTTCCTCGTCGACGTTGTGCATACAAACGGGGATGCGCAGCATCGAGGCCAGTGTGATCAGCTCGGCGCCCACGTGACCGTAAACGGTTGCGCCGTGGTTGGCACCCCAGTTGGCCATCACGCTGTAAACATCCTTAAAGGCGCCCTTGCCCGTCAGCTTGGGTGCAAACCACAGGGTGGGCCAAGTGGGATCGGTGCGCTTATCCATGGCATCGTGCATATCCTCGGGGATCTCAACGCTGTAGCCCTCTGCGATCTGCAATACGGGGCCGATGCCGTCCACAATGTTCAAGCGGAGCATCGTCAGAGGCATCTCGTGGCGCTCCTTAAAGTGGCAGGAGAATCCGCCGCCGCGGAAATACTCGTAGTTGGCGCGACACCAATCGGTGCCATTGAGGCAGGCCTTTACGTCAGCCTCGCTCATATCCCAATAGGGCTTCATGCAGTGCTCGCCGTCGGCATTGACCGAGGCACCGCAGCCGTCAAGGGCAGTCGCACCGCTGTTGACCAGATGGATGATGCCGTTTGCCGCCTTACCGGTCAGCTTTTTGCCGCTGACGCGCTCGCAAGCCTCGGGGCTCCAATAGGTGCGCACGTCGTGGAAGCAAGGTGCGGTGTTGGTGATCAGCGTGCCCATCAGCATCGACAGGCCGTTGAGGGTATCGTTTTCGGTGGCAAAGGCAGTAGGCGCCTTGGTGCCGTTCCAGTCAAAGGTGGAGGCGAGAATGCTTTCGGCAAAATCGCCGTTGGGCAGCCAGTCGGTCCAGTTGCGCTGACCCTGGAAACCGGCGGCAACTGCGTTTTTACCCAGCGCCTCCTCGTGCCAGCCCATATCATCCAGCACCTTGTTGCCGTACATAATATCGCGCATGATCATGGTCATACGCACCATAAAGCTCCAGTCGGCATCGGGATCGACCACCTTGGAACGCTTGATGATATCGGGAAGATCCTTGCCCGCGTTAACGTCAAAGCCCTCGGGGCAGTTATCCTTGACCCAAGCTAATGCACGCTCGTATTCCTCGTGATCATAGATCTCCAGCTTGATGCGGCGCAGCACCTCGGAAAGATCCACCCACTCGGCACGCAGGCCAAAATACTGCTGCATCATTTTTGCATCGCAATAGCTGCCCATAATGCCCATGGAAACACCGCCGATATTGACGTAGGACTTGTTTTTCATCCAGCCCACGGCAACGGCACAGCGTGCAAAGCGCAGGATCTTTTCGGCAACGTCTGCGGGGATGGTCTTGTCGTCGGCATCCTGCACGTCACGGCCGTAAATGGCAAAGGCGGGCAGACCGCGCTGGGCGTGGGCGGCCAGTACGGCTGCCAGATACACAGCGCCGGGCTTTTCGGTGCCATTAAAGCCCCACACAGCCTTGATGGTGCCGGGGTTCATATCAAAGGTCTCGGTTCCGTAGCACCAGCAGGGGGTCACGCTAAGGGTGGCCACCACGTTTTCGGTGGAAAACTGACGCTCGACAGCGGCTGCCTCAGCGCCGCCGCCGATGGTGGTGCAACCGATCACGCACTGCACGGGCGTGCCGTCGGGATAGCGCAGATGCTCTGCGATCAGTGCGGCCGCATTTTTGGCCATATTCATCGTCTGCTGCTCCAGCCCCTCGCGCACGCCGCCCCAGCGGCCGTCGATCACGGGTCGGATACCGATCTTGGGATAATTCATATGTTGTCCTCCTTTATAGGAAAGCTTTCATCTTTATTTTATCATTGACAAACGATATTTTCTTATGCTATAATGATTTTTAATAGGACGATATTGACATTTTTTGATAGGAGGCAGATATGGAGCAATTTGCGGAATACGAGGATCAACAGCGCGGCTCGAAAAGCTTCCCCTTTGGGGTTTATCGGCTTGCCGAGGGTTCTTCTCGCTACGTGATGCCCTATCATTGGCATATGGATTGCGAGCTGGTGCTGGTTGAGGATGGCTCACTGCCGATTTCGGTGGATAATCTGCGCTTTGATCTGCGGGCGGGGGACGCACTGCTGATCCCGCCGGGGTCGGTTCACGGATCGGAACAGCCAAGCGGCATCTATCGCTGCGTGGTGTTTGATCTGCCTACCCTATTTTCGCCAAGCTCCCCCAATATGGAGGCCATCCGCCATTGCTTTGATGCCTCGGGCAGCGCACCGCTCTTTATTCCCGCCGGCAGCCCCTCTGCCGTTTTTGTGCAAGGGATCTTCCGTGCTGCAGAGCGCCCCTCCCGTGAGGTATCGCTCCCCGCCGTTTGCGGCAATCTGCTTTGCCTGTTTGCAGCCGCCAATGAGGAGATCGGAAAGGGGCATCTCCCCACCGCCGTATTCTCCCACACGCAGACCGACAAGGTCAAGGCTGTGATCCTTTTTATCCGCCGCAATTATCAAAAAAAGCTGACCCTGCAGGGCCTTGCCGACCACGTGGGGCTGAACAAGGATTACCTATGCCGCCTGTTTAAATCGGTGATCGGCAAGCCCCCTGTGCGCTATCTCATCGAGCATCGCATCAAATGCTCCGAGAAAATTTTGCTCTCCCCAACGGGTACCGTGACCGATGCGGCGTTGGCCTCCGGCTTTGACGACATCGGGTATTACATCCGCCAATTCTCGGAGGTACACGGCGTCACGCCATTGCAGTTCCGACGCGCCCATCTTGAAGGTAAAAAAGCATAAGAAAAACCACCCCGATCGACAACGATCGGGGTGGTTTTGTCGCAAAAAGTCGTACACGTGTGCGACTTTTTGCGTTTTGTGTTGCATTTTCTCTTACGGCTGATAGCCGCTGCCCTTATTCTGGATACCGCCGTTGACGGTCACGGAGCTATCCACTGAAAGAGAGCCGCCTGTGCCGTTTTGCGACACGCCGAAGGAGGCGTTTTCACCGCCCGTCAGCTCGGCTCCACCGGTCAGCGTGATCACGGCATTGGCGTCGGCACGGATCGCCTGCGACTTACCGTCCGAGGTGATAGTGCCACCGTTAACGGTCAGGGTCGCGTGTGAGGTGGGTCTTTGTGCCGAAGGAATGTAATTGTTGCTGATATAGATAGCGCCGAGATTTTCTGCTGCGCTTGTAACGGTCACGCTTACGCCGTTCAGCGCAACGGTTGCGGCATCGTTGATCACGATACCGGCGCTCTTTGCCTCAAAGGAGCCGCCGTTCCAAGTGAGCTTTGCATTCTGATAGGTTTGAATGCCCCACTCTGCGGTGTGGTTTTTGATGCGGAAATTCTTCAAGGTCAAATTGGTGCCGATCAGCTTCATTGCGTCAGCCGACTTGGACTTGACGTCGATCTTATAATCACCGCCGTCGACCGTAATGGCGTTGGGATTATTGATGCCGAGCGAGCCGTACAGCGTAAGATCGCCAAGGAGCTTGACGGTGGCACCAGTGGGAGCGGTGCCGATTGCCCAGCTGAAGCTGGAATAAGTGCCGATCAAAGCGCCTACGGCATCATAGACCTCGGCCACGGGCGTGCCCGTCAGATACGGCATTTCGTATTTGGCATCATTCTCGCCCAAAACAAGCTTGCCCAGCGCGGTGGTCGCCACCATCTGACCGATGAGGAGCATATCGTCGCAGCTCCAATGTGCGCCGTCGCTGCGGGTATTAGAGGAGGCCAGCTTGGACTGAGGAATGACGTACATATCGTTAATGCTGCCGGCCAATGCGTTTTGCATCGCAATAAAGGCATCGTTCTTGGAAACGGCTACATTAGAGGGGTCGAAGGAGCGGGAGATCTCGCCCACAAGCACGGGCAGCTGCGCATCGGCCTCGTCGCCCGTAATATCGGCAACGTCGGCACGCAGATCCTCTACCCAAGCGGTAAACATTTCGGCATACAAAGCAGGATGATTCACATCGCTTTCACCCTGCATCCAATAAGCAGCCACGATATTGACATCATAGCCCATTGCGCGGTAATCGGCAACGGCGCTTTCAATCTGCAAAACAAAGGCGCGGTACAGACCGCCCGACTTCTGCTCGTTCACCTTGCCGTGCGCATCCAACCAGGAGGGCGAGGTCCAGCTGCCCTCGGGGCCGTTGTAGCCCGACACGCTATCCATCAGAGAGGTGCCACTGGCGCCGTATTTCACGATAGCAGCGGTGCGGCCACTTTCTGTATTATAGTATTTCGACAGCGCCATAGCCATACCAAGCTCGGCACCGATCTTGGAGCTTTCGCCGCCATAGCCGATCTTGACAAGCTCGCCCTCGACAAAGTTTTTGTTTGCCCAGTTCTGTCCCGCGGTTGCGGTGCCGGTATAGTAAACGTTGGGATAGCCGTTTGTAAAATCAGGGTTGCTCGCGCGGAAATCCTCGCCAAAATAGGAGGAGCCCGCAGCATTGGACTGACCTGCGATCAGGTACAGATCGATAATAGGTGCCTCGGTCTTGGGTGCGTAGAAATTCAGCACGGAAAGCTGAGCCTCGTTATAGCGGTGGCCGTCCTGCAGAGCAAGGCGTGCCACATTTTCGATAGAACGGGCATTTTTCGTTTCGCGGTAGGTGGCGTAGTTGATCACGGTCTTACCGTTTACGGTGTAGCTCACGTAGTAGACCGCCGCAAAGGCGCGCCCTACGTTTTCGGGCTTGATATTGGTGATGGCGGCGCGGATCTCGTAGCTACCGTCCAACATCTCGACAAGACCGCTTTGGGCAGGAAGCTCGATATAATCAAGTCCTGCGGCATCAAGATGCGCTTTGGTGTAGACTTCTACCTGCTGCACGTAGTCCAACGGCGCGATCAGCGTTCCGAATTTCACACTGCCCGCATCAGCAATGCTGTTGAGATAAGCCAGCGAGGCAGCGGAGATATGGCCCTTAAAGCGCAGGCCGTTGTAGCCCTCGACAATGCGGACAGCCGCACCTGCGGTCATCTGAATGCTGTCGGAGGCCGTGATAGCGCCGATGGCAAATCCCGTGGTGGGCGTGCCACCGCTTCCGCTTGTGTTGCTGTTACCGACCAACGCGCCGCCGCCAAAGGCGTTGTAGCCGCCGTGGACGGTGATGCTTGACGTAGAGCTGACAGAGCGGAACACAGCATCGCCGCCGTCGGAGCGGAAATTGCCGCCGTAAATATGCACGTTGCCCGCCGAACTGCCTGTGCCGGAGCGCACGGGCTGACCCACAAATCCAACGGTGCCGGAGTAGTAATACTCGCCGCCGTAGATATAAAGCTTGCCGTTATCTGCCGCACGAACGCAGCAAAGAGCATTTCCGCGGAAATAACCGCCGTAGATCGTGCAGGAGGCGTTGTTCATCGCGCTAATGGCGGCGTGGGCGTAATCGGCAAGGAAGGTGCCGCCGTAAACAGTCAGGGTGCTGTTTTTACCGTTGATCAGCACGGGATAGCCAGAGCCATAGGTCAGATCCTTGTTTTTGCCGTGGAAGATGCCGTCCGCGATGGTGACGTTGGCCGTGATGCTATCCTTGTTCAGCACCTCCAACACGTCACCGACAGAGGCGGTAAACGAGCCACCCTCAAAGGTTGCAGTAAGGTTTACGTTGCTTGTAGAATTATTGCCGACGTAAAAGCCGTGGTTGTAGGCGCTGAAAACACCGCCCTTCACGGCAAGGGTCACGGTGCCGTAGCCGAGGAAATTTATCGTATCGCTGCCCGTAGAGGTGACGGTACCGCCTTCCACCTTGATCTCCATCTTGCCGCCCTTGTTATCGCAGGAAACGGCCACCTTGGCGGCGGTGATGCTACCGCCGAGGATGTTGACGTGATTGGTCACGCCCTCGCCATAGGTGCCGCAGTAATAAACGGCAATCTGGTTGGTGCAGGTAAAGCTTGCATTTTCCTTGATGGTAAAATCGACACTTCGGGTGCTTGTATTCACAAAGCCGTGAGAATAGTTGGCGTGTACCGTCGCGCTACCCAGCAAGGTTACCGAGCCCGTGGCATCATTATCGTAACGGAACGCCCAACCGTTTGTCACAGTCACGCTTGCCGTGCCGCCAACACTCACGTCCAGCTTACCGTTGTTAGAGCAAAAATAGCCGCCCTCGTAAGTACCGCCCGTAACGGAAACAGTGGAAACACTGCTTGTGTTGTTGCAATAAATGAAGCTGGTAGGGGCGCTCAACGTGCCGCCCGTCATATTAACGGTAGCCGTGCCGGTGCCCGTAATGGCCGCATTGTGCGTGGCGGCGGTGATCGTGCCACCGTGATAGTTCAACGTACCCTTGGAGGAGTCGGGGAAAGAAGCGATCCAGTTACTTGAGGTCAAGCTACCGGAGTTGACCGTCAACGTACCCGTGGCAGAGCCCGCCAGTTCAAGACTTTTACCGCTTGTGGAGACCTCGCCGCCGTCCAACGTAACGCTACCCGTGGAGCTGCCCACAAAATAGCCGAGTCGCGCGGTGGTGCCGCTTTCTACAAGAGTTCTGATACCCAAGGTGCCGGAAAGGCTGCCGTTGCCCTCTGCATAGAAAACATTGGAGGCGATCAGCTTCAGCGAGATGCTGGTAGCGGTGCAGGTGATACGGACCGAGCCGCTCTGACCCTGCCCTGCCTTGAACAGGCACGCGCCCGCCTTGGTGTTGGAAAGAAAAGCATTTATAAAGGTCACATCGGCATTCACGGAGAAAAGCGCATCCAGCGTAGCGGCGGAGATCTTTTTACCGGTGCTTTCGATGGTGACGTCCTTTTCCAAGGTGATCGCCTGCGTCAGCGTAATATCCTTAGTCACATTGACCGTATCGCCGTCGGCGGCGTTGTTCAGCGCCGAGATCAGCTCCGCCTCGGTGGTGACCTCGTGCGTTGCCGCGCTTGCCGATAGCGTCAGCAGCACAGCAAACAGCGCGATCAGCAGCGAAGCCAAAAGCAACTTTCCAAACATCTTACTTCTTCTCATGTTGTTCTCCTTAGATTTATCGGACTTCCTTGTAAATTTGACAATAACTGAAATATTATATCAAAAATTATGCGTAATGTCAAGCGACCGCAGTGACACGCAAAAAAAGTCGCACACGTGTGCGACTTTTTGCGTATTTTACTTGGTCATTTTCTCCTGCTTGACCTTGTGGTCGATGATGTGGCGGGAGGCAAGCTCGCGGTGCACGTCCTCCACCGAAATGCCCATTTGCACCATCAGGACCATGGCGTGATAGGCAAGATCGGCAAGCTCATAAATGGTCTCCTTTTTGTCGTCTGCCTTGCCCGCAATGATGACCTCGGTGCATTCCTCGCCCACCTTTTTCAGGATCTTGTCGATGCCCTTTTCAAAGAGGTAGGTGGTATAAGAGCCCTCAGGGCGGGTATTGTTTCTGTCCACCAGAAGGTCGTACAGTCCCTGCAGCGCAAACTCGTGGCGCTCGTTGCTTTGGAACACGGGGTTCTCAAAGCAAGAGGCGGTGCCCAGATGGCAAGCGGGGCCGTCGGGCTCTACCACAACAACCAGTGCGTCCTTGTCGCAATCGGCAGTGATGGATACGATGTGCTGATAGTTGCCGCTGGTCTCGCCCTTGAGCCACAGCTCCTGACGGGAGCGGCTCCAGAAGCAGGTCAGCTCCTTTTCCATAGAAATTTTCAGGCTTTCCTTGTTCATATAGGCAAGGGTCAGCACACGCTTGGTGATGCTGTCCACCACGATGGCGGGGATCAGACCCTTTTCGTCAAACTTTAATTCGTCAATATTGATATTGGTATTCATAATCGTCCTTTCAGCCCTTGCGCAGCATACGCATCGGGATGCCCTCCTTGGCAAGTGTATTTTTCAGATCGGGAATGGCGACCTCTCCAAAGTGGAAGATCGAGGCGGCAAGCCCCGCGTCCACGCCCGGCAGCGTTTTGAACAGCTTGGTAAAATCCTCAATGCAGCCCGCACCGCCCGAGGCGATCACGGGAACGGAAACGGCGTTGCACACGGCCTCCAGCATTTCAAGGTCAAAGCCCTTTTTCACGCCGTCGGTATCAATGGAATTGACCACGATCTCGCCGGCACCTGCGTCAACACAGCGCTTGATCCAGGAAATGGCCTCCATGCCCGTGTTTTCTCTGCCGCCCTTGGCAAACACACGGAACACGCCGTCCACGCGCTTCACGTCCACCGAAAGCACCACGCACTGATCGCCGTAGCGCTTGGCGGCCTCGCCCACAAGCGAAGGATTGCGAATGGCACCCGAATTGACGCTGACCTTATCGGCACCGCATTTCAGCACGCGGTCAAAATCCTCCAGCGTATTGATGCCGCCGCCCACCGTCAGGGGAATGAAAATGGTAGACGCCACCTCGCGGAGAATATCGGTAAACAGCGCGCGCCCCTCGGCAGAGGCGGTAATGTCATAAAACACAAGCTCGTCAGCGCCGTTTTCGCTGTAATAACGGCCGAGTTCCACGGGGGAGGACACGTCGCTCAGCCCCTCGAAATTCACACCCTTGACCACACGGCCGTTTTTCACGTCCAGACAAGGGATAATGCGCTTTGTAATCATGCTTTTGCCACCTCGATCGCTTTTTTCAGGTCAATGGCGCCCACGTAATAGGCCTTGCCCACGATGGCACCGTAAATGCCGAGTGCGGCAAGCTTTTCTACGTCCTCCATAGACGAAACGCCGCCCGAGGCGATGATCTGCACGCCAAAGCGTGCGCTCATTTCACGGTAAAGGGCGTGATTGGCGCCCTTCATAGCGCCATCCTTGGAGATATCGGTGCAGATGATGGTTTTGACACCCATCTGCTCCATTTTGGCGCAAAACTCCATTGCGTCAAGGTCGGATTTTTCTGTCCAGCCCTTGATGGCCACCTTTCCATCCTTGATGTCGATGCCAACGGCAATACGCTCGCCGTATTTTGCAAGAGCAGCCTTGAGAAAGGCCTCGTCCTTGACGGCGGCAGTGCCCAAAATGACACGGCTGACGCCTGCCGAAAGATAGCGGTCAACAACATCCATACTGCGGATGCCGCCGCCCACCTCAACCATAAGGCCGCTTTCCTTTACCAATTTTTCAACCGTTGCAAGGTTAGGTGTTTCACCGTTGCGGGCGCCCTCAAGATCCACCGTGTGCAGCCAAACGGCGCCGCAGGCGGCAAAATCCTTGGCCACGGCCAGCGGGTTTTCGTTATAAACGGTCATTTGGTCATAGTCGCCCTTGTAAAGGCGTACGGCCTTGCCTCCAAAGAGGTCGATTGCAGGGAAAATTAACACCGTTATGCCTCCTTTTCGCAAAATGCGCGGAGGATCCTCATGCCGACCTCGCCGCTTTTTTCGGGATGGAACTGACAGCCGAACACGTTGTCACGTGCCACGGCGGCAGTTAGCTCGGCGCCGTATTCGGCAGTAGCGATCACGCTATCCTCGCACTTGGCACCGTAAAACGAATGAACGAAATAAACAAAATCGCCCTCGCTAAGATAGCGGAACAAGGGGCTTTTTTTGTTGCCGAAATGCAAAGCGTTCCAGCCGATGTGCGGAATTTTAAGTCCCTCGGGGATCACCTCGGCAATGGGACGCACCTCACCCGGGATCAGCCCAAGTCCTTGGTGCTCGCCGTATTCCAGACTTTTATCAAACAGCAGCTGCATACCAAGGCAGATGCCAAGCAGAGGCTTTCCTGCCTTGGCCTCGGCAACCACCATGTCGGCAAGCCCCGAGGCGCGCAGCTTTTCGGCGGCATCGCCAAAGGCGCCGACACCCGGCAGCACGATGCGGTCGGCGGCGTGCAGCACGGCGGGCTCCGAGGTCACAACGGCATCAACGCCGATAGAGGCAAAGGAGGACTGCAGCGAAAACAGATTTCCAACGCCGTAATCAACGATCGCAACCATCAAAGCACTCCCTTCGTAGAGGGGATCTCGTTTGCAAACTCGGGATCAATGGAAACGGCAACACGCAAAGCGCGGCCAAGGGCCTTAAAGGCACACTCGATGATGTGGTGCGTATTGTTACCTGCAAACTGCACAAAGTGCAGCGTTGCGGCGGCAGTGCGGCAAAATGCCACGAAAAACTCGTCTGCAAGCTCGGTATCAAAGCTACCCACGCGGCGCGAGGGGAGCTTTAGCTCACCGTAATAGCCACAACGGCCCGACAGATCGAGAGCGCACATCACAAGCGCCTCGTCCATAGGAACAGTCACGGTGCCGTAGCGGGTAATGCCCTTTTTGTCGCCAAGAGCCTTGGCAAAGGCCTGACCGAGGGCGATGCCCACATCCTCAACGGTGTGGTGATCGTCTACATTGGTGTCACCCTTGCAGTTGACCGTCAGGTCAAATCTGCCGTGTCCCGCCAAAAGCGTGAGCATATGGTCAAGAAAACCGCAACCCGTATCGATGCTTGCGCGACCTTTGCCCTCCAGAGCAAGGGTCAGCTCGATCTTGGTTTCGGCCGTATCACGCTTGATTTGTGCAGTTCTCATTTTACGTCCTCCAGAATTTCACCAAGGGCCGCGATCAGGGCCTCCATTTCGGCCCTTGTGCCCACGGTGATTCGGTTGTAGTCCTTGATGCGCGGCTTTTCAAAATGGCGCACCAGAATGCCGCGATCGCGCAGCTTTTGATAGATCTCTCCGCCGCCCATGCGGGGGTGCTTGGCAAAGATGAAGTTGGCCTTGGAATCGGTCATCTCAAAGCCCATTTTTTGCAGCTCTGCCATGGCAAAAGTGCGATTTTCGCATACCGTTTGGCAGTTAATTTGCGTATACGCCTCGTCGCACAGCACGCCGTAGCCCGCCGCCAGCGTCATAGAATTGACGTTGTAAGGGTTGGTGGAATAACGGATAGTGTGCAAATCTGCGATCAGCGCCTTAGAGCCAATGCCAAAGCCAAGTCTGGCGCCTGCCATTGAGCGGGATTTGGAAAAGGTCTGCGTGATCAAAAGATTGTCGTACTTTTTGATCAGCGGCACACAACTCTCTGCCCCAAAATCCACGTACGCCTCGTCGATCACGACCACGTTATCGGGGTTGCTTTGCAAAATACGCTCGACATCGACGACAGAAATCGTCTTGCCCGTGGGGGCGTTGGGGTTGGCAATAAAAATAGTTTTACCAATGCCGATATAGTCCTCTACCCCGATGGAGAAATCCTCGCGCAGCGGGATCTTTTCATAGGGAACGTGATGCAGCTCGGCAAACACCTCGTAAAAGCCATAGGTGATATCGGCAAAGGCGGCAGGGTGACCTTGATCGCAAAACGCCATAAAGGCAAAGTTCAAAACCTCGTCAGAGCCGTTGACCAAAATCACCTCATCGGGTGAAACCTCATACCGTTCGGCCACTTTTTCAGCAAGAAGCTTGCAGGTGGGGTCGGAATACAGTTGTAATTTTTCGGCAGCCTCGGCAGCGGCCTTTACCGCTTTTTGAGACGGAGGAAAGGGGCTTTCGTTGGTGTTGAGCTTGATAAACTTACGCTCGCGGGGCTGTTCACCGGGAGTATAGGGTACAAGACCGGCGAATCTTTCACTGAAAAACCTGCTCATTTCTCCTCCTCAAAGCGTATCACGGCGCTTCTTGCGTGGGCGGTCAGCCCCTCCTTGCGGGCAAAATACGCCACGTCCTCGGCCACACGGGAAAGTGCGTCACGGGTGAAGTAGGTGTACTGGGTCTTTTTCACAAAATCATCCACCGACAAGGGGCTTGAGAATTTTGCCGTGCCGCTGGTGGGCAGGGTGTGATTGGGGCCCGCCAGATAGTCGCCCAGTGCCTCGGGGCAATTTTTGCCCATAAAGATCGAGCCTGCGTGACGGATCTTATCCAGATAATCAAAGGGGTTGTCTACGCAAAGCTCCAGATGCTCGGGAGCGATCTCGTTGGAGATCTCGATGCCCTTTTGCAGATCGGGCGCTACGATGATCTTGCCGTTGTTATCAATAGACGCGCGGGCGATTTCTTCACGCTCGAGGGTGGAAAGCTGCACCTCGATCTCGGCCTGTACGGCCTTGGCAAGCTCCATACTGTCGGTGACGAGCACAGCGCTTGCCAGCTTATCGTGCTCGGCCTGAGAGAGCAGATCTGCGGCCACGTGACGGGGATCGGCAGAGCCGTCTGCGATCACCAGGATCTCGCTGGGGCCTGCGATCATATCAATGGATACGGTGCCGAACACCTGCTTTTTGGCCTCTGCCACAAAGGCGTTGCCGGGGCCAACGATCTTGTCGACCTTGGGCACGCTTTCGGTGCCGTAGGCAAGCGCGGCAATGGCCTGTGCGCCGCCAAGCTTAAAGATCTTGTCAACACCCGCGATACGCGCAGCGACCAGAATGACCGCGGGGATCTTGCCATCCTTGCCGGGAGGCGAGACCATTACGACCTGGGGAACGCCTGCGATCTTAGCGGGGATCGCATCCATCAAAACGGTGGAAGGATAGGCTGCTGTGCCGCCGGGCACGTACAGTCCCGCGCGATCCACAGGGGTCACCTTTTGACCCATAACAACGCCATCCTGCTCGTTTAAAATAAAGCTGTTCCGCTTTTGCTTTTCGTGAAAGCGGCGGATGTTTTCAGCCGCTACACGCAGAATACGCAAAAAATCAGCAGGGACCTCGGTCATGGCGGCGTCCAGCTCCGCCTCGCTAACGGCAAGCGCCTCCAGCTTGACCTTATCAAATCTTTCGCAATATTCGTACAGTGCCTTGTCGCCGCTTTTGCGCACGTTGGCAATGATATCGGTAACAATGGCCTCTACGTCAACGGTGGGGGTCACACGGGCGAAAATATCGCTGTTTGCCACCTCGCCGTATTTCAGAATCTTGATCATTTCTGCTCCTTTGCCATCTCTGCAAGGCTTTGCAGGATGGCCTTGATGGGTTCACTTTTGAATTTATAGCTTGCCTTGTTGGCGATCAGTCTTGCGCTGATGGGTACGATGGTCTCATACACCGAAAGATCGTTTTCTTTGAGCGTAGTGCCCGTTTCTACGATATCCACGATCACATCGGAAAGCCCCAGAATGGGCGCGATCTCGATGGAGCCGTTGAGGTGGATAATATCAATATCGCGCCCTTGCGCGGTATAGTAATTTCTTGCAATGTTAGAGAATTTGGTGGCCACGCGAAGCGTTTTTTGCGGATCGTCGCGAAAATCGTTTTTAGCTGCCACGGCCATACGGCATTTGCCGATATCAAGATCGAACAGCTCGTAAACATCGGGCTCGTATTCCAGCAAAATATCCTTGCCTGCAACGCCGATGTCGGCAGCACCGCGCTCAACGTAAATGGCCACGTCAGAGGGCTTGACCCAGAAATAACGAACACCGACGGCCTCGTTTTCAAAGATCAGCTTGCGATTTTGTTCTTTGATAGAAGGGCACTCGAAGCCGGCCGCCTCAAACATAGCATAAACCTTTTCGCCCAGTCTGCCCTTGGGTAATGCAATATTCAACATATCAGCACTCCCCCTTTGTCAGATCGACCAAACACCCATAGCGCAGATCTGTGGGAATCGCGGTGCGCATCAGCACGCTCTCTCCCGTCTCGCCCAAAGCGCGTGCGGCTTTCAACAGCGCGGCAGCGGGCATTTGGGCATTATACAGCACCAGCACGTCTACGTCATAGCTTTTTGGACTGTCGTGCAAGCGCTCCAGCAGATCAAGGTAGACGGCAAAGCCGATCGCCCCTGTTTGCTTGCCCATTTTTTTCATCAAGCGGTCATACTGTCCGCCGGACAGTACGCCTGTGGGCACGCCGTTGACAAAGCCCTTAAACACGATGCCGTTGTAATAATTCATATCGTCTACAACAGAAAAATCAATGTGGATCCTGTCGTCGCATCCAACGCTCTTCAGTGCCGTCATAATGCGCGCCAGCCGCTCGACCGCGGGCATAGCAGCCGTATCCGCCAGCATAGCACGCAGTGCGGTGATCACGGTCTCGCTATCCCCCTGCAGTTCTATCAGCGCTTGCAAAAGTGTTGCCTTTTCGGCCGGAACTGCGGCATTGGCAGCAAGCGCGCTGACCGTATGCAGATTTTTTTCACCAACTGCCGTCAGCAATGCAGAACGGGTCTCGCGATCCACGTTAAAGCTGTCGATTACGGCAGAAACGATGTCCAGCTCGGATACGTCAAGCACATAATCGCCGGAAATGCGAGAAAGGCTTTCGGCGGCCAGCATCAGCACCTCGGCAATGGCATAATCGTCTACGTCTCCAATGCATTCCAAGCCCGTTTGCGCGATCTCACGATAGGCATGGCTGCCATCGGAAACGCGATAGACGTTTTCGTCGTAATACACCTTGCGCAGTCCTTCGCCCGCCTTGGTGTTCTTGACGATAGACAGCGTTACGTCAGGCTTAAGCGCCATCAGCTTTCCGTTTGTATCGGTAAAGGTTATGACGTTATCCGAAATCAAGAAATCCTTGTTGCGGGCATAGAGGTCATACTCCTCAAATTTGCTCATTTTATATTGCGTGTAGCCATAGGAGCGGTATAGCTCACGCAAGCGCAATGAAACGCGCTCTTCGTTTTTTAAAACGATCTCATTGATCCTCATCAGTGTCTCCTTGCTCTGCAACCTCCATCACCGCGTTGCGATAACCGCCGCTGCCGTAAAGCAGACATTTTTTGACACGGCTGATGGTTGCGGTAGAGGCGCCGGTCAGCGCCGATATCTCTTGATAATTCTTGCCGCTATGCAGCATATTTGCAACCTCTAAGCGTTGCGCAAGATCGCGCACCTCTTTTACGGTGCAAAGATCCTCGAAAAAAATTCTACATTCTTCTTCTGTTTCCAATCTCAAGACAGCCCGATACAGGCGCTTGATCTCAGGAGTATGCAAAGCTTCCATAACAAAACCACCTTTTTGGGAATATATCATCATTTTATCATGTTAAAGTGATAAAGTCAAGAGCTTTTTGCATAAATATTCGTATATTTTCATTTAAAAACCACCCACGGAGGCTCCGAGGGTGGTTTTTAATGAAAACTTATTCACAAATCGTTTCGATCCAACCCTCGGGCGCGGGAATTTCACCCATCTGAATGCCACGCAACGTCTCGTAAAGCTTTTTGGTTACGGGGCCCATATCCTCCATACCGTATACGATCTCACGGCCGTGATCCACGATCTTTCCAACGGGAGAGATCACGGCTGCAGTACCGCACAGACCACATTCGACAAAATCAGAAAGCTCATCGATACGGACCTTGCGCTGCTCGACCTTCATACCGAGAATATGCTCGGCCACGTACATCAGCGAACGGCGGGTGATAGAGGGCAAAATGGTATCCGACAGGGGGGTGACCACAGTGCCATCCTTGGCAACCAGCAAAATGTTGGCGCCGCCGGTCTCCTCTACGTAGGTACGCGTAGCGGAGTCGGGATAAATGTTTTCGTCATAGCCCTGCTCGTGTGCATCCACGATATTGTAAAGGCTCATTGCATAGTTAAGGCCGGCCTTAACGTGACCGGTGCCGCGAGGAGCGGCGCGATCGAGATCGCTGATGCGGACGGTCAAGGGCTTGACGCCACCCTTGAAATAAGGGCCAACCGGTGTAGCAAAAATGCGGAACTGATACTCTTTTGCGGGCTTAACGCCGATCACAGCGTCGCTGCCGAACATAAAGGGACGCAGATAAAGCGATGCGCCGGACCCATAAGGGGGGACCCACTCGCGATTGGCCTCGACGACCTTTTTGACGGCATCGATAAAGCGCTCTGCAGGGAACGCGGGCATTTTAAGCTTGTCGCAGGAGGAGATCATACGCTCGGCATTGAGATCGGGGCGGAAGCAAACGATCTTGCCATCCTTGGTGGTATAAGCCTTTAAGCCCTCGAAGCAGGTTTGCGCGTACTGCAAAACGCCTGCGCATTCGGTCATCACAATATTGGCATCCTCGGTGAGCACGCCGTCATCCCACGCGCCGTCCTTATAGTTGGAAACGTAACGCCAGTCGGTTTTTACATAGCCGAAGCCAAGGCTCGACCAATCGATATTCTTAGCCATAAATTTATATCTCCTTTACAAAAGTAGGCAAACGGTATGCGTTTTAGCCGATCTTGGCAATAACCTCTACCTCGACAAGCGCCCCCTTGGGCAGGGCCTTGGCGGCCACGCAGCTGCGAGCGGGCTTGGAGGTAAAGTATCTGCCATAAACCTCGTTAAAGGCGGCAAAATCGGCAATGTCAGCGAGAAAGCAGGTGGTTTTGACGGCATTTTCCATAGAAGTACCGGCTTCGGTCAATACGGCAACAAGATTTTTCATGACCTGCTCGGTCTGACCGACCACATCCTTTGCAACGATGTCACCAACAGCGGGATCGATAGCGATCTGGCCGGAGGTGAAGAGCATATCACCGCAAATGATAGCCTGAGAATAGGGGCCGATGGCGGCAGGGGCTTTTTCGGTTGCGATTTTTTTCAGTTCAGCCATAGTTATTCTCCTTATTCGATCACGTGGAGGCCTGCATCAGCCAACGCGGTGCGGATCTCCTGAATATGTTCAAAATTACGGGTCTCAAGGGTCACACGCAAATAGCATCCGTTGACGTCGGAGCCACCTCTGGAATGCTCGTGATGCACCTCGATCACGTTGCCGCCCAGCTCTGCGATCACACGGGAGACAGCCAACAGCTGGCCGGGCTTATCCATCAGCTCGATGGTCATCTGACAAGTACGGCCGGACATCAAGAGGCCGCGTTGGATCACACGGGACAGAATGGTCACGTCAATGTTGCCGCCGGAGCAAAGGCAAACTGCCTTTTTACCCTTCAGATCCACCTTGCCGAACATAGCGGCGGCAACAGCTACCGCGCCGGCGCCCTCGGTGGCCAGCTTGTGCTGCTCCATCAGGGCAAGAATAGCGGCCGAGATCTCGTCATCGCTGACGGTTACGACATCATCAACGTATTTGCTGCACAGCTCATAGGTCAGATCTCCGGGTACCTTAACGGCAATGCCGTCTGCAATGGTAGAGACTGAAGGCAACGCTTCGATCTTGCCGTGATGCATCGAATTGGCCATAGAGGGGGCACCGGTGGCTTGTACGCCGTAGACCTTAACGTTGGGATTCAGGGTCTTCATGGTAAAGGCAACACCCGAAATGAGACCGCCTCCGCCCACAGGCACCAAAACCACATCGATATCGGAAAGCTGCTCGGCAAGCTCCAGCGCGATGGTGCCTTGACCTGCGATCACATCCTCGTCGTTAAAGGGGTGAATGAAGGTATAGCCCTTTTCGTCGCGCAATTCCAAGGCACGGCGATAGGCATCGTCGTAAACACCCTCTACAAGGCAGACCTCGGCGCCGTAGCTTTTGGTCGCCTCCACCTTGGAGATGGGGGCACCTGCGGGCAGGCAGATCACGGCCTTGATGCCGTTTTTCTGTGCGCCAAGCGCCACGCCCTGGGCGTGGTTGCCTGCGGAGCAGGCGATCACGCCGCGTGCGCGCTCTTCGTCGGTCAGCTTGGACATTTTATAGTAAGCGCCGCGCACCTTAAAGGAGCCCGTCACCTGCAGGTTTTCGGTTTTAAGATAAAGCTCGGTACCGGGGCAAAGCTTGGGGGCATAAATGACGTCAGTCTTTCTGACCACGTCCTTTAGCACATAGCTTGCGCGGTAGACATTATCCAGTGTCAACATAATCAATCAACTCACTTTCGTCTTACATCAGACTTTCGATAAAATGCTCGGCACAGCGTGCAGAGCGGGTGCCCCTGGCAAGTGCAAATGCCTCGGCCTTGATCTCCAGCTCGGAGCTGTCCATTTGAATATGATTCTTGGCAGCCAACTCGCGTACGATCTCTAAATACAGCTGCTTATTGGGTCTTGCAAACAGCACCGTCATGCCAAATCGCTCGGAGAGCGACAGGGTCTCTTGCATCGTATCGTTGCGGTGCACCTCTCCGCCCTCGCGGTCGGCAAAGGTCTCACGCACGATATGGCGGCGATTGCTGGTGGCATAGATCACGGCATTATCTGCCTTGGCGGCAGCAGAGCCCTCAAGCGCGGCCTTGAGCATACTGAAGCAATCGTCACTTTTATTAAAGGAAAGATCATCAATAAAGATGATAAAGCGCAAGGGGTTGGTGCGGATCTTAGCCATCACCAGCGGCAGTTTGGAAAGCTGATCCTTACGGATCTCGATCAGGCGCAGACCCTGCTCGAACAGGTGGTTGGTCACAGCCTTGACAGTGGAGGATTTGCCCGTGCCCGCATCGCCATACAGCAATACGTTGGCCGCAGGACGGCCCTCAAGAAACGCCTTGGTATTATCCAGCACCTGGGTGCGCTCTTCCTCATAGCCGATGAAATGATCGATCGACACGGTATCGGCAGAGGCTATGGGCTCGATGGTAGAATCATCCGACAAGCGGAACATCGCATTGGCGGCAAAAATACCGTAGCCGTGCTTGTGGATATCGTTCATTCTTTCCTCATATTCAGCAGCCAACTCTACAACGTCACTGCCAAAGGGCGGCACGTAAGGGGCGTTTTGAAAAAACGCGGCAAGGTCAGCGGAAGTCAGAGAGGCAAAGCGAGACAGGATCTCCAGCTCGGTGGAAACGGCTTGCTCGATAGCGGCGTTGCACGCCCCCTTACCCGCACGCATCCGTACGTAAGGATTTTCATCCTCCAGCACGGCACGGCGCACGGCGGCAGAAAAGCTTCCGCCTCTCTCGTAGACCTCACGCACCAGCGCACCGCAGGCACGAAGTGCTCTTCCCTGCTCTTCACACTCGGTCATTTCCAAAAAATGCTTGAACAGGGGCTTTTGCAACAGCCCCGCAAATACACCGAGAGCCGACAAGGACAGCGACAGCTCTTTTAGTTCTTCGCGTGTCATAGGTCACCTCAAAGACGGGCGAGGATGGCGTCGGTCATTTCCTCGGTGGAAAGCGCGGGAGCACCGTGGGCAAGATCTGCCGTGCGGCAGCCCGCCTCCAACACCTCGTCAACGGCACGGACGATGGCGTCGGCCTCGGCGACCATATCAAAGGAATAACGCAGCATCATAGCCGCAGACAAAATGGTGGCAATGGGGTTGGCGATGTGCTTGCCCGCAATGTCGGGAGCGGAGCCGTGGATCGGCTCGTACAAGCCGCGCTTGGTGCTGCCAAGCGAGGCAGAGGGCAGCATACCGATAGAGCCCGTGATCTGAGAAGCCTCATCGGAGAGGATGTCACCAAACATATTGGAGGTGACGATCACATCAAACTGAGCGGGATTGCGTACCAGCTGCATAGCGGCATTGTCCACCAGCATATCCGAAAGCTGCACGTCGGGGTATTCCTCGGCCAGCTCGTGCATCACCTTTCTCCAAAGTCTGGAGCTTTCCAGCACGTTGGCCTTGTCGATGCTGCAAAGGCGCTTGTTTCTCTTTTGTGCGGTCTCAAAGGCCACACGGCCGATGCGCTCGATCTCCATACGGCTATAGCACTCTGTGTCGTATGCCTCCTCGCCGTACTTGCCCTCTCTCATACCGCGCTCGCCGAAATAGATGCCGCCGGTCAGTTCACGAACGATGACCATATCAAAGCCGTTTGCCACGATATCGGCACGCAAGGGGCAGTCCCCTGCCAATGCGGGATACAGCTGTGCGGGGCGCAGATTGGTAAACAGCTCCATAGCGGCGCGGATACCGAGCAGTGCTTTTTCGGGACGCACGTTGCCGGGGAGCGTATCCCACTTGGGGCCGCCCACGGCACCCAGCAGCACGCTGTCGGCAGCAAGACAGCCGGCAACAGTCTCCTCGGGGAGAGGCGCACCGGTCTCATCGATGGCGCAGCCGCCGATGAGATAGGGTGCAAACTCAAATTTATGATTATATTTCTTGGCGATAGTCTCCAGCACACGTACTGCGCTGTCCACGATCTCGGGGCCGATGCCATCACCCCTCAGCAATGCGATTTTCTTTTCCATGGTGAAACCTCTTATTTGAAATCACCCTTTTGAATGGAAGCCACAAGGCCACCGTTGGTGATCATTTTCTGAATAAATGCAGGGAAAGGATTGGTGTTGAACTTTTGACCCGTGGTGAGATCGGTGATCACACCGGCATCCAGATCGGCCTCGACCTCGTGGCCGTTTTCAATAGCCTCTGCGGCCTCGGGGCACTCTAAGATCGCAAGACCGATGTTGATGGCATTGCGGTAGAAGATACGGGCAAAGCTTTTGGCAATGACCAAAGAAATGCCGCTTTCCTTGATGGCGATGGGTGCGTGCTCACGGGAGGAGCCGCATCCAAAGTTGAAGCCTGCCACCATAATGTCGCCGGGCTTGATCTTGCTGTGGAAATCCTTGTCGATATCCTCCATGCAGTGAGAAGCCAACTCCTTAACGTCAATGGTATTGAGGTGACGGGCGGGAATGATGACGTCGGTATCCACGTTGTCACCGTATTTAATAACAGTACCTGTAAATTTCATTGCGTGATCCCCTTTCATCAAACCTTGGCGGGGTCTGCGATCTTACCTGCGATGGCACTGGCGGCGGCCACGGCGGGGCTGGCCAGATAGACCTCGGAGGTGACGTGACCCATACGACCCACAAAGTTACGGTTGGTGGTGGCAACAGCGCGCTCGCCTGCGGCAAGAATGCCCATATGTCCGCCAAGACAGGGGCCGCAGGTGGGCGTGGATACCACACATCCTGCCTCGATAAAGATCTTAAGCAAGCCATTTTCGGCAGCCTTCAGATAGATATCCTGGGTTGCGGGAATGATGATGGCACGCACGTGATCGGCGATCTTCTTACCCTTCAGGATAGCGGCAGCCTCGGCAATATCCTTGTACTGACCGTTGGTGCAGGAGCCGATCACCACCTGATCGATGCGCACGTCGCCCACCTCATCGATGGTCTTGGTGTTTTCGGGCAGATGAGGGAAGGCCACGGTGGATCTAATCTCGGAAAGATCGATGTCATAGGTTTCGTCATAGACAGCATCCGCATCCGCCTCGTAAACGACGGGGGCACGGTCGCTGTGCTCCTTGATATAAGCAAGGGTCTGCTCGTCAACCGGGAAGATACCGTTTTTGGCACCCGCCTCGATAGCCATATTGGAAATGGTCAGACGGTCGTAAATGGTCAGTGCGGAAACGCCCTCTCCGGCAAACTCCATCGAGCGGTACAGTGCGCCGTCCACACCGATCTTGCCGATGATGTGCAGGATCACGTCCTTGCCCGAAACGAAGGGGTTCAGCTTGCCCTTGAGATTGAATTTGATGGCGGAGGGAACCTTAAACCAAGCCTTGCCGGTAGCCATACCGCAAGCCATATCGGTAGAGCCCACGCCGGTGGAAAATGCACCCAGTGCACCGTAGGTGCAGGTGTGAGAATCGGCACCGATGACCACGTCACCGGAAACCACCAGTCCCTTTTCGGGGAGCAGAGCGTGCTCGATGCCCATACGACCCACGTCATAAAAGTGGGTGACCTCATATTCGTTGCAGAAATTGCGGCACATCTTGCACTGCTCTGCCGCCTTGATATCCTTGTTGGGGGCAAAGTGATCCATGACCATGGTCACCTTATCCTTATCATAAACTGCGGTGGCACCGATCTTTTCAAACTCTCGGATCGCCACGGGAGAGGTAATATCGTTACCGAGCACACGGTCAAGATCCACAAGGATCAGCTGACCCGCCTCGACCTTATCAAGTCCTGCGTGTGCCGCAAGGATCTTTTGCGTCATTGTCATTGCCATTGGTCTTTTCCTCTTTTCATATTATGCTTCCAACGATTTAAGGAAGCTGATACAACGGCCGACCTCCTCGATGCCCGTGGGGTCAAGTCCCTCGGACTCGATGACCATCAGCACATTATTCTTGATGGCCCAATCGCGTACAGCCACAACGGGCGCCATGCCGCTGCCCACGGACTTTCCCTTGACACCGTCATGTGCGGTGGCGAAGTCGCGCTTGCCCTCGGTAGGAATGGTGCCGTCCTTTAAGTGGATCACCTTGATGCGATCCTTGTGCGCCTCCAAATAGGGCACCGGATCGATGCCGGCGTTAAACAGCCAGAAGGTGTCGATCTCGATCTCCACCTTGGTACGGTTGATGATCTCATCCTCCACGACCTTGCCGTAGGGGGTGACATAGAGCTCCTTGGAGTGGTTATGGTAGCCAAGTGTGATGCCCTCTGCCGCCAGCTTCTTCTCGGCATAGTTGAAAAGTGCGACGGTGTATTCCAGCTCCTCGGGGGTGCTCCATCTGGCGCTGGGCACGATCAAATTGGTGCAGCCGATGGCCTTGTGATAGGCAATGGTATCCTTGATGGCATCAGGCGTGATCTCCTTGCAGCCGGTATGGGTGCCGCTGACCTTCAGGCCGTATTCATCCAGCCAGGACTTGACGTCCTCGGCACTATTGCCGAAAAAGCCCGCAAATTCTACGTATTTATATCCGAGCTCTGCCACCTGACGCAGGGCATCCTTCAGATTTTCTTTGGTGATGTCGCGTACGCTGTACATCTGCAATCCGTATTCAACCATGATGCTTCCCTCTCTTATCAGTAATTCAGAATAGCGCCCTTATCAGCGGAACTGACCATTGCAGCATAGCGCTTGAGGTAGCCGCTGATGTTTTCTTTTTTCTTGATGGGCATTTCGGCGCGACGCTTGGCCATTTCCTCGTCGCTGACCTTCAGCTCGATCTTATAGTCGGGAATATTAATGGAAATGATATCGCCATCCTTGACGTAGGCGATGGGGCCGCCGCTGACCGCCTCGGGCGAGCAGTGACCGATGGAGGCACCACGGGTAGCACCCGAGAAACGTCCGTCGGTGATCAGCGCCACGCTGGCGCCAAGTCCCATGCCCTGAATGGCAGAGGTAGGATTGAGCATCTCACGCATACCCGGACCGCCTGCGGGACCCTCGTAGCGAATGACCACAACGTCGCCTGCCACGATCTTGCCGCCGTGGATGGCCTCGATAGCAGCCTCCTCGCTCTCATACACCTTGGCGGGGCCCTTGTGCACCAGCATCTCGGGGGCAACGGCACTTCTCTTGACCACACAGCCGTCGGGGGCAAGGTTGCCCTTGAGCACGGCGATGCCGCCGGTCTTGCTGTATGCGTTGTTGACACGACGGATCACAGTGTCGTCCAAAATATCGGCATCGGCAATGTTTTCTGCCATCGTTTTGCCCGTGCAGGTCATCACAGAGGTATCAAGCAGACCAAGGCTTGCGATCTCCTTGAGTACAGCATAAACGCCGCCTGCCTCGTTAAGATCCTCCATGTAGGTGGGGCCGGCGGGAGCCAAGTGGCAGAGGTTGGGGGTCTGCTCGCTGATGCGATTGACCTCCTCCAGATCAAACTTTACGCCGCACTCGTTGGCGATGGCGGGCAAATGGAGCATAGAGTTGGTAGAGCAGCCCAACGCCATATCGGCGGTGACCGCATTGCGAATGGCCGCCTCGGTCATAATGTCACGGGGACGGATGTTCTTTTTCACCAGATCCATGATCTGCATACCTGCGTGCTTGGCAAGCTGGATGCGCGCGGAATAGGGTGCGGGAATGGTACCGTTGCCGCGCAGACCCATACCCAGCACCTCGGTGAGGCAGTTCATAGAGTTGGCGGTGTACATACCGGAGCAAGAGCCGCAGCTGGGGCAGGTCTTGCACTCAAACTCATTCAGCTTGGCATCGTCGATCTTGCCTGCATGGTAAGCACCGACTGCCTCGAACATAGAGGAAAGGCTGGTCTTTTTTCCACCGACACGACCGGCCAGCATAGGGCCACCCGAAACGAATACGGTGGGGATGTTGAGACGTGCGGCGGCCATCAGAAGGCCGGGCACGTTTTTATCACAGTTGGGGATCATCACAAGACCGTCAAAGCCGTGAGCTCTGACCATAGCCTCGGTAGAGTCAGCGATCAGATCGCGGGTGACAAGCGAGTACTTCATACCCTCGTGACCCATGGCAATGCCGTCACAAACGGCAATAGCGGGAAACATAATGGGTGTGCCGCCGGCCAACGCTACGCCAAGCTTTACGGCGTCGGCGATCTTATCCAGATTCATATGACCGGGAACGATCTCGTTATAAGAGCAGACAACGCCGATCAGGGGCTTTTGCAGCTCCTCGGCAGTCAGGCCCAGTGCGTTATACAGGGATCTGTGGGGGGCGTTGTCGCAGCCGTTTACAATGGTATCTTTAATCATAGCAATTTCCTCCTTGGAATAATGGAAAGTTACTGTATGAGGCACACGAGCGGTTGCTCGTGTGCCCTTACGGTAGCCTTCGTTATCATGCAAATGCAGGTTGTAAAGGCGGGAGGAGCAAGCCCCTCCCCTACCGGGTTTGTGCGTAGCCTCATTTTTGGTCGGGGATGCGGGACGGACGCTTGCCGCTTTGCACCTTCGTTCAAGAAGCAAGCACGCCCTCCCCTTCCGCTTGAGAAGCAAGCAGTTCAAGGCGCATTGTCAAAAGCAAGGCGACGGTGTAGTAGACCTACATCGAGCCGCTTTTGACAATGGAACACAGAAATGCGCCGCTTATCAAGTGGATCAGTTATTGATGAACTTTTCCTCGTCAGCCCAGCTATACAGCTTTCTGATATCCTCACCAACGACCTCGGAAGGATGCTCGGAAGCAAGCTTTCTCATAGCGTTGAAGTGCACCTGTGCACCTGCATCGGACATATCCAGCAGGAAGTCCTTTGCAAAGGTGCCGTCCTGGATGTCGGAAAGGATCTTCTTCATTGCCTTCTTGGTCTCGGCGGTGATGATCTTGGGACCGGTGATGTAGTCACCGTACTCGGCGGTGTTGGAGATGGAGTAGCGCATACCGCTGAAGCCGGACTGGTAAATGAGGTCGACGATCAGCTTCATCTCGTGAATGCACTCGAAGTAAGCGTTACGGGGATCGTAGCCGGCCTCAACCAGAGTCTCGAAGCCTGCCTGCATCAGGGCGCAAACGCCGCCGCAAAGCACTGCCTGCTCGCCAAAGAGGTCGGTCTCGGTCTCGGTGCGGAAGGTGGTCTCCAAAACGCCTGCACGAGCGCCGCCGATGCCGGCTGCGTAAGCAAGACCGATGTCCAGAGCATCGCCGGTGGCATCCTGGTGGATAGCGATCAAGCAAGGAACGCCCTTGCCTGCCTGATACTCAGAGCGGACGGTGTGACCGGGGCCCTTGGGAGCGATCATGATAACGTTGACGTTCTTGGGAGGCTTGATGCAGCCGAAGTGAATGTTAAAGCCGTGAGCGAAGGCAAGGGTCTTGCCCTCGGTGAGGTTGGGCTCGATGCTCTCCTTGTAGAGCTTAGCCTGCTTCTCGTCGTTGATCAGGATCATGATCAGATCTGCAGCCTTGGCGGCATCGGCAGCGGTCATGACCTTAAGGCCCTGTGCCTCGGCCTTAGCCCAGCTCTTAGAGCCGGTGTACAGACCAACGATCACGTTAACGCCGGACTCCTTGAGGTTGAGCGCGTGTGCGTGACCCTGAGAGCCGTAACCGATGATAGCAACGGTCTTGCCGCTAAGCTTTTTGATGTCGCAATCCTGCTGATAGTAAATGTTTGCCATTGTTTTATTCTCCTTTTGAATGGTTTTATAATAATTTTTTGGTTTACTTATTGAGAAGCGTGCTAAGGCCGCGCTCCAACGCTACGATACCGGTACGGCAGCTCTCGATGATGCCAAAGGGCTTCATCAGCTCGACGAAAGCGTCGATCTTGGAAGGATCGCCCGTGACCTCGATGCACATACCGTCGGTGGTGTAATCCACCACCTTGGCGCGGTAGGCATCCACGGCGAAATGAATGTCTGCGCGATTTTCGGGCTTGTTGCAGATCTTGATCAGCATCAGCTCGCGCTTGATGCAATCGTTATCCTCCAGCACCTCGACCTTTTTGACGTTGTAAAGCTTTTTCAACTGGTTGATCAGCTGGGTTTTGGCATAACCGTCACCGGAAAGCGAAATGGTGATACGAGAATACTCGGGGCATTCGGTCTCTCCAACGGTCAGTGCATCGATGTTAAAGCCGCGGCGGGTAAACATACTGGTGACGCGGGTCAGAACACCGAACTGGTTGTCAACGTAAACTGCGATCACAAATCCGTTTTTCTTATTGCTCATTTTCCTGCGCCTCCTTTCTGCGGATGGCAGTGATGATGTCCTCTACCGAGCCACCGGGGGGCAACATCGGCAGCACGAACTCGTCCTTATCGATGTAGGTATCGATCACAACAGGGCCCTGCACAGCAAGCGCCTTCTGAAAGGCGTTCTCAAACTCGGCAGGGGTGGTGGCCGTCATACCTACGGCGCCAAAGGCCTCGGCAAGCTTGACAAAGTTGGTCTTTCGCTGAAGCGTTGTATTGGAATAATGCGCCTTGAAAAACAGCGTCTGCCATTGACGCACCATACCCAGCACGCCGTTATTCATCAAAACGATGACAAGGGGGATGTTGTAGGATACGGCGGTTGCCAATTCGTTAAGGTTCATACCAAAGCTGCCGTCACCCGTGATCAGCACGACGGGATCCTTGGTGGCAACCTGTGCACCGATGGCGGCACCAAGGCCAAAGCCCATGGTTCCAAGTCCGCCGCTGGATACAAAGCGACGGGGGCTATCAAAGCTGACGTACTGCGCTGCCCACATCTGATGCTGTCCGACGTCGGTGGCGATAACAGTATGCGGCAGCTTGTTTGCATTGATAATATCAAATACGCGGCGGGGCACCAGTCTCTCTCCCGCTTGCTCGCGCTGTTCGCGGTCAAACTGCGCTTCTCTTGCGCGCAGTGCGCCAACGATCTCTTGCCATTCGGGTCTCTTTTGTGCGGCAGCCCCTGCAGCAATGCGCACAAAGGCATCCTTGACATCGGCAACGATGCCAATGTCGACCATAACGTTTTTATTGATCTCGGAAAAATCAGGATCAAGCTGAATGACCTTTGTATTGGTGGCGTATTTTGCAACATTGCCGGTAGCGCGGTCGCTGAAGCGAACGCCGACACCAAGGATCAGGTCGGCCTCCTTTTGTGCCATAGAGGACGCATAATGTCCGTGCATGCCCTGCATACCAAGGAAGCGATCGCAATCGCCGTTGACCGCAGAAAGGCCCATAAAGGTGCAACCGATAAAGGCATCCGTCTTTTCGGCCAGTGCCACGATTTCGCGGCCAAGGCCAAGGCCGGCCGCACCGCCACCAATGTAGATATAGGGGCGTTTGGCCTTGTTGAGAAGCTCGATCGCCTCGTCGATCTCGCATTGCTTGGCAATGGGCAAGGGGAACTTTTCGGCAACGGGCTTTTCTTCAAAATCATAGGTTGCGGCTTGCACGTCCTTGGGAACGTCCACAAGGACGGGGCCGGGGCGCCCGGACCTTGCAATACGGAAGGCCTCGCGAATGGTATCCGCCAGATCCGCAATGCTGTGCACGAAATAATTGTGCTTGGTGATGGGCAGCGTTACGCCGGTGATATCGATCTCCTGGAAGCTATCCTTGCCGATCAGCGAGCAAGGCACGTTGCCCGTAATGGCGACCATAGGGATGGAGTCCAGCATAGCTGTTGCAATGCCCGTGACCAGATTGGTTGCACCGGGGCCTGAGGTGGCGATGCAAACGCCGACCTTGCCCGTGGCACGGGAATAGCCGTCTGCTGCGTGAGACGCACCCTGCTCGTGGGCTGTCAACACGTGATTGATCTCGTCTTTATATTTATAAAGTGCGTCGTAAACGTGGATGATCTGTCCGCCGGGGTAGCCGAATACGTCGGTCACACCCTGCTCGATCAGGGTTCTGATGATGATCTCTGCTCCGGTTAATTTCATAGTTTTCTCCCTTTTATTTTTCTGCGATCAGCATACGGTTCACCGCGCTGACCAAGGCCTGTACAGACGATTCGATGATGTCGCTGTCGATACCTGCGCCCCAATAATTCTGACCGTCGCATCGGATGCCGACATATGCGGCAGCCTGAGCGGTAGAGCTTTCCTCCAATGCGTGCTGGGTATAATGCTCTAACGTGTACGCCTTGCCAAGAACCTTTTTGATGGCATTGCTCATAGCATCAAGGCGGCCGTTGCCAAGGGCATTGGTCTCGGTTATGGTGCCCTCGCGATTAAGGCGTACCACGGCGATCACGCCGCTGCCCGTTTCCATATACGTGGTTTTTTCGATTTTGAGCAGCTTTTCTTGATTGACGAAATCCCGCACAAAAATGTCATAGACCTCGTGGGGCATCAGTTCTCTGTGCTCGTGATCCGAAATGCTCTTGACGTGATAACCGAACGCCTCGCGCATTTTGGGGGGCAGCACGTGATGATAACGCGTTTCCAAAATATAGCCGATACCGCCCTTGCCCGATTGGGAATTGATGCGGATCACGTCAGCCTCGTATACGCGGCCCACGTCGGCGGGATCGATCGGCAGATAAGGAACGTTCCAAACGCCGCCGTTTTTGGCCTCGCGGAATTTCATACCCTTGGCAATGGCATCCTGATGCGAGCCACTGAAGGCCGCAAAGACAAGCTTACCGCTGTAGGGCTGCCGCTCGTAGACCTTCATACCCGTGACCTTTTCATAGATCTCGGTGATCGCGGGCAGATCGGAAAAGTCAAGGCCGGGGTCGATCCCCTGTGAATAGAGGTTCAGCGCCAGCGTGATGATATCCACGTTGCCGGTGCGCTCGCCATTGCCAAACAGCGTGCCCTCGATACGGTCGCCACCGGCAAGCAGACCCATTTCGCTGTCGGCCACGGCGCAGCCGCGGTCATTATGAGGATGAAGCGAAATGATCAGGTTTTCTCTTCCCTTTAGATTTTTGCACATATATTCCACCTGCGCAGCATAAACGTGCGGCATAGAATGCGACACGGTGACCGGCAGATTGATGATGACCTTATCCTCGGCAGTGGGCTGCCAGATATCGATGACCCTGTTGCAGATCTCGGCGGCGAACTCAGGCTCGGTACCGGTAAAGCTTTCGGGAGAGTATTCAAAGGTGAAGTGCCCCTCGGTCTTGGCGCGATATTCCTTGCAAAGGCGGGCACCGACCTCGGCGATCTCTACGATCTCTTCTTTGCTGCGGCGGAACACCTGCTCTCGCTGAGCGACCGAGGTGGAATTGTAAAGATGCACGATAGCGTGCTTGACACCCCGCAATGCCTCAAAGGTCTTGGCGATGATATGCTCGCGAGATTGGGTCAACACCTGAATGGTTACGTCATCGGGGATCAGATCCTGCTCGATCAACGTGCGGCAAAAGGTGTACTCGGTCTCGGATGCGGCGGGAAAGCCGATCTCGATCTCCTTAAATCCAAGTGAGCAAAGCACCTTGAAAAAGCTGAGCTTTTCTTCAAGATCCATGGGGGTTACCAGTGCCTGATTGCCGTCACGCAGATCGACCGAGCACCAAATGGGAGGCTTTTCAACCGAATCCTTGAACATCCAATCCATGGTGACGCCCCGAGGGACAAAATATTGTTTTTCGTACTTAGAACAGTTTTGCATAGGTCTTTCCTTTCCTGTGGCGGCCGTGCGAAAGGCCTTTGAAAACAAAAAGCCCCTTTTACGCAACAGCACAGAAGTTTGCTTTGCATAAAAGAGACGAAGAATATTCTCCGCGGTACCACTCTGCTTGGTGCGATGCACCCACTCACGCCATGCGCAAACATAGCTACTCTATAACGGGAGCTCCCGTCCGACCCTACCAAATTATCAGGCCGAAAGCTCGAGGATGAGTTATACCTTACATTGCGGATTGTCTTGCACCGACCGACAATTCTCTGCACGGCTTTGTAAAGCTTTTTTCCTGTCATTGCTTTTCTTATTATTTAATATTATAATGAAAACCCTTCCGTTCGTCAATATGTTTTTTAACAAAATGTTAATTTTTATCATTTGCACAATTATAGCCTTTTGTTTTTGTGCACTTTTAACCTGCTTTTGACATATTTTGTCATACCGCTGTTGCTTTTTATCAAGCAGCGTGCTATAATAAAGAAAAATGATGGATGAATGGAGGCAATCACCATGCAAAAGCGCAAAACTGTTTTGATCTCCCCCGACTCGTTCAAAGGCAGCATTTCTGCCGAAAATGCCGCCGCAGCCATTGCTCGCGGCCTGAAAAGCGCGTATGGAGAAGCAGTAGAATCCATTTGTGCACCCATCGCTGACGGCGGCGAGGGCACGCTGGATGCATTGGTACCCTGCGAAGACCGCCTGACGTTGACTGTAACGGGCACGAACGGCAGTCCTGTGGCGGCAGAGTACGGGCATATCGGTGACACTGCCGTGATCGAAATGGCGCGGGCTGCCGGTCTGACGCTGACCCCCGAAGGAGAGCGCTCGGCATTGACTGCCACCACCTACGGTGCAGGTGAGCTGATCAAGGATGCGCTTGATCGCGGCTACCGTCATTTTTTGCTGACAGTAGGCGGAAGCGGCACCAACGACGGCGGCTGCGGCATGGCTGCGGCACTGGGCATTGGTTTTTACGATGCCGACGGCATCCGCTTTGTACCCACAGGCGGCACACTGGCAAGCATTGCAAAAATCGACACTGCCACGGCAGACAGCCGCTTGAGCCAATGTGAATTTACCATTGCCACCGACGTAAAAAATCCCCTGTTGGGCGCCGACGGCGCCACCTACGTTTATGCCCGCCAAAAGGGTGCGGACGATGTGGCGCTGGCACAGATGGAGGCAGGAATGACCCACTACGTAGCCCTGCTTGAGCAGCTTTGCGGCAAAGCGATAGCCAACACCCCCGGCTGCGGTGCCGGTGGCGGTTTTTCTACACCGTTGCTGGCATTTTGCAACGCAACGATCCGCTCCGGCATTGACGCGGTGCTGGATGCGATCGGCTTTGACGCACTGCTTGACCGCGCCGACGCCGTGATCACGGGCGAGGGTAAGATCGACCGTCAAAGCCTGTTTGGCAAAGCCATCAGCGGCGTATGCCGCGCAGCGGCCGCAAAGGGGCGGCCGGTATACGCACTTGTAGGTTGCATTGGTGACGACAAGCAGGCTCTGCTGGATATGGGGCTTGCAGACATCCTGGCCATTGGAGACTATGCCCCCGACGCCGCTTATTCTATGGCGCACGCAGGCGAGCTTTTGGAGCAGGTCGCAAAAAAATTGCCCCTATAACAGACCGGATCGGCAGAAAGGAGCGCATATGGATCTAAAAAAATATCTCCCTTATTATATGCGCGTGTGGCGCGGTCTGTCCTCCTATTTCCTTTTTGTTATTGTTATGGCGCTGGGCTCTTTGCTGTTCCGCACCTCAACGCAGACCGTCGACCCCGAGATAGCCGAGGGGCTTATGCCCTCGGTGCTGCGGGCGATCTTTATTCCCTTTGTATTTGCCAGTATGGTGCGCATTCCCGCCGAGCGGGACATCGTGATGCAACGGGAGCTATATCCCGGTGCTGACGACTTTGAGGGCTTTTGGCACAACGTTGGAGCGGTGCTGCGCTGCCGCTATTTTTGGATTGAGACCGGTGTTGTGTTGGCGCTTGGCACAATACTGCCCGCAGCGTGCGGATTTTATCCGTTAGAGGATATTTTGTTCCGCCATTCCGCCCTCTCCCCTGTCATACAGGGGCTTTTCATGCGGTGCATCATTCTTCCCTTTTTCTTTATCACGTTGCTCTGGCAGCACACCATGGCGCTGTACCGTTGGTATGATATGGAACGGCGCAACCAGCTTTGCGAAACAGAGCGTTCGCCCATCGGATCGCTTTGTCTGATCCTCCCTTTGTATCTGTTGGCATTTTTCGCCCTTTCCTTTGTGCTGCCTGTGATCCTGACCGTCTATTTTGCGGTTTGGCTGCTACTGATCCCCTTGGCGGCCTTTCTTTTGTTCTTGCTTGTATGGCGCTACACACGCGCACTCCGTATCCGCAAAAGGTTTTTGCGCTTGTTGCGGGCACTTTGCAAAAAGCAAGGCTTTATCCTTTCCGACGTAAAGCGCCCCTACCGCTCGATCTTTCGCAACAAGGGCGACATTAATTTTACGATAGACGCAAAGGGAAAGCGCTATGCCTGCAAGATGCTTGCGGCAGTAAGCTACGGCACAACGCTGATCCTATCCGAAAACGGTACTGCCGCTATCGAGCATAGCCTTGGCCTGCGCCAGGGCGGTATCAGTGCCGTGCGCCACGGTCTGTTTGGCATTGGCGCCAACCTTTCGCAAGCATCCAAGAACGGTGCTCCCGGCTATTACCGCCACCGAAAGGTAGAGCTATACCGCTTTACCACCCATTTGGATTTCTCGTTTGACAGCGCGGATACCAAGCTGCTGATCGTCAATCCCGTTCCCTTTGAGATCATGGTTGGAGACACATATCGCAGCCGCTATATCGATAACGGCGACTTTGCGGGCGAATATCTGGTTTTTTCTGCATCGGGTCTGCTTGGTGCCTTAGAGCGTGATTGCATTGAACGCTTGGCCGACGACATGAAGCTGCAATTAAAGGATTGAATATCACAAAAAAGCAAAACGGTTGCGAAAATCGCAACCGTTTTGCTTTTTTATTGTTCAACAGGCTTTCTTTTGAATTTGTCGTAAGGAAGGGCAACGGCAACGCCGCAAAGCATCAGGCCCATCAAGATCAGGATCAGATTGCTCCAACCGATACCCGTAATAGCACGGCCGATCAGTGTGCTGGCAAGCGCGGCTGCCATATAGCTGAGAAAATCCAAAAAGCCCGTAGCTCCCGACACCATACCCGTATCGCGCAGACTGGGGCAATAGCGGCTCCACAGCATCGTAGCCGCAGAATTGGAGGCCATAATGGCCAACACCAAGAAGATCACGTTTACAATGGGATTGCCGACGAAATACACGGCAAGGAAGAAGCAGGCGGACAGCGAAAACATGATAAGAATGGTCAGATCCATATTGCGGTGCAGACACTCGTAAACAAACACCGACACAAAGGCCGAAGCCGAGATCACTGCCGTAACAACGGTAAAGACCACCGACGCCTTGTCACCGAAGCCGAGAAAATCGTCAAAATATTCGGTAAGAAAAGAGATCAGTGCCGTTCTGACCACACCGGTGATGGCCGCGATCAGCGAAAATTTGACGATACGGTAGCGGAACAGCACCTTGATGCTACCGCCCTTGCTTTTTTCGGTTTTGTATTGACCGTACTTGACGATCCCCTTTTTCTCCATAACAAGAAAAAGCGCAAAGCAGGCCACTGCCATCACAAACAGTGCGACGCTGCTGACGGCAAACACGGTCTGCCACACAAAAAACGTGGCAAGCAAGCCGGCCAGCGGCGAGCCGAAGAAGGAAGCAAAGGTATATCCAAGGCTACAACGGGTAGCATGATGAGGCTCGGTATTTTCCGAAACGACCTTGGTCATTGGGCCATAGATCATAGCCAGGAAAAAGCCTGTTGCGCCATAGGCGACCATTGCACCCACGGAGCCGTTTACTGCCGTTAAAGAAAACAGCAGATTTGTCAGTCCGGCAAACAGCAGGCCAAAGCTGATCATATAACGCGCCTTGATCTTATCACCGATAAAGCCGTTGATCAGCTGGCCGATGGCATAGCACATATAGTAGAAAAACAGCAGGTCGCCGATGTAAGACTCCAGAAACTCGCCCGAAGCGGTCATTTGCGACGAAACGGCACCAAGCACGTTGCGGGCAATATAGACCGCCAGATATGCCACAGAGCAAAGACTACCCAGGCAGATCGCATTTTTTACATTTTTATTCATTGTCAAAAACCTCATTCCTTACAAAGCTGTTCTGCGTATCGAACGGCCGACATTGCATCGGCGCCATAATAATCGGCGCCGATGGCGGCGGCGTATTCGGCAGTCAGCACGGCACCACCTACCATGATCTTACACCACGGTGCCCGTGTGCGCAAAAGCTTGACCGTCTCTTCCATTGCGGGCACGGTGGTGGTCATCAGTGCACTGAGACCGACCAGCTCCGCGTGCAGAGCTACGGCGGCATCCGCCACCGTCTCGGGTGCAACGTCACGGCCAAGATCGGTCACGGCAAAGCCGTAATTTTCAAGCAAAAGCCTTACGATATTTTTGCCGATATCGTGAATATCCCCCTTAACGGTAGCGATTATCACGTTTTTTCCGTTTTCGCCGCGTTCTGCCGGCATTCGCCCCTTGATCTCCTCAAAGGCCGCCTTAGCCGCCTCGGCGCTCATCAAAAGCTGGGGGAGATACAGCGTTTTCTTTTCAAATCCGCGCCCTACCGTATCCAAGGCGGGAATGATCTCCTCCTGCACGACGCGCAGGGGCTCGGTGCTATCCAGAAGCGATGCAGTCAACGCCACGGCTTGCTCTCGCAAGCCCTTTACGATAGCTCTTTGCAGGGGCGTTTCCTCTTGCTCGGAGGCGGTTACCGTTGGGGCGGTCATTGCGCCTGCTGCCACGACAGGCAGTTGAGAGGCAAATTCGATATACGCCGCGCAATTTTCGTCCATCCCCTGCAAAGCGCAAAACGCATAATAGGTCTTCATCATATCCGCAGAATAGGGGTTCATAATGGCGGCGGAAAGGCCGTTTTGCAGTGCCAGCGCAAAGAAGGTGCTGTTGACGGCATCACGGCAAGGTAACCCAAAGGACACATTGGAAACGCCAAGCGACGTGTGGCAGCCAAGCTCCTTGCGGATGATCTCGACCGCGCGCAGCGTTTCAAGCGCTGCACCGCTGTCGGCACTGACCGTAAGAGCAAGCGGATCGAAAATAATATCCCTTTTGTCAATGCCGTATTTGGCGGCTTCGGCCAGGATCTTGCGGCATATCTCGACCCGTTCGGAGGCTTTTTGCGGAATCCCCCGCTCGTCAAGGGTCAGTGCGACCACAACACCACCGTATTTTTTTACCAGCGGCAGCACGGCGTCAAGGCTTTCTTGCTTGCCGTTTACAGAGTTGATCATCGCCTTACCGTTATAGCGGCGCAGCGCCCCTTCCATTGCAATGGGATCGGCAGTATCGATCTGCAAGGGCAGATCAAGAATGGCCTGCAGCTCGCACACAGAGCGACGCAGCATAGCGGGCTCGTTGATTTCGGGTAGGCCAACGTTTACATCCAAAACATGTACGCCTTTTTCGGACTGCGCAACGCCCTCTTGCAGGATATGATCCATATCGTTTGCGCGCAATGCCTCTTTAAAACGCTTTTTCCCCGTAGGGTTGATGCGCTCGCCGATCAGGATCGGCGCTTCTCCAAAGAAAACAGCGCGCGTATAAGAGGAAACGCAGGTGTGATTTTTGAATTGGATGGGCAACGGGGTGAGTTTTTCTGTATTTTTAACGGTTTCACGGATATAGGCAGGGGTGGTACCGCAGCAGCCGCCTATGATCCGCACGCCGTGCTTGGCCAGGGTCTTTACCTCGGCGGCAAATGCCGCGGGCGACACGTCATACACGGTCTTCCCTCCCTCGGCACGGGGGAGCCCCGCATTGGGCTTGAGGAGCACAGGGACCGAGGCATATTTCAGATATTCCTCTACCACGGGGGCCAGCGCATTGGGACCAAGCGAACAGTTGACGCCAATGGCATCGGCGCCAAGTCCCTCCAGCATCGCCACCATCGCCGCGGGCGAAGCACCCGTCATCAGCTTTCCGTCGGCACCGTAGGCATTGGACACAAACACGGGCAGATCGCTGTTTTCCTTGGCGGCAAGCAGCGCAGCCTTGGTTTCATAGCTGTCGGCCATAGTCTCGATGAGGATCAGGTCCACGCCGTGCTTAACGCCAAGACGCACCGTTTGGGCAAACACCGCCACGGCATCCTCAAAATCAAGATCGCCAAGAGGCGCGAGCATCCGCCCGGTGGGGCCGATATCAAGCGCGATCCACTTTTGCTGTGTGCCTGCGGCAGTGTCGCGCGCCGCCTTGGCATTTGCCACCGCAGCAGCAACGATCTCTTCTAATTCGGCCTGATCAAATTTCAGGTAATTGGCACCAAAGGTGTTGGTGCAGACCACGTGGCTGCCCGCGTTAAAATAATCGCGATGCACCGCTGTAACGGTATCGGGATGGGTCAGATTCCAGCGCTCCGGCAGCTCGCCGGGGGCAAGTCCCGCCTCCTGTAAAAGCGTTCCCATACCGCCGTCAAGGTACAGGATATTTTCCTTAACAAATTCTGCGATCTTCATTTCAACCGTCCAAAATATCCGACAGATTGGCGCGGATGCCCGCAGCCACATCGGGCTTGTTCATAGAATACACGTGCACGTTGGTGATACCGTTGGCAAACAGATCGATGATCTGGTCGGTAGCGTAAGCGATACCCGCCTGCTTCATGGCCGCCGGCGAGTAGCCGAATTTGTCCACAAGGCTTTTGAAGCGCTGGGGCATAAACGAGCCCGACAGTTTGATAGCGCGCTCGACCTGATTGGCGTTGGTGATGGGCATAATGCCGGGGACCACGGGAACGGTGATGCCCGCCTCGCGGATCTTGTAGAGGAAATTATAAAGGAGATTGTTGTCAAAAAACATCTGCGTTGTAAGAAAGGAGCAACCCGCATCCACCTTTTCCTTCAGGTGCAGAATATCCTCTTTTTGGTTGCTGCTTTCGGGATGCACCTCCGGGTAGCAAGCGCCACCGATGCAAAAATCCACTCCGCTCTCGCGGATGTCACGGATCAGATCCACCGCATAGCGATAGTCCCAGCCGGAGCGATCGCTATCGGCAAGATCGGTGGGGATATCGCCCCGCAGTGCCATCACGTTTTCAATGCCCATTGCCGCCATTTCGGCAATGCGTGCCCATACCGTTTCCTTTGTAGAGGACACACAGGTGAGGTGGGCCAGTGTGGGCACACCGTAGCGCTCCTTGATATTTTTGGCGATCTCCAGCGTATAGCGGCTGGTGCCGCCGCCCGCGCCGTAGGTCACGCTCATAAACGAGGGCTTTAAGGTGGCGATCTCCTCGGTGGCGTGCTTGACGCTGTCAAAGGCGCTGTCGGTCTTGGGAGGAAAGACCTCGAAGGACAGCGACAGCTTATTTTGAGAAAAAAGTGAAGAAAGCTTCATCAATTCATCCCCTTGCGCATAAATTATATTTTATTTTAACATAAATTATCTTATAAATCAACCGTTTTGCGCAAAAAATCCCGCTGTGAAGCTCACAGCGGGATCTTTTTGTCATCGTGTAAAGACGACCGTCTTTTTCTCTCCGGCCTTTAGATGCACCTTTTCAAAGCCGCATAGATTTTTATGAGGAATATACGAAAATTTCAGCACCGTATAGTTGATCTCGTAACCGCCCTTGTTGAAAAGCTCTACGGTATGCTCATCGATCCAGCGCTCCTCCACCTCGGTATAGGTCAGACCATATCCGAATTCGTACACGCATTTACCCTTGAAGAATTTATAGGTGCGGTTTTCCATGCTGTAATCCTCAAAGGGCGGCAGATCCTCCACCGAGCGATAAAAGCTGACCGGCAAGCGACCGCAGGGCGACACCTTGCCGAAAAGGACGTCGGCCAAGGCGTGGCCGCCCTCGGCACCGGGATAAAAGCATTGCAGAACGGCATTGCAATGCGCATCGGCAAAGGACAGATCCACGCAGCTGCCCGTTATATTGACCAGCACCGTGGGCTTGCCGAGGGCGATCACACCCTCCAGCAGCGCGCGCTGGCCCGCAGGCAGAGAAATGTCGGTCTTATCACCGCTTTGGAAGCCCGCAGCGGAAAAAGCATCGTTCTGCTCACCCTCGACAGAAGCATCAAGGCCAAGGCAAAGCACTACCACGTCGGCCTTTTTGGCGAGCAAAAGCGCTTCGTTGAGGTAACGCTGCCTCCAACCCGTAGACTCATTCATATAAAGATGGGCGCCCTTTGCATAATAGACGCGCCCCGTGGTGCCCTCTTGAATGCCCTTCAGTGCCGTGGTGTAGTTGGTGGGAGTACCGTTGTAATTGCCCAAAAGTGCCCTTTGGCTGTCTGCATTGGGGCCGAGCACAGCAATGGTCTCGTCTCCCTTCAACGGCAAAATACCGTCGTTTTTAAGCAGGACCATACTCTCCTGCGCCATTTTGCGGTTGAGGGCGGTATGCTTTTCACATTCCACTACGTCGTAGGAGATCTTGTTATACTCGCAATCACTGTCAAACATACCAAGGCGGAAGCGTGCCTCAAACAGCTTCTCCACGGCGGCGGTGATGGTCTCCTCGCTGACGAGCCCCTCCTCAAAGGAATCCTTGAGCCAACGGTAGGCGTTGCCGCAGTTGAGGTGACATCCGTTGTTAACGGCAAGCGCTGCGCTCTCGGCGGGAGTGGCGGTCACCTTATGATTTTTGTGAAAATCGGTCACGGCACTGCAATCCGACACCACGTAGCCCTTGAAGCCAAGCTTGCCGTACAGAATCTCGCCAAGCAGCTTTTGACTGCCGCAGCAGGGCTCGCCGTATACACGGTTGTATGCGCCCGTCACGGCGGAGGGGTCGGCGTTGTCGATACAGTACTTGAACGCCCAGAGATAGGTCTCCCACAGGTCCTTTTCGCTGACGCTGACGTCAAAGCTGTGTCGCAGGCTTTCGGGGCCGCTGTGTACGGCAAAATGCTTGATGGTGGCGTCCAACTTGCGGTACTTGCCCTCGCCCTGCAGGCCCTTGATGAAGGCGGTGCCCATACGACCCGTGAGATAAGGATCCTCGCCGTAGGTTTCGTGTCCGCGCCCCCAACGTGGATCGCGAAAAATATTGATATTGGGTGACCAATAGGTCAGGCCCTGATAAATATCGGTGTATCCGAACTTTTTATATTCGTTGTATTTGGCGCGTGCTTCGTCGGAGATGGCGGTGGCAACCTCGTGCATCAGCTCCGTATTAAAGCTTGCCGCCATACCGATGGCCTGGGGGAATACAGTGGCCGCTCCTGCACGGGCAACGCCGTGCAAGCACTCATTCCACCAGTTATAGGCGGGGATACCGAGGCGGTCAATGGCAGGGGCGTCATAGCGCATCTGCCCCATTTTTTCCTCCAACGTCATTTGTGCGACCAATGCTTTGGCTCTTTCCTGAAATGTCATAGTATTCTCCTTTCAAAGCTTGCCGAGCGCGGCAAAGGAGCCTTGCAGCGCAGGGTACAGATCTTTATAAATTTCGTAGTATGCAAGATAGGCCTTGTGCCGTTCAGCATCGGGGTAAAAAGCGGCGTTTTCTCGTACCGTTGCGGCACATCCCGCCTCGACAGAGGGATAGACGCCTGCAGCACAGCCGCCCAAAACAGCGGCGCCCAGAGCGGCACCCTCAGAGGACTGCACGGTCTTAATGGGCAGTCCGTAAATGTCACAGAGCAGTTGCTGCCAAAAGGCGCTCTTTCCACCGCCGCCGCACAGCGCCATATCATCCACGGCAATCTTGTTTTCTCGCAGGATATCAAGGCAGCTATAAAGCGAATAGGAAACGCCCTCGATCACGGCTCTTGCCATATGGGCGGTTTGATGCATGGCTGAAAGGCCGAAGAACACGCCGCGGGCATCGGCATCCAGGATCGGCGTTCGCTCTCCCATCAGATAGGGCAGGTACAGCAGCTTTTCCGCGCCAAGGGGAACACGCTCGCAAAGCGCATCGATCTCACGGTAAGAAAGCGCTCCCGCGCAATTTTTACGAAACCAATTCAAGGACAGCCCGGCCGCCTGCGTCACACCCATGACGTGCCATTGGCCCTGCACTGCGGCGCAAAAAGTGTGGATACGTCCCTTGAAATCAATGACAGGCCTTTCGGTGGGGGCAAAGACAACGCCGCTGGTGCCGATGGTGGTAAAAGCCTTGCCCGCGCGGCAAACACCCGTACCGATGGCAGCAGCGGCGTTGTCACCCGCACCGCCCGCAACGGGCAATCCCGCAGGCAATCCCGTCAACACCGCGGCCTCGCTTGTCACGTGCCCCGTGACCTCGGCACTCTCATAAACTCTTGGCAGCAGCGCCATGTCGATCCCCAGCCTTTCGCAGATCTCGGCGCTCCACGCCCGCTTCGGCACGTCCAGAAGTTGCATTCCCGAGGCGTCCGATACCTCGGTGGCGTATACGCCCGTCAGCTTAAAACGGATATAGTCCTTTGCAAGCAGGATGTGAGCGCACCTTGCAAAATGCACAGGCTCGTGCTTTTTGATCCACATGATCTTGGCTGCGGAAAAGCCCGTCAGTGCAGGGTTTGCAGTGATCTCGATCAACCGATCTCTGCCCACCGCCGCCTCGATCTCGCGGCATTCCGCACCTGTGCGCTGATCGCACCATAAAATAGCAGGGCGTATCACGTTGTCATCGCCGTCCAGCAGCACCGTGCTGTGCATCTGCCCCGAAAGGCCAAGCCCCACGATCTTGCCGTTGACAGCCTTGGGCGCAATGGCCCGCAGAGTGGCACAGACCGCCTGCCACCAATCGGCGGGATCCTGCTCTGCCCAGCCGTTTTGGGGCTGAGTCATCGGATATTCGGCAGCGGCCTCGGCCACAATGGTACCGTCCAAAGCAAACAGCACGCTTTTGGTACCCGATGTGCCGATGTCGATGCCAACCAGATATTGCTCCATACTGTAGTCCTCCTGCAGCCTTCTTTATTTTCATTTTACAAAAAGGCGGTTGACAAAGCAAGTCAAAGCTTGTATAATATATAGACATATTTTAACCTGTTTTGGCGAGGTGCATATGTTTTATCAATCCGAAAATTCGCTGCACAGCGATCTGATCAAGGTAGAAACGGGACGAGATTTCAGTTTCCCCACTCATCTGCACGGCAGTTTTGAGCTGGTGACAGTCACCGAGGGCGTGCTGACGGTCACGGTAGACAAAATGCAATACGCGTTGACCCCCGGCAAGGCATTGCTGATCTTTCCCAATCAGCCCCATTCCTTTTATACCGAGGCGCACAGCCACCATCTGGTCTGCATCTTCTCGCCCCAGCTGATCCGCGCTTTTGGCGGTACATTCCGCCACAAGCTCCCCGAAAGCAATCTGTTTTTGCCCGACAGCTTCTACCTGCAAAAATTGGCCGAGCTGCGCACACAGCAGACCGGCATTTTGGAGGTCAAGGGTCTGCTTTACTCGCTTTGTGCCGTCTTTGACAAAACAGCTGTTTATCGCGAGCGCGAAAACACCAAGGCTGACCTGTTGATGCGCATTTTCGCCTTTGTAGAGGAGCGCTTCAACCGCGATTGCAGCCTTGAAGCGCTTTCGGCGGAGACTGCCTATCACGGCGTATATCTTTCCCGCTATTTCAAGCAATGCACAGGGCTGTCCTTTACCGATCACGTCAATCGCTACCGCATCAACGAAGCTATGTATCTGCTGAAAAACACCCCCAAAAAGGTGCTGGATATTGCCTACGACTGCGGCTTTGACTCGCTGCGCAGCTTTAACCGCAACTTCAAAAAGATCGTGGGCATGACCCCCGTGGGCTATCGCAACACATAAAAAAGCAGACCGCCACGCGGTCTGCTTTTTTACATTCCCCTCTCGTTTTTCCCCACAAAAAAGAGCGCAAGCGCTCCGGGGCCGCCGTGGGCACCGATGACGGGGCCGATATCGGTTACAAGCCTGACATCGGCATTATATCGCTCGCGCAAGCGTGCGGCCAGGTAGGCCGCATCCTCCTTGCAATCGGCATGAGAGATAAACACCGTTCCGTCCGAGCGCCGTGCCGTTTGCTCGCCATAACGATCGACCAAGGCGTCGATCGCCTTTTTTCTGCCCCTGACCTTGCCCGCACTGACGATCCTGCCCTTGCGGTCGACGCGCAGGATCGGCTTGATGCCAAGCATCCCTCCAAGCAGCGCGGACGCCCCGCCAATGCGTCCGCCGCGACGCAGATAGGCGAGATCGTCGACAGTGATCCAGTGGCAGATCCTTTGACGCAGCTCTTGTGCAAATGCAGCAGCCTGCTCGACCGTTGCGCCCTTACGCTTTTCCTCCAACATCAAATGGATAAGCAGTGCCTGCCCCGCCGAGCCGCAAAGAGAATCCACTGCCAGGATCTTTCTTTCGGGATATTCTCTTTTCAGATCGCGCGCAGCTACAAATGCCGCATTGAAGGTGGAGCTGAGGCCCGAGGAAAAACCGATATATAAGACGTCTCTCCCCTGCTGCAAAGCGTCCTCAAACTCCACGCGAAAGCCTTCGGAATTGACGGCGGCCGTAGTAACGAGACACCCCTCGCGCATTTTTTGATAAAAGGCGGGAATATTGACGCAATTAGCCGAGCACTCGATCTTAAAATCGTCAAACATAAAGGTCATTGGCACGCTCTGCACGCCCCATTGCTTTAACACAGCAGACGAGAGATCGCAGGCAGAATCGGTAAAAATCACATAATCGTTCATAGCTCCTCCAAAAGTTGACTTGTCAACGTTTAACAGTATATCACAAAGAAGTTGATTTGTCAACATCTTTTTTCAAAAAAAGAATCTCTTATTTTGTGATTGTTAAAATCAAGCGAAGGAGGGCGCAGCACCGTTACGGTGCTGCGCCCTCCTCTTTTCTCCTTTGGGAGGCTTATGCAAAAAATACGCCCTTCCCCCATCCAAGCAAGCCGCCTTTTTTTAAATGCTCCACATAGGCACGGCGCATAGAGGTGTTGGCAGGCAAGCGGTCCGGATGCTTTTCATCGGTATCAAATAACCGCCAGAGGTTGCTGCCCCCCTTGTCGATACCGGAGGCCAGAATATCGTACTGCGACAGAAAACGATACGTATTGGACCCCGGAGAGAGCAGTTCTTTGTTTGGCGGATACAGCAGCCACGAGCTGCAATAGAAGGCGATCGGGCCATTGATCTCATTCTTGAAAAATTCAACCGCGCGGGCATAGGCAGCATCGCAGCTTTCCTTGTCCATCGGCGTGCCCGTACGTGGGATATGCACGTTGATCACGCGGTCACCGGGCAACAAACACTTGCCGTCCTTTTCGTATTCAAAGCCAAAATCGATCAGCTCAAACTGCAAACGGCCAAGGGCAAAGCGTGTCAGATCGAAAAAACCGCCAAACCAGCTTGCCACAAAGGAGCCCACAACGCCGCGTACCAGCTTGCATTCCTCCAGCTTATATTTCAGATCAAGCATAGAGTTATGATAGATCTCAAGGTCAAGTCCGCGTGCCTTATACAGCTCTTTGGTGTGCTTGGAAAGACAGATAAACAACAAAAGCTCCAGCGTGTAGGGATGCAGCGCAAGCTGCTCGGCAACGGCATCGGCGCGCTTGAGCAGATCCTTATAGTCGCAATTGATATCCGCCTCATAGACGCTTATCATCTCTTGCCACGCGGCGGCGGTATCTGCCCTTTCTGAAATACGGTCATATGCCGACAGCAGCACAGTGGCGTCAGCATCCTCATACGCAAAATCACGAAAGAACTCCACCAGATAATTTCTCATTGCTCGTTCTCCTCATCGTATTCGACTACAAACATATTCATACGTTTTTGCCGTTCAAAGCGAGCGGAAGCAATAGCCAAAGCCAGTGTGATCAGCGTCAGGGCTAACACGACCCAAAAGGTGGGATGGCTTTTGACATAGATGGGCGGCTCCGGCTCGATACCCATATAGTAAAACCGTTCCAGCACAAAAGAAAAATAATACGGAAACGCAACAAACAAAAGATACGCCGCATTAGACAGGAAAAGACAGATACGATTGGGAAAAGCAAATTTAAAGATGACCTTCATGCGGTTTCCTATTGCGCTGTTGGGGCGGTTTGCAAAGGTGCGATAAGCGGCAACGGCAGCCAAAGCCGAAAGAACAGCGGCCGCAAGAAACGCCAGTGCACCGATCAGCGCACCGATCAGCTGCAGCACGGCATACCAGATAAAGGTGCTGTCTGTCACCGCCCCAAAGGCGCGGAATGCCGTGGCAAAGGTGGCCTTGTAAAGTCCAAAAAGCGAAATGGTGCCGACGGTCACACTTTGATAGAATTCAAACAGTTCTCCAAAGGAAAGACAAAGCAGCACGACGCCTGTAAGCAAAGGGAAAAGATATCGGAGCAGGATCAGTAGGCGCGGAAAACCGTCGCGACTGAAAAATTTGCGAAAAATGCTGATCTTTTTGCATACGTTGTCGTTATTTTCGCACAACGTCTCTTCATAAGGGGGGGCTCCTTCAAAATCCTCTTCCCACTCTTCCCTTTCGGTCAGATCGGCTTTGAATTGTGCAATATCCCCCTCAACGGGGCGAGTTTTTTCTACGTTATCGCTCATTTTCTATCCTGAAAGCCCTCCACGAAATACGAGGCCTCCATATCCGCAGTAAACAACGCCACGGCAAGCGGAAATTTGGCGAAGGCCGAGCCAACGGTATTCACGTTTTCCTCGCCCGAAAAGCCCATATGATAGCGAATGGCAAAGGCCTCTTCGCGGGTGAGGCGCATATATCCCGAGGCAATGTAGACCGACTTTTCGCCGTGTCCGTAGGGGAGCTTGTCGTCAATGGTGTAGTACGGAACAGTCTTCCACACACCGTCCTCTTTGACGTTGCGGGTGCTCTCCACATAAAAATCCACCTTACAAAGGTCGTGCAAAAGCGCCACGATGGCTACGCTCTCCTCAGAAAATTCCAAGCCGTATTGCTCTTTTACGCGGGGGCGAGCCAGATAGTCACACAGGCAATCGTAAACGTTTAGGCTGTGCTCTAAAAGGCCGCCGAAATAAGCGCCGTGATAGCGGGTGCTGGCGGGGGCGGTAAAGAAATCGGAGTTTTCTAAATAGGCAAGCAGCTTGTCTGCGCCCTCGCGATGGATCTTTTCTTTGAAAATGGAGATAAAGCGTTCCTTGCGGTCGCTCCATTCGGTGTTTGGTGCCTGGTAATTCATTGCAATTCCCCTTTCCAAGTTATGATACTATTTTATCATATCCTTGGGCGGTTGTAAAGAGGAAAAGCGTTATTCGACAAAATCGGTTTCGGTAACGGCACCGTCGCACAACCACAGTGTCTTAACGGCATTGTGACCGATGAAAAATTCAAATCCCGTTCCAAGCAGCTCTGCACGCACGGTGGTATCCTTACCCGCTGTCTCAAGGAAACGGATCACAGTCCCCCTTCCCGACACGTGCGCCTTGACGGCCGTGACGGTCACGTTTTCGGCCGAGATCGCCACCCCCTTGAAGGTTGCGGGCAAGCTGCCGCGGTGGAAGGTTTCTGCGTAAGCAGCGAGCGGCATTTGCAAAATATCTGCCTGCCGCTGTACGGCGGAAAAGCCCGAAAAGGGCGCAAGGCTGTAGGCAAAGCGATGCTCGCCCTGCTCCATATGCTCGCAATATTCATCCCGCTTGCCGTAATGATCGGCAAACAGCGCACTGCGCAGCACGGTCAGCGAAAGCTCGTTGTCCTTGGCGTCAAAGGAGTACTTGCAATCGTTGGCAACGGCAAGCTCGCCCAGCGCGATCCAATCACCGCAGACCTGCTCGGTGCCATCGGTGGGGCGCTCGATATGCCCGAAGGGGATCTTGGCATAGCATTTCTCTTCCCCTGCGGTGGGCCAGACCAATTTCAAAATGCCGAACCTTTCGTGATAATCCACCATAGCCCGCACCTCAACGGCATACGCTTCCGCGGTCAGGATATACTCACGTACCATACGGCTGCCGCCAAATTCCTGCTCGGTGCGCACCACAGCACGCACAGGACCCGCTTCCGCTATACGAAAGCTGCCGGTCACGTTCAGCGGCAGTTCCTCGTCAAAAGCCTCGATGCCGTGTGCCCAGGTATCGTGCTTCTCGTCATTGCACAGGCGCAAACGTGCGGGGGCGCTCAGTAGTTCCTTGCCGCTCTCCTCGTCAACAAGACTGCACAGCTCACCGTCTGCATCAAAGGTCATACGAATATAGCCGTTTGACACGAAATTCTCGCCAACGGTAAAGGGATTTTGTAACAATTCCCCCTCAAACGGTGCGGTGTGTCCGCGATAAACGGTATAACCGAGGGCCGGCACTGTGGCCAAAAACAGATTATCATAATGGTCGCTGCCACCATTGGTGCGAGGAGCACGCACCCGCTGAACAGGATGTGCGTTGCCCGACACGTCGGTAACATACGTAAAGTTTGCCTTGCCGAAATTTTGGCTTGATACACGCACGGCAGAGGTAACGGGATAAGCGTGGGGATTGAACACCACGATGGGCAGCCCTATGCGCTCGGCCTCCTCTGCGGTCACGTGATCCCCAATATCCCCCATAACGGTATGGATATTCCAGCCGATCTGCTGTATGGCAAAATTCTGCTCACGGTCGGCGATGGCCATACTTTCGCCATGAGAACAGCGCGCGTCTTCATAGGCCCCGCGGATGGAGCAGCCACCCAGAATATCGTGGAACTGATTGAACAGCACGTTGTACCAAGCACGCCCATAGGCTTCGGCGGGATAGGGTGTATCCATCAAATGCGCCGACAGCACCGACAGTCGCTCGGCACAAAGCAGTTTGTTTTCGGCTGTGCGGTTGCTCTTTTTGATCTCGCTGAAGGCGCTGTAGCAGCCCTTGGCGTGGTATTGCAAGTCGTCCCGCACCGCGGGCAGAGCAGAGGTATCCTGTGCGGCAAAATACGCCCCCGTTGTCGAATAAACAAAGCGTCCATCCAGCTCGACGTGCATACGGTCAAGCAGCTCTACGGTAGGGCCGCCGCCGTGGTTGCCCACGCCGTAAAATGCCATTTCATCCGTATCTCCCGGCTTGGCAGCGATATCGTGGAAGGTATCAAAGGTACGATCCACGATGCCGTAGCGCTTGTGGATGCGGTGTGTCGTTACGCGGCTTCCGTCGGCGCTTTCCCACAAAAACAGATCGCTTGGCAGCTCCTTTTCGTGGGGGCCGGGCCGCATAAACACATAGTGCTTCATACGGCTATGATTGAGGATCATCGGCAAGCTGCCGTTGTGCCCGAAGGAGTCCACGTTGTAGCCGGTTTCGGCCATCTTACCGAATTTTTCGGCAAAATAACGCTGTGTGATCAGGGCGTGACGCGCAAAGGACTCTCCGCACGGAATATTACAATCGGGCTGGATCATCCACCCGCCTGTCAGCTCCCAGCGCCCCTCCTTTACCCGCTGTCTGATCTCCTCAAACATAGCGGGATCGCTTTTTTCGATCCACATATAATAAGCACCGCAGGCCGAAGTGAATTTAAAATCCTCAAATTCGCGCATACGGTCAAGGGCGCTCTTAAAGGTTGCTTTTATTTCGGCAAATCCCTCCTGCCAGCGCCAAAGCCAAACGGGATCCAGGTGTGCATTACCGATCAGATGTACGGTTTTCATATTACAGACCTCCTTTTACGGCCGTTGAGTTTATCTTACCACAGCAAGCTGCTGCTTGAAAATAGCATTTTGTTGGAAAGATGTTGCGTTTTTTTAGATATTGTGATAAGATACTCTTGAAAGGAGCGTGGTAGTATGCAAATCCTGCAAAAAGAAAATCACATCCCAAACCGCGTGCTTTCCGCCTCGCGCAAGCACTTTTCGGGCGCTTGCCCCACACACGGACACACTTTTTATGAGTTGGAATATATTTTGGACGGTCGGGGCACGTATGTGATCGACGGTGTGGAGCACGACGTTTGCGGCGGCACCGTGATCCTGCTCTCCCCCGCCAACGTCCACGCCGTAAAGAACAGCGATATGGAGCTGTTTAACCTGATGTTTACCTGCGACCCGGACGACCTGATGCTTTCTTTGACAAGGGGCGCCGTCGTGCACCGACCAAGCGAGGAGGCGCACACGCTGCTTGTTGCGCTGCTCACCGAACTGACCGCCGCCGAGGATCGGCACTATGCGTTGACGCTTTTGCGATGTATTCTGCAAAAGCTGGCACTGACCGTTCCCGACACGGCCCCCGCTCCCTCTCCGTACGTTCACCGTGCCATCGGCTTTATCACAAGCCGCTTTGCCGAGGGCATCACGCTGGAGCAGACCGCACGCCACCTGGGGCTTTCCACAGCCTATTTTTCAGATCTGTTTCAAAAGCAAACAGGCAAGGGCTTTAAGGCATATCTGGATGACGTACGCTTTTCCTACGCGGAAAATATGCTGATGCTGACCGATCTGCCCATTGGACAGGTGCTGAGCGCCGCAGGCTTTGCCGATTATGCAAACTTTGCCCGCCGCTTTAAGTTGCGGTATGGGCTTTCGCCCACTGCATATCGCACACAAAAATCAGAAAAAAAGCAAAAGATGTAGACAGCCGCACTTTTTTATGATATAATAATTTATCATGTAAATACTACACGCAAGGAAGGACGACATAAATGGAAAAGCTTTCTGTTCAGCCCTATAAGGGCACACGTGATTTTTACCCCCGCGAGATGAAGCTGCGCGGCTGGTTCTTTGGCAAGATCCGCAAGGCTTTGGAGGCCGCTTGCTTTGACGAATACGACGGCCCGATGCTGGAATCTCTGGATCTTTACGCCGCCAAAAGCGGCGAGGAGCTGGCTAAGGAGCAGACCTATAACTTTACCGACCGCGGCGGCCGCAATCTGGCCATCCGCCCCGAGATGACCCCCACCGTTGCCCGCATGGTCGCCGGCAAGATGGGCGAGCTGAACTATCCCTTGAAGTGGTTCTGCATCTCCAATATGTATCGCTATGAGCGTCCTCAGCGCGGCAGACTGCGCGAGTTTTGGCAGTTGAACGTAGACATTTTCGGCTGTGACACCTTTGAGGCAGATCTGGACGTTTTGCAAAGCGCCATCGCCGTGCTTCGCGCCTACGGCGCGGACGAGACGATGTTCCGCGTGCATATTAACAACCGCCGCTTCTTTAACGACGTGATCGCCGCCATCTGCAACACCGATGCCGACGGCGCCAAAAAGGTTTCGAAGGTGGTTGACCGCAAGAACAAGATCACCCGAGACGCCTATGAGAACGCAATGGAAGAACTGGGTCTTTCCGAAGAGCAGATCGCGCGTATTGACGCACTGTACACTATGAGCGTAAAGGAGGCCACCGCTCTCTGCCCCGATTCCGAGGGTGCAAAGGAGCTGACCGCCCTGTTTGACGCGCTGGAAAAGATCGGACTGGACAAGTACTGTATGTTTGATTTTGGAATCATCCGCGGCCTGGATTACTACACCGGCACCGTATTTGAGGTTTTTGATCTTGCCCCCGAAAACAACCGCGCTATGTTTGGCGGCGGCCGCTACGATAACCTTGTGGGTCTTTTTGTCAAGAACGCCAAGATCTCGGGCGTTGGCTACGGCATGGGCGACGTTACGCTGGAAAACTTTCTTGTCACCCACAACCTGATCCCCGATCTGGATAACGAGGGCACGAAGGTGCTTGTTACCCGCTTTGACGACGTGCCCTATGAGCAGTACGTCGCCCTGAAGGACCGATTGCTGAACGCAGGTGTAAAATCCGCGCTTTACCTTGGATCCAAGAAATTTGGCAAGCAGATCGACTATGCCGTCAAGGATCATTACAGCCACGTGCTGATCATGGGCGCCAGCGAGCTGGAAAGTGGCGTTGTCAAGATCAAAAATCTTGCTACCCGTGAAGAAAACACCGTAAACATTGCAGAATTGGAGGAATTTTTTAAATGACTTGGGTGATCATTGCAGCAGCCGCATTGGCCGTTGTTGCCACAGTTGTATTTGTTTTGCGCAGAAGATAAGAGGTATTTATGATCTATCTGTTTTTAGCTAACGGCTTTGAGGAGATCGAGGCACTTTGCCCCTTAGATCTGTTGCGTCGTGCAGGGCTTGAGGTCACCACCGTGGGCATTGGAGGTGAAATGATCACCGGCTCCCACGGCATCACCGTACAGGCCGACATTCCCGACGGGCTTTACGCCGATAACGCCCCCGACATGATCATTTTGCCCGGCGGTATGCCCGGCTCTAAAAATCTGGACGCCAGCCGCACGGTAGATGCCGCCATCAAGGCCGCCTTGCGGAAGGATGCCTATATTGCCGCCATTTGTGCCGCCCCATTTGTTTTGGGCAAGCGCGGTGTGTTGAACGGCAAGGAAGCCATTTGCTATCCCGGCTTTGAAAACGAGCTGACGGGTGCCCGCATTTCTCACCAAAAGGTGGTGCGCGACGGCAAGATCATCACCGCCGCAGGTATGGGCGTGGCTTTGGAATTTGGATTAAAGCTGGTAGAGGCAATGACCGATGCCGCAACCGCAGAGCGTCTGCGCGGCAGTCTGCAATGCCGGTGACCGCCGACAAGGATACCAAGCACGCTTGGCGCACACGCTGTGCCGCCATACGTGCCGACGTTACCCCCACGCAAAAGGCGTTGGACGACGCAGCGCTGTGCAGCGCCATCGCAGCCCACCCCGCATTTGCCAAGGCCGACCTGATCCTGTGCTTTTTTGCTGTGCGCGGTGAGCCGGATCTGACGGCGCTTTTACAGTCGGCAAAAGAGCGCGGCATTGCCACGGCGTTCCCCCGTTGCGTGGGAAAAGAGATGTTTTTTCATACCGTTGAGGGGGTAAACGACCTTTCCCCGGACCGGTTTGGCATTCCCGCACCCACACCCGATGCGCCGCTTGCGCACGCAACGGCACGAACGCTTTGCCTGCTCCCGGGGCTTGCTGCAGGCAGGAACGGAACACGCCTTGGCTATGGCGGCGGCTTTTACGACCGCTTTTTATCAAGCTTTGAGGGAACCACATTGTTCCCCGTTTACGACCGCTTGGTATTTGACACGTTGCCCAACGAGGCACACGACCAAAAGGTCGATCACATATTGACAGAGAAAGGAGAAATTGCGATCTATGGCTAACCTGATCCCGGAGCGTCCGCGCTATCGCCGCGAACGGCTGATCGTGGGCTACCCGCTTCTTGCCGTTTTCGCACTTTTATTTCTTTCTCACCTGTTGTTTGATCGTTTTTCGCTGCCCGCCACCTATTGGTTCAAGCTGCTGCCCATCGCGGTCACACTGCTGCTGCCAACGGTTGTTTTTTGGAGCATTCGCGGCAACGGCTATACACGCGCATTGCGCTTGAGGGCACCGCGCGCCACACAGATCCCATTTTTGATCGCGGCATTTTTTGCGATGCTGGCAGGCTGTATGCTGTTATCCCTCCCCTTTGACGGCACAAGCACGCTTGGTAACAGCGCCACCGCTTTTGAGGGGCTTGGCATGGGAGGCACCTTTGACACCGTGATGTCGGTTTTGATACTGGCGATCGCCCCCGCCGTGCTGGAGGAGCTTTTCTTCCGCGGGATCGTGATCACCGAATACGAGCGGCGCGGTGCAGTGCGCGGCGCCCTGATGAGCGCATTGCTGTTTGCCCTGTGCCACTTTGATCTGCGCAATCTGCCTGTTTATCTGTTTTCCGGCTTGCTGCTTGCGCTGGTGCTGTATGCCACCGATTCGCTGATCGCCACCATCCTGCTGCACGTTTGCTATAACGTGTTTTCGCTGTTTGGCCAATCCTACCTCAACGCCTTTTATCGCATCACCGGCGGCACGGCCCTTTTTGTGTTTTCGCTTGCAGTGGTGCTGCTGCTCTCGCTTGTCATTTTCTTTGGAACGGGCGCGCGCATCTACCGCCTGCGTGAGCAAAGCGGGCGACGCGATCCACGCCGAAGCGTGCCCTATAACGTGCAGTTTTATACCACGCTGGATGCCCTTCTTGACCCCCCTGTTTTGATCTGCCTGATCCTTTCTGTGGTTGGCTTTATCCTACTGTAACGCAAAAGCTCCGCCCCCGTGAAATCACGTGGGGCGGAGCTTTTATTTTTAGCGGATCCGTCTGCACTCCAGATAAAAGCGTTTGTCGGCAGCGGCTCCCATTGAAAAGGTCTTGCGCGGCAAGGCGCCGTCACGCATAACGGCGGAAAACAGCTCGTCCTTTTCCATACCCGCAAACAAAAAACCGACCGAGCGCTCGCGCATTGCCAGTGCCTCGACGCTCTTGGCGCCGTGGATATAATCCACCGAAGCCTCGGGATGCTCGGCCAGATACCCGTCAATAAAGGCTTGCAGCGTGCCGACCACAAGCTGCTCGGACGGCGCGCCGAAGTGGATGGTGCCACGTCTGCCGGCGGATAGGAAACGCGCCTGCTGAGGCTTGGAGCTTCCGCTCAATTCGAAGGAATATTTCTCCAGATTTGCCAAAACGTCATCCGGATCGACGTTGAACATCACGCGATAGATGGGCTCAAAGTGCAGCGCCTCGTCGTGGAGATTGACCACCTCGACAAGCGCATAGCGAGCGGGGTGGAACAGGGCGCTTTCTCCGTGGGCGGCCTTGATCTCCTCGTAGGCAGCCTTGGCTGTTGCCAAGGAATGATTGCCGTCTCCCACCGCAAACAGCAAGGGGGCGACCCCCTCTCCGTATCTTGCGCGGATGCGGTCGGGCGCGATCAGCTTTTCCAACGCATTGGTGATGCGGCCAATGCCAACACTATCCACCACACGGCCCACCACCGAGCCGCCCTTCTGCATCAACGGAAAGCTGTAGGCGGTTTCAAGCGTTTCGGCACGGGCGGCAATGGGCTCGATCACCGTCCCTTCGGGATCGTCGATCAGCAGCATAACGTGGGGCAACTCCAGCATCGCGTTGCGGCGCACGGCCAATCTTGGCGGAATGCGCTCAAGCACAGTCCCCTCGGTGGCACGGATCAAGGAGCAGGAGCCCTTGTTATAATCGTATTGCTCCAGATCGATCACGCCGATCAGACCGCGGCGCACCCTGCCGTTGGATTGGGTGCGCTCCAGATAGATCATACTGCCCGGGTGCCGCAGCAGCACGTCCTTTTCGTATTGCTCCATCGCGGCATGAATAGCGGGCACGCGCTCCTCACTTTCATCAAGATAGACCTCCGGTAGGATCATACGCAGCGTAGAGGGCGTCTCTCCGATCTTGCCCTCTACCTCTTGCCAATAGTCGGGCTCGCTGGTATACTGATCGCAGGCGACCACCGACCACGCGGTGCCGTTTATTTTATTAAAATCGGGCAGAAGGATATCTGCCGGCAAAAAATATGCAGCCATCGTTTTTCCTCACTTTCAAGGGTTATACCTTATTTTAGCATTAAATCTTCTCCAAATCAAGCATATCGTGAAAAAATCTTGCACAAGACACGAAATTATGTTATAATAAATAAAATCAACAGGAAAGGAGTCGCGCCTATGCCGATCTCCCCCACGCCTCCGGGACAATACCAATATGACAGACTTCCGCCACCGCGCTCTGTCAAGGAGCTGCCCCGCTATCTTACGCGGCTGCTTGGCGGTTTTTTTGGCCGCCTTTTCTATATTTTCAGTTTAGTGTGGCAAAGCGGTCCCATATTTTTGTTTTTGATGTCCTTTGTGGCTCTGTTCAACGGTCTGATGCCCCTTGTGGGCGCGCTACTCTCTAAAGAGATCCTAAACGAGCTGCAGGGCGTGATCACCGAGACCGCGCTGGGCAAGCACTTTGAAAAGACCGCCTTTTGGGGCTCGATGGTGCTGCTGCTTTTGATCTGGTTCTTTATTTACAAGATCCTTTCCAAGGTGGTAGGGCGCTTGTCCCATGCAGTCAACCGCATTGCGGGAGAGCGCGTGGTGCGCCACGTGCGCATCCGCATTATGCGCAAGGCGCAGGAGCTTGACCTGGCCTCTTTTGATCTGCCCGGCTTTTACGAAAAGCTGGAAAACGCCAACCGCGAGGCCGGGAACCGCCCCATCAACATTTTGAACTCCACCTTTGACGTGATCAGTGCGCTGATCTCACTTGTGGGCTACATCATCATTTTGGGACAGGCCCTTCCCTTGGCGACCCTGATCATGATCGTGGTTTCGATCCCTTCTACCATCATCAATTTCGTTTACCGCCGACGCACCTTTTCTTATATCCGCCGCCGCTCCTCTGACCGCAGACAAATGAGTTATTTTTCTGACCTCGCAGTCAACAAGGATCTGGCAAAGGAGATCCGCATCTTTGATCTGGGCGATGAGCTGATCGACCGCTATGATACGGTATTTGAGCGCTATTACAAGGGACTGAAGGGGCTGATCATCCGCGAAAATCTGTGGCAGATCCTGTTGGCGATCCTGACCTCTGTGGTCAATTGCGTATTCTTTGCGATGATCGCTTGGGGCGTATTCAACGGCGAATATCAGATCGGTGATTACTCACTTTACACCGGTGCGCTGACCTCTATCGCCTCAGGAGTGGCAACGCTGATCACCACATCGGCCACCATCTACGAGGGCACCCTGTTTATTGACAACCTGCTATCCTTTTTGCGTGAGGAGCCTACAGTGATCCCGCGCATCGATCCCCCCGCTCTGCCAAGCCGCGGCATTGCGCACACCATCGAGCTGCGCCACGTCGGCTTTTCCTATCCCGGCACCGACCGCCCCGTATTGCACGACATCAATCTGACCCTGCGCCCGGGCGAGACCGTGGCCTTGGTTGGCCTGAACGGTGCGGGAAAGACCACGCTGATCAAGCTACTGACAAGGCTTTACGACCCCACCGAGGGCGAGATCCTGCTGGATGGCAAGGATCTGCGTGACTATGACGTCAAAGAGCTTTACCGCCTTTACGGCCTGATCTTTCAGGACTTTGGAAAATACGCGGTCAGCTTTGCCGACAACATCCGCTTTGGTGATTTAAAAAAGGCCGATGACGGAACAGCCCTGCAACGGGCAGCAGCTCAATCGGGTGCCGACCACGTGGCAGAGGGCCTGAAGCACGGCTATGAGACCCAGTTGATGCGCTATTTTGACCGAGACGGCACAGAGCTTTCGATCGGCCAATGGCAAAAGCTGTCGGTAGCGCGCGCCTTTTACAGCGATGCTGATATTTTGATTTTGGACGAGCCCACTGCTTCATTGGATCCTCTTGCCGAAAAGGAGATCTTTGAGCGCTTTGACGAGCTGCGAGGAGACAAGACCGCCATTTTTGTTTCGCACCGTCTATCCAGCGCTACCGTTGCCAGCAAGATCGTTGTACTGGAAAACGGCCGCGTTGCAGAAGAGGGCAATCACCGCGAGCTGATGGAGCGAAACGGCAAATATGCCCTGTTGTTTAATACCCAGGCCGAGCGCTATCTGGAAGAGCAAAAACACAAGGAACAGAAAGGCTTTTAACGCTATGAAATACGATCTGATCCCCGAACGGGGTGAGTTTTACAAGGTCAATATGCACTGCCACACCGATATTTCGGACGGTCATATGTCCCCTGAGGCAGTCAAGGATTGGTACAAATCCCACGGATACAGTGCCGTTTGCTATACCGATCACGAGGTGCTGATCGGCCACGAGGAGCTGTGCGACGAAGGCTTTATTGCGCTGCACGGCTATGAGGTGGCCATTAAGCAGGATATCACCAAGGGCACCGGTATTTTTATGCCGGTCTACCACCTGAATATGGTTGCCGAACGGCAGGATATCCGCAGGATGCCGCGCTATTACACCGAGAACCCCTCTATGCCCGGTGACGCCCGCCGTTGGGCAAAGGAAAAAGGCGTTTTTGACCCCAATGACACGATCGATGCCACGCAATATGACAAGAATTGGGTCAACCAATTTATCAAGGACGTCAGTGCCGGTGGATTTCTTGTGACCTACAATCACCCCCAGTGGTCTTTGCAGGGGCCTGCCGACTACGTGGGGCTGGACGGTCTGTTTGCCATTGAAGCCATCAACGGTGGCTGTCGCATTCTCAACGACAACACCTCTATCCACTACGAGCAGATGCTGCGCGCAGGAATGAGCATCGTCCCCAACGGTGGTGACGATAATCACAACACTTGGGATCTTGGCCACGCCTGGACGATGATCAAGGCCCCGGAGCTTTCCTACGACGCCTTGATCGCCGCATATAAGCGCGGCGACTGCTATGCATCGAACGGCCCCGAGATCAAGGAGCTTTATATTGAGAATGGCGAGATCGTGATCAAGACCTCCCCTGCTGTTAGCATTACGATGATGAGCGAGGGGCGTTATTGCAATCACAAGGGCACCAACGCAGACGGCCCCGTATGCGAAGCGCGCTTTGCTTACCGCCCCGAATGCTTTGGGCGTTATTTCCGCTTTGAGGTCAAGGACGCAAGCGGCAAGCACGCCTATTCCGCTGCCTATAAGCCCGCCGATATTCAGATTTAACCCCCCAACGGGACAAAAAACAGAGATAAACAAAGAGGATGGAGAGTTTAAATGCTCTCCATCCTCTTTGCAGTATATTTATGATATGTTTTTGCTTTTGGATTTATTCGGACTTGCCGGCAGGATCACGCATAAGGGCACGCACCGCAAAATAGGCCAGCACCCCAAAGACAGCCGCACAAATAGCGACCACGGCAATGATAACACCGACAGAAACGGGCTCGACCAGCGGAATGACCTCGGTGCGCACGGCATCGCAATAGCGGCAGATGTAAATGCGCTCGCCAACGCTTTCTTCGGTGGCCTCCTTGGTGATCAGAGCACTGCTCCAGCTATGCTCGGCGGCATCACGCTTCAAAAGGCATACGTCACAAAATCCGTCACAATCAGCCTTGAAATCGTGCGGTGCTGCATTGAACTGCAGCTCGCAAGTAAGAGCAGAGCAGACGTGGAAGTGCTGCCCCTCGTCGTTGCCCCATTCGGTAGAAAAGCTGTGAAGGTCGCCATCCACGCTTTCCACGCGGTACTGGTCGGTCACATCTTCCTCACCGCTTGTAACGGTGATCGCCTTGACCGTGATACGGTCGTGAAAGCCAATGATCTCAGCAGGCGCGACAGACAGCTCCACAGCAGCCACGGTATGTCCCTCTGCAAGTCCCGCTGCAGCAATGCCCTCTACAGATGAAACAGGCAGCTTTCCGACCCCCATGGCCTGATCCTTAACGGAAACCGTTAAAACACGCTGCACAAACAGCATCACGCGCTGCTTGACGCCATTGACGTCTTGCTCTATACGAAAGCCGCCCGGCACCTTGACAACAAGACCCGTGCCATTCAATTCAAAATGCTCTTCAACACCGGAATTGGGCGCACACGTGTAGACGGCACCATCAACGTGCTCGAAATGTTTGGTAAGATCGATGACCTCGTCGCCGTTATAGACCAGCGAGATCCTTTTCTCTGTGGGCTGTGTGCTTTCCTCGGCTCCAATCGTGATCGCAAAAGCGCAGATCAGCAAAAGAGCGGCAAGCAATGCGGCTATGCATCTTTTTTGATGCGTAACGTGTAAAAGCATTTTTAGTTCCCCCTTTGTATCGGATACCGCATTATTATAGCATTGAAACGACAAATTGTCAACACCTACGTACTTTCGCGTCAAAATTTGTAATTAATTTTCAAAAAAATGCCGCGTACCCCTTGACACATCCCCCATTTTAATCTTATAATAAAATATAATTCAATTTTGAACATTTTAGTAGCTCAAGGAGTTTTTTATGTTGACTAAGGTTGTAAAATTCGGCGGCAGCTCGCTGGCCGATGCAGAACAGTTCAAAAAGGTTGCGGAGATCATCAAATCCGACCCCTCCCGCCGCTATGTCGTAGCCTCTGCCCCCGGCAAGCGCTTTAAGGATGACATCAAGGTCACCGATATGCTGTATCATTGCTATGAAATGATAAAAGCACACGACCCCGCCGATGCCATTGACGCTTATTACAACAACATTCGTGACCGCTACAACGGTATCATCAGGGATCTGGGCCTTGACTTTGACATTTCCGGTGAACTGACCTATGTGAAAAATGCTATGTCGCACGCCTCCGGCCGTGACTACGCCGCCTCCAGAGGTGAGTACCTGAACAGCTTGATCCTGGCAAAATATCTGGGCTTTTCCTTTATCGATGCCGAAAGCGTGATCTTTTTCCGCGAGAACGGCACCTTTGACGAAGAGCGCACCAACACCATCCTTGCCGAGGAGCTGAAAAAGTACGAATATGCCGTTATTCCCGGCTTTTACGGCTCAATGCCCAACGGCACCATCAAAACCTTCTCCCGCGGTGGCTCTGACATCACCGGCTCTATCGTTGCCCGTGCCGCCAAAGCCGACCTGTATGAAAACTGGACCGACGTTTCCGGCTTTTTGATGGCCGACCCCCGCGTGGTCGATAATCCTCCCCCCATTGAGACCATCACCTACCGCGAGCTTCGCGAGCTTTCTTATATGGGCGCTACGGTACTGCACGACGAGGCGATCTTCCCCGTGCGCTATGCCGATATCCCGATCAACATCAGAAACACCAACGCCCCCGGTGATGCGGGCACTATGATCGTTTCCAATGCCACCGGCTATGACGCACGCCGCATCATCACCGGTGTTGCAGGTAAAAAGGGCTTTTCTGTCATCCACATTGAAAAGGATATGATGAACTCCGAGGTTGGCTTTGGCCGCCGCGTGCTGGAGATCCTGGAGGATCACGGCATTTCCTTTGAGCACCTTCCTTCCGGCATTGATACGATGAGCATTATCGTATCTACGCAGGCTCTTGAGGGACGCCGCGAGCGCATCATCAACTCTATCAGCCGCCTTGTGCGTGCCGATCACGTAGAGATCTTGGACGGTCTGTGCCTGATCGCCGTGGTGGGTCGCGGTATGGTAAAGGCCAAGGGCACCGCGGCACGTGTGTTCAATGCCGTTTCCGCTGCCGGCGTCAACATCCGCATGATCGATCAGGGCTCCAGCGAGCTGAACATCATTTTGGGTGTAGACGAAGACTCTTATGAAGTCGCACTTTCTGCCATCTTTAAGGAATTTGTAAAATAAGGAGGCCGCTATGGATTGCTTGTTCTGCAAGATCATTGAGGGCACCATCCCCTCTGCAAAGGTTTATGAAAACGAATACGTTTACGCCTTTCGCGATATCAATCCGCAGGCCCCTGTCCACGTGCTGATCGTACCCAAGGCGCACGTTGCCTCGGCTGACGAGATCAACGCCGAAAACAGCCTTTACGTAGCCAAGATCTTTGAGGCTATTCCCGAGATCGCGAAGGCTGAGGGGCTTGTTAACGGCTACCGCGTATTGACCAACTGCGGCGAGGACGGCTGCCAGAGCGTAAAGCACCTGCATTTCCATTTGCTTGGTGGCAAAAAGCTGCCCGAGCAGATGGCCTAAAACTCATCACTAAGGGGCGCCGTTTAACGAGCGCCCCTGTTTTTAAAGGACAAGATATGAAGGAATACACACAAGATCTTTTTGAACGGTTGAAGGAAGAATCACGCCCCATATTGCTTTACGGTATGGGAAACGGCGCAGATAAGATCCTTGATGAAATGGAAAAACGGAACATCCCTGCCGCAGGCGTTTTTGCCAGTGACGGCTTTGCGCGAGGTAATCTGTTTCGCGGAATGTCCGTACGCTCCTATTCTGACATCAAAGCCCAATATGCCCCCGGAGAATGCGTGATCTTGCTGGCATTCGGTTCCTCTCGGCCCGAGGTTTTGGCGTTATTTGAAGAGGTCGATCGCAGTTATGAGCTGTTGGTGCCCGATATGCCGGTCTGCGGAGGTGCATTTTTTGAAAGGGCATCCTTGACTGCGCAAAAGGAACGCATTGAAGCCGCCAGATCCTTGCTTTGTGACGAGGCCTCTCGCACGCTTTTTGACAGGATCATAGAGTTTCGCATAACGGGCCGCTACCGTGACCTGATGGCCGCTGTCAGCGAAAAAAGCGCGTGGGATCACGTGGCAGAAAGCAACAGATCCATTATGCGAATCGCCGATTTCGGCGCCTATAACGGGGACAGCGCAAGAGACGCTATTGCGCGCTTCCCTGTTCAATTTATTCTTGCAGCAGAGCCGGATCGCAGAAATTTCCGCAAGTTAAGTGATTGGAGCAAGGGCGTGGCCGGCTGCACAGTAGAATGTCATCAGGTGGCGGTTTGCGGCCACGTGGGGGTGGCTGCGTTTGACGATTCGGGAAATCGCAACGCCGGGCTTTGCACGGGGCGCGCACGCACAACGGTAGCGACCTCGACCCCCGATGCGCTACTTGGTGGTCGCCCTGTGGATTACGTCAAATTTGACATAGAGGGCGCCGAAGTAGAGGCCCTGCAAGGCTCGGTCGAGCTGATCCGCACACACGCGCCTATTTTGCGCATCGCATTATATCACCGCAGTGCAGATCTGTTTGAGATCCCGCTGAAGTTGGCGGAGATCGCCCCCCAATACCACCTGTTTTTGACAAGAGAGTGCAGCGCGCCTGCTTGGGATATTGACCTTGTAGCCATTCCGCAATAAGTACGCATATCGGATTTTTTCACCTTTTATATGTTTTTTTCATTGCTTTTGCTATGAGAAAGCGATATAATGAACGTAGAAAACGGAAAAGGAGTTCCAAAATGTCTACAATAAAGTCTTTTCAATTAAAGCCCTTTACCGCCAAAGAGCTCAAGCCCCGCGGCTGGATGCGCCGCCAGCTTGAAATTGAAGCCGAGGGTCTTGTAGGCCACCTTGACAGCGTGTGGCCTGACGTGGCCGACAGCAGTTGGATCGGCGGTGCACATGAGGCTTGGGAGCGTGTTCCCTATTGGTTGGACGGATTTATCCCGCTTGCTTATCTGCTTGAGGACAAGCATATGATCGCCCGCGCAAAAAAATACATTGATGCCATTATCGCACGCCAACGCCCCGACGGCTGGCTGTGCCCCTGTGACGACAAAAAACGCACCAATTACGACACTTGGGCGCTGATCCTGATTTCCAAGGTGCTGGTGCTGTGGTACGACTGCTCCGGCGACGATCGCATCCCCGACGTGCTGTATCGCACGATGAAGCAATTTGATAAGCACACCGACACCTGCATGATCCTGCGTTGGGGCGCTGCCCGCTGGTTTGAGATCCTGTTTGCGCTGTACCGTCTGTATGAGTGGTACCCCGAGGAATGGATCATCGGGCTTTGCGACAAAATGGCCTCTATGGGCGTAGATTGGCGCAACGTATTTGAAAATTGGCATTACAGCAAGCCCAGACCCCATGCATGGAATTTTCTACACCACGTGGTTAATCAGGGTATGATGCTGAAAAGTCGCGCCCTGTACAGCCTGCGCACCGGCGAGGATCCCGAAGCATTTGTAAACCAAGCTCTTTCAAAGCTGCTTGGTGCCCACGGGCAGCCTTACGGCATTTTTTCAGGTGACGAGTGCCTTGCCGGGCGCTCTCCCATTCAGGGCACCGAGCTTTGCGCCGTAGTGGAAACGATGTTCTCTTACGAAACGATGCTGTCGATCACAGCCAACCCCATTTGGGGTGACCGCGCCGAGTTCCTTGCTTTTAACGCACTGCCCGCCACCTGCTCTCCCGATATGTGGAGCCACCAGTATGATCAGATGGCCAATCAGATCTCCTGCCGTATCACCCCTCGCGAGGCTATCCAGTTCACCACCAACAAGGGCGAGGCCCACCTCTTTGGTCTGGAGCCGGAGTTTGGCTGCTGTACCGCCAATATGGGCCAGGGCTGGCCGAAATTGGCGCTTTCTTCCTTTATGAGGACCGAGCGTGGCATTGCCTCTGCTTTGCTTGTTCCCGCCGTTGTTTCCACCAAGATCGACGGCAAAGCGGTCACCGTAGAGCTGGATACCCGCTATCCCTTCCGCAACACGTTGACCTATACCGTGCGCACCGATGCACCTGTGGCATTCCCACTGTCGATCCGTATCCCCGGCTTTGCCAAAGCGGCCACCGTGAACGGAAAAATCGCACCCGTAGGCGAGTTTTTTGTCATTGACCACACGTGGGAGGGCGAGCAGACCGTGACCGTTGAATTGGAATTTTCCACCGAAATGACCGAGGGCTACGAGGGTATGTTCAGCGTTAAGCGTGGCCCTCTGCTTTACGCCCTGCCCATTGGCGAGGAATGGCACCGCTTGGAATATGAAAAAAACGGCGTGATGCGTAAATTTCCCTATTGCGACTATGAGATCCTGCCCACAACGCCCTTTGCCTTTGGATTTGCAAGCGATCGCTTTATCTATACGGAAAGCGAACCCGATGCGGCGTTCCTGTTCTCTCCCGAGGGTTCCCCCGTGGCACTTGAGGCCGAGCTTGCCCCCGTGGAATGGGGAGAGGAGCACGCTCACTGCAAGGCTGTACCCGATAGCCGCCGTGCCGTTGGCGCAGCACAAAAAATGCGCCTGATCCCTTATGGCTGCACCTCCTTGCGTATGAGCGTGCTGCCCAAAGCTGAATTTTAAACACAAAGAAGCCGCCGTTGAGGCGGCTTCTTTTTTAAATTATTGTAACAAAGGCGCTCCCGTCACAGTATATTCACATAATTACGCTATGCTTTTGCTTAATGAACACAAGTATTGTCGTCACAGGCAGCGGAAAGGTCACATGAACAATCACAAAAGCAAGCTTTCTCTATTTTTAATCGCCATTTTAATGGGTTTTTGCGGCCTTGCCGTCCCCGGCCTTAGCGCCAGCACCATTGCGCTGATCTTTTTGGTCTATTATGATATGATCTATGCCATCAGCCATATTTTAAAGCAGCCCAAACAGAGCATCGCGTTTTTGGCGATCTTGATTTCGGGATATGCGCTTGGCGCTGTTGGCGGCACCATTGCCGTTAACACGATCTACGCCAATTTTCCCATCCCTATGATCGCCGCTGTTCTCGGCTTTTTGATCGGTACTATACCGCGTATGACCGTGGAAACTCGCCACGATTTTAAAAAGCCCTCTAACTGGGTGGTCATGATACTGGTAGCCGGCATCTTTCTTTTGTACGCCCTGTTTGTGGGGGGCGAGCAGGACTTGATCTTTACCGATATCAGCTTTCCCGGTGACTATATCACCATGCTTGTTGTCGGCATGCTGACCTCTACAACGCTTGTGATCCCCGGTGTGGATTTTGCCGTAACACTGATGGCAATGGGCTATTATTTCGCCCTGATCGACCTGATGGGCAATCCGATCCTGCTGATCACCGTTCCCGCCCGTCTGTTTTTGTTCCTTGCCTACGTTGTGGGCTATGGTCTTGGTTCCTTCCTTCTTTCCAAGGGAATCCGCTACTTAACAAAGCGCTTTCCCCGCCAACTGCATTGCGTTAACTACGCCATGGTCTGTGTGGCCCCACTGATCGTGCTGAAAAAGTGTGTGTGGGATGATTTTTCTAACTTTAAGGCGCATTTCTCGGGCCCGCAGATGATCTGGGCCATCGCGTTGTTTGCGGCCGGCTTTTTTGCCTATACGTGGATCCCTGTGGTTTTGCGATATTTGGGCCTTATCCCCAAGGATACCACCGAGGCGGGCCAAAAAGAGGCCGAAGCGGCGCAAAGCGACGAGCCCTCTCCCGAGGAGGAGCGCAAAAAGGAAGTGCACGAGCTTAAGATACAGATGGAGCTGGATTCCATTGAGCAAGCCGAGCGCGAGCTTGACGAAGCCTTATCAAGCACCGAAGATGCCTATAGTTCCGAGGCATTTGCGGCGGACGACCTAACCGACTCCCCCGCTGCCGAGGAAACGGAATAAAGCAAAGGGACAGGACGCTGTTGTGTCCTGTCCTTTTTGAGAGAAAAAGAAAAGAGCCGCGTTAGCGGCTCTTTTCTTTTCGCAATGATTATTTATACTTACGCTTGCGTGCAGCTTCAGACTTCTTCTTACGCTTTACGCTGGGCTTCTCGTAATGCTCTCTCTTGCGAAGTTCGGCAAGAACGCCGGATCTGGCGCACTGACGCTTAAAGCGACGCAGAGCACTGTCAAGGGTTTCGCCCTCTTTCAGCTTTACTTCTGCCATGTTCTATATCCCTCCCCTCGCGGTGACAAACTAATCTTTCGATACGCAGATAGCGTACTATGATATTATACACGATTTTAACTCCCGTGTCAAGAGTTATTTTAAAATTTTGGAAGATTTTTTTGGTGAAGGTAGGCGTTGCGGGAGGAGCAAGCCCCTCCCCTGCGCCAAATGCCGCTTAGATCGCGGCAAAATCAACGCACGGCTCTCCCCCTTGGTGCGAGAGAAACTGCCGTATTGCGACGGTTATACCCCCGCCACGCTTCTCTTGGTGCAGGAGAACCAAGCAAGACAAGGCGCACCGCAAAAAGCAAGGCGAAGGCGTAGTAACCTACGTCGAGCCGCTTTTGAGGAGCAACGCCGTATTGCGATGGTTATACTGCGACAAAGTTCACGATCTTGCCGGGAACCACGATCTCCTTTTTGACCGTCTTGCCTTCCAAAGCGGCGGCCACGCGTGCATCGGCCTTAGCAAGAGCAGCCATCTCCTCGCGAGAGGCGCCTGCGGGCATTGCCACAACAGCCTTCAGCTTTCCGCACAGCTGTACGGCGATCTCTACGGTATCGGATACCGTTTTAGCCTCGTCAAAGCTCGGCCACTCTGCCATCGAGCAGAAGCCCTTGCCTCCAAGGGCCTCCCAGATCTCCTCGCAAAGGTGGGGAGCGAAGGGACACAGCATAGCAGCAAAGGTCTTGACCTCGTCCACCGTGATGCTGCCGACCTTATCGATCTCGTTGATCAGCTCCATCATAGAGGCGATGGCGGTATTGAATTTCATCTCCTCAATATCGGAGGTCACCTTTTTGATGGTCTTGTGGAAGGGGGCCTCAAGCTCCTTGGTCACGCCATTGCCTTTGGCCCTTTCAGCGAGGCCGGAAACACGGTCAAGGAAGCGCTTGCAGCCACGCATACTGCTCTCGGACCAAGGTGCTGCAGCACCGTAATCGCCCATAAACAGAATATAAACGCGCAGAGTATCGGCGCCAAATTCGTCAACCACGTTCAAGGGGTCGACCACGTTGCCGCGGGATTTGGACATTTTTTGACCGTCAGGACCAAGGATCAGGCCCTGTGCGGTACGCTTGGCATAAGGCTCTTTGGTAGGAACTACGCCGATGTCATACAAAAATCTGTGCCAGAAGCGGCTGTAGATCAGGTGTCGCGTCACGTGCTCCATACCGCCGTTGTACCAGTCAACGGGCAGCCAGTAACGGAGCTTTTCGGGATCGGCCAGGCAATCGTCGTTCAGCGGATCGATATAGCGCAGGAAATACCAAGAGGAGCCTGCCCACTGGGGCATCGTATCGGTCTCGCGCTTGGCAGCGCCGCCACACTTGGGGCACTTGCAATTGACAAAGCTCTCGATCTTAGCAAGGGGAGATTCGCCGCCCTCACCGGGAGCAAAATTCTCCATATTGGGCAAGCGCAGCGGCAGCTCCTCGTAAGGAACGGCGACCATGCCGCACTTGACGCAATGCACGATCGGAATGGGCTCGCCCCAGTAACGCTGACGGTTGAAGGCCCAATCCTTCATCTTATACTGCACACCGGCCTCGCCAATGCCCTTTTCCTCCAGCACCTTGACCATTTTTTCAATGGCGATCTTCTTCTCGCAAATGCCGTTGAGGAAATCGGAGTTGACCATCTCGCCGTCACCGGCATAGGCCTCTTTGGAGATATCGCCACCCTTGATGACCTCTACGATATCGATGCCAAACTTTTTGGCAAAGGCATAGTCACGGTCGTCGTGTGCAGGCACTGCCATAATGGCACCGGTGCCGTAGCCCATCATCACGTAATCGGAAATATAGATCGGGATCTCCTTGCCGGTGACGGGGTTGATGCCGCAAAGGCCCTCGATGCGAACGCCGGTCTTATCCTTGTTCATCTGCGTACGCTCGAACTCGGTCTTTTTGGTGCATTCCTCGCGATAAGCATCCAGCGCTTCTGTGTTGGTGATGCGGTCACGGTACTTTTCAAGCATAGGATGCTCGGGGGCCATGACCATAAAGGTTACACCAAACAGGGTGTCGGGGCGGGTGGTATAGATACGGAGCTTTTCGTCAACACCCTTTACAGAGAAATCAACGAACGCACCGGTGCTGCGTCCGATCCAGTTGACCTGCTGTTGCTTGACGTTGGGGAGATAATCGACCTCCTCCAGACCCTCCAGAAGCTTGTCGGCATACTTGGTGATGCGCAGATACCAAACGTCCTTGGACTTTTGCACGATATCGCTATGGCAGATATCGCACTTGCCGCCCTGAGAATCCTCGTTAGACAGCACCACCTTACAGCTGGGGCAGTAGTTGACCAGCGCGGTATCGCGGAACACCAAGCCGTTTTCAAACATCTTAAGGAAGATCCACTGGGTCCACTTATAATACTTTTCCTCGGTGGTATCCACCACACGGGGCCAGTCAAAGGAAAAGCCCACGCGCTTCAGCTGCTCAGAGAAGCGAGCGATATTCTTATCCGTTACTTGTCTGGGGTGGATACCGGTTTTGATAGCGTAGTTCTCGGTGGGCAGACCAAAAGCGTCAAATCCGAGAGGATACATCACGTTGTATCCCTGCATACGGCGCTTACGGCTGATGACCTCAAGACCCGCATAAGCCTTGATGTGGCCAACGTGCATACCTGCTCCGCTGGGATAAGGGAATTCTACAAGGCCGTAGAATTTGGGCTTTTCGCTGTGATCGGCAGCGTGGAAAATGCCCGCCTGTTCCCACTTGTCCTGCCATTTTTTCTCGATGGCAACAAAGTCGTATTTCATATTAGTCCTCCTTTGCGGCACCCTCAGGGTTCGCATACAGTTTGTCAAGATGATAAAATTCTCTGGCCTCGCGGTCAAAAATGTGTACGATCACGTTTCCGAAATCTACCACCATCCAATCACGCTGATCGCCGCCGTCGGTGTGCAAGGGCACAAGGCCACGCTGTCCCATACGGAACTCGACCTCGCCCGCCAAAGCGCGGACGTGCGTGCCGGAGGTGGCGCTGGAGATCACATAGCAATCGGTAATGTCGCTGTTACCCACAACGGGCAGAACGGCAATATCGCGGCCGCGCTTGGCATCCAACACAAAGCGGATGGCCTCTGCGACCTCTTCATATTCGGCATCAGTCAGGGGAGAAAGCTTTTCCCAACCCTCAAAGGTAATGTCTTCCATGATTGTTCCTTTCAAAATTCACTTCTATTTTTCAGATCCTCCCGCGCCGCAAGGGTATCCAGACAGACGGAGCTGCCGGAGGCCTGAAGCTCGGAAAGAGTGTAGTCAAAGGATAGCAGCAGAATGTCACGCAAATGACGGCGACGCTCGGGCAACGTCATAGCGGCAGGCTCTACCTTAAAAAAGCGGTTGCGCAGGGCGATGCAATCGGGAAAAGAGCGCCCCTCCTCAATATAATCTGCCAAAAGCAGGATGGCCTCGGAAAGGGTCATATTCGCGTGCCCCGTGGAGTGCCAACGCACGGCCTTGATCAGCTCCGGATCGGCAAAGTCGGGAAAGCGCGCAGGGATCTCTAAGGCGGCGGTCATACCGTGCCACACCTTGGGCGAGGCCTGCTCGTCGGGACGAAGCGTTACGCCGTGAGCCTGAAAAATGGCAAGCTGCTCACCGTTTTTCAGTTCCTTGGTCAGGTCGTGCAGCAGCGCGGCAGCGCGCAGCACAAGCTCCTTTTCAGGGCAATAAAGGGCAGCCAGCCGTGCGGCCATCTCCTCTACACCAAGGGTGTGCGCCATACGGTAGGGCGACAGCAGCGCCGCCATTCTGCCGCGCAGGCCGTTTAGCATCTGTGCGGTGATCATAACTTGCGATACAGCCCCTTTTCGCGGATATATCCGGCCACGGCGGCGGGCACCAAACTATCGATCTCTTGACCGTTTTTCACACGGTCGCGGATCTCGGTAGAGGAAAGCTCGATCACGTCGGCCACAAGCCGACGGGCGATCTTGCCGTATTTTTGCAGATACGTCTCGTTCTTTTTGATGATCTGCGCCTGCAGGATGGGATCGCTTTCACGGCGGATATAGATGGGGTAGCACAGTCGAAAAATCTCCTCCGGCTCTCGCCACGTATCCAGTGTCAGCATCATATCCGTACCCATCAGCAAAAACAGACGGCGATCCTCGGCGCAAAGCGCCCGCAGGGTATCTACGGTAAAGCTTTTGCCCTCACGACGGATCTCCATATCGCTGACGATCACATTGTTCATCCCGCCAAAGGCCAGCTCGCACATGGCAAGGCGATGCGCGGGATCGTCGGCGGCATCGATCTGCTTGTGCGGTGGGATCCCGGCAGGGATCACGTACAGCAGATCAAGCTCCATCTGCTTTATAAACGCCTTGGCGGCGGCCACGTGCCCGCGATGCACGGGGGCAAAGGTGCCGCCGTAAATGCCAATGCGCATCATGCCGTTCAGCATAACTCGATCTTCTTTTTGGTCTCAGATTCGCGGTACAGGATCAGGCACTTGCCGATAACGGCAACCACCTCGGACTCGGTGGCCTCGGCCAGCTGCTCGGCCACGTCACGCACGGCCTCGCCCGAGTTTTCCAGCACGCGCATTTTGATCAGCTCTCTTGCCTCCAGTGCATCGGAAACGGTCTTGACCATCGTCTCGGTCACGCCGCTTTTGCCCACCTGCATAATGGTATCCTCTTTGGATGCCATAGAGCGCAGCATTGCTCTTTGCTTACTTGTCAGCATAATTCTCTTCTCTTTCGTTAAAAATCGTCCTCGATCAGGCCAAGGCGCCGTGCCAGCTTACGTGCAAACATCCGCACGGCGGCACCGCGATGGCTGATGGCATTTTTTTCATCGGCCGTCATCTCGGCCAGTGTCTTACCCAACGGATCGTACCAAAACAGCGGGTCGTATCCAAAGCCGTTTTCGCCGCGGGGATTGAGCAGGATCTCGCCCTCTACCGCGCCCACAGCGCGGATGGGGGCGCTTCCGTCCGGAAACGCACAGCACAGCGAGCAGATAAAGGCCGCCTCGCGGTCTCCCCTGCCCTCCAGCTTTTTCAGCAGCAATGCGTTATTGGCGGCATCGTTGCCGTGCTCGCCCGCATAGCGGGCGGAATAGATGCCGGGCTCCATATTCAGCGCCGGCACCACAAGTCCGGAGTCGTCACCAAGCCCGATAAAGCCGGACGTGGCAGCAGCACGCGCCTTGATCATAGCGTTTTCTTCAAAGGTGGTGCCGTTTTCCTCGATCTCGCCGTAAAGCCCGACGTCATCCAGCGACTTCAGCTCGATCACATCTCCCAGCTGCTCGTTCAGCAGCTTTTGCAGCTCCGCAACCTTATGGGCGTTGCGGGATGCCAATACAACGGTAACTTTTTTCATATCGTCAATCTTCCACATCAAACAGCGCGTCTACAAAATCCGCAGCATCAAATTCCTGCATATCGTCGATCTTTTCGCCAACGCCAACAAACTTGACGGGCAGGCCCAGCTCGCGACGGATCGACAGGATGATACCGCCCTTGGCGGTGCCGTCCAGCTTATTCAGCACAAGGCCGGTGATCTCTGCTGCGTTGCTGAATTCCTTGGCCTGTTGAATGGCATTCTGCCCCGTAGTGGCATCCAGCACCAGCAGATTCTCACGAGAAGCCTCGGGCAGTTCGCGAGAGATGACGCGATTGATCTTGGCAAGCTCGTCCATCAGGTTCTTTTTGTTGTGAAGTCGACCTGCGGTATCAATGATCAGCACGTCTGCGTTTTTCTTTTTGGTATACTGAATGGCATCAAAGACCACGGCGGCGGGATCGGAGCCCTCGTTTTGGTGAATGATGTCCACGCCTGCGCGGTCGCACCAGACCTCCAATTGATCGATGGCGGCAGCGCGGAAGGTATCGCCTGCGGCCACGACGACCTTTTTGCCGGCCTTTTTCAGCCGCTTGGAGATCTTGCCGATAGACGTGGTCTTGCCTGCACCGTTGACGCCGATGACCAGCACCACAGAGGGGGTCGTATCAAGATGCAGGGTATCGCCCTCTCCGATCAGCTCGGTGATGATATCCTTGAGGCAATCCTTGATCTGAGCGGGCTCCTTTAATCTGCCCTCCTTGATCTCCTCACGCAAGCGGTCAAGGATCTCTTCGGTGGTAGAAACGCCCACGTCGGCTGTGATCAGCAGCTCCTCAAGCTCCTCAAGCAGATCCTCGTCAACGCGAACGAACATCTTGAGCAGCGAGTCAATGCTGCCGAAAATGGCTTTTTTTGTTTTAGAAAGGGCGGCACGAAGCTTAGCCAAAAATCCCATTCCAGTCGTCTCCTTCCTGTTTGCCGCGGATCGAGGACACGTCCAGCGCCAGCACCTTGGAGATGCCGCGCTCGGGCATAGTCACGCCGTAAAGACGGTTGGCCGCCTCCATCGTACCGCGACGGTGTGTGATCAAAATAAACTGTGTATCGGTGGAATAGCGCTTGATGTAAGCGGAGAAGCGCGCCACGTTGACCTCGTCCAGCGCCGCCTCGATCTCGTCAAAGATAAAGAAGGGCGTGGGGTTGACCTGCAAAATGGCAAAGAACAGTGCGATAGCGATAAAGGACTGCTCGCCACCCGACAGCAAAGTCATATTCTTGATGATCTTGCCGGGAGGGGCCGCCTTGATCTCGATACCGCTGGTCAGCACGTCGGTGGGATCCGAAAGCGAAAGCTCTGCGGTACCGCCGCCAAACAGCTCTTTAAAGGTCTTATCAAAGTTGACGTTGATCTTTTCAAAGGTCTCCATAAAGGCCACCTGCATCTGCATTTCCAGCTCCTTGATGATCTTAAGCAGATCGTCGCGGGCGGCAGTCATATCCGCGATCTGTTCCGACATATAGTCGTAACGCTCCTTGACCTCCTTGAACTTTTCCACGGCATCAAGGTCCACGTTGCCGATGGCGCGCAGACGGTTGCGGCAGCTGATCTGCTGCTCGCGGGCGGCCTGCACCTCACCGTGCTCCAGCAGCTCGTATCCCAGCTCCAGCGCCTCGTTACGGGTCATATCATAGTTCTCTTGGAACTTATTTGTCAGATTATCCTGCTCCTCACGCAGCTTTTGCAGCTTGTCCTCGTTTTTGGAGTGTGCCAGCGAAAATCTTTCTTTTTCGGTCATTTTATCGCGGATCTTTGCGTTGACGGCGGCCAGCTTTTGCTCGTAGACCATACCGTTTTCCTGCAGGGTCTTGTGCTGCTCGTTCAACTCGGCCAGCACGCGCTCTCCCTCGGCAAAGGTGTTACGGTTCGCCTCCTGACGCAGGGTGTCGGTGCGCACGCGCTCCTCCATCTCGGCGATCTGCTCTAAGCGTGTGCGAATATCGGATCGCAGCTCCTCGGCACGGGCGTTGCTTTCCTCGCGATAGAGCGTAGCGGTCTCGATATCCTTGCGCACACCGCTGATGGCAATGTACAGCTCGGTCATTTCGTTTTCCTTGGCCGTTTTTTCGTCCAACACGCCATTGCGCTCGACGTCCTTATCGGCACGCAGTGCGCTGATCTCTGCGATCTCTTTTTTCAGCTCCTCCTCGCGCAGGGCCAGGCGGGCAAGCTCCTCGTCATAGCCGGCGCGCTGACGGGCAAGCGTGTCGTAATCTCCGGCGATCTTTTCGATCAATGCCTCGTTGGCATCCAGCTTTGCCTGATGCTGTGCGGCCACGGCAGCCTCGGAGCTACGGAGCGATTCCAGCAGCTGTCTGCGGTCGTCGGCATCCGAGCGCTCGAAGGACAGGTCGTCGATCTCTTTTTCCAGCTCGGCGCGCTCGCTCTTCAGTGCCTCGGTCTGCTTTGCCAGCTCCTTGAGCTTTTCGGAAAGGCTTTCGATCTCACTGGAGCGAGACAGGACGCCACCCTTTTGCTTGACAGAACCGACCACAAAGGAACCGCCTGCATTGATGACCTGACCGTCAAGGGTAACGACCTTGACGCGGAATTTGGTCTTTCTTGCCATATCGTTGGCGTGATCCAAATTATCAAACACCACGGTTCGGCCCAGCAAGGAGCCAACGATCTCGCGGAATTTATCCTCGCAAGAAACAAGATCGGAGGCAACGCCGATATAGCCGGCGCACTTCTTGGCCTCCTCCATTTCGGCAGTGGGGGTCTGTGAACGCATTGCCGAGATCGGGAACAGCGTGACACGGCCAGCCTGTGCCTGCTTTAAGTGATAGGATGCGGCCTTGGCAACAGCCTCGTCCTCTACAACAATATGCTGCAGATTGGCGGCCAATGCGATCTCGATCGCGGTGACGTAGGTCTTTTCAACCGAGATCAGCTGAGAGAGCGGGCCGTAGATCTTGCCGCATCTGCGCCCCTGCGCATCGGTGATCTTGCCTGCGTGATAGGCCTCCATCAGATAGCGGACGCTGTGACCAAAGCCCTCCAGATTTTCTTCCATCGCGCGGAAGGCGTTGATACGCTGCGTTGCGATATCACTTTGCACCTTACAGTCGTTTTCGGCATCCAACAGCTCCTGCAGCTGCTTGTTGCAGGCAGAAAGCTTTTCATCGCACGCGGCGATCTTTTCCTCGGCGGTCACGATCTGGGCGGCATAGCCCTCGACCACCTTATTCTTTGCCTCCCACTGACCACGCAGTTCGTCGGAGATCGCACGGTATTGTGCAATTTCCGTTTCCATAGTGGAGTGCTTATCGCTGTCGGTCAGCTTGCCGTTTTCGATGACCTGCATACGGACCTTGATATCCATTGCCTCGGTCTCGCGCACGTCGATATCTGCCAGCGCAGTGGCGATCTCGCCTGCGATGGTCAGAGCACGGTTTGCAAGCTCCTGTGCTTCCTCGGCCTTTTTGGTATGCTCGGCCTCAAGCTCGGCACATTTTCTTTGCAGCTCCTCGCAGGTCTGCTGACGGCGATTGCCCTCTTCCTCTTCGGCGGCCAGACGCTCTTCTCTGCTTGCGACCGAGCTTTTGACCGACTCGATGCGCTCCTTGGTATTGGCAATGGCATTTGCGGCAACCTGATACTGACTGTCGCGGTTATGGTTCTCATCCGTCAGAGAGCGGATGCGATCCAGCACCTCGGCAGCCTTGGCCTTGTTGCTTTGAGAATCCTCAAACAACTGCTCGCTCTGCGCCTGATAGTTGTCGATCGCCTCTTGTGCGATTTGCAGGTCGTAGCTGCTGTTGCGGAAATTCTCCTCTGCCTTTTGAGTCTCGTTACGCAGGCGATCGGAATCGTAGATCCAAAGCTGAACGTCAAGCTTTTTCTTTTGCTCGATCAGTTCAATGGCGCTCTTGGCGCGCTCAGCGGCCTTTTCCAAAGGGCCGACCTGTGCGCTGACCTCTTGGAAAATATCGTTGACACGGGTCATATTTTCCTCGGTCGTAGCAAGCTTACGCTCGGTCTCGGTCTTATCGTGGCGGTATTTCGCAATACCGGAAGCATCCTCAAACACACTGCGACGCTCGTCGGACTTACGGGAAATGATCTCTGCGATCTTACCCTGACCGATGATCGAATAGCCGTCCTTACCGACGCCCGTATTCATAAACAGCTGCTGGATATCACGCAGCAAGCAGGGCTGGCGGTTGATAAAATACTCGCTTTCGCCGGCACGGTAACGACGGCGGGTCACGACGACCTCGTCGTTGGGATTATCCAACCGATTTTCTGCATCGGTGTTATCAAAGGTAACGGAAACCTCTGCAAAGCCCATAGGACGTCTGCTATCGGCACCCGCAAAGATAACGTCTTCCATTTTGGTGCCGCGCAGGCTTTTGGATGAGGTCTCACCCAATACCCAACGCATTGCGTCGGAAATATTGGACTTACCGCTTCCGTTCGGGCCTACGATAACCGTAGCACCGCGCTCAAACACCAGCTTAGTCTTATCCGGGAAGGATTTAAATCCCTGCATTTCCAATGACTTCAGATACAAAACGCTTCGCCTCCTTTCTTTTAAAATATAATATACCTTAACATTATAACCTAAAAGCCTTTTTTTTGCAAGAGCTTTTTTGAATTTTAGGTTTTTTTCAAAAAAAGAACAACGTGGGGAGGCATTTTGCCTCCCCACGTATGCTTTTTCTCGGTTTTTACATTATGGCACGCGCCGCTTCAGCACCGCAACGCCGTAAGCGGGCAGGCAGAGACGATCCCCGACGGCATCGCCGCCAAGCAGCTCGTCAAAATCCGCCTTGCAAGGAATTTCAACCGGCGTCGGCTCATAATTGAGCAGAAACGCGTATTCGCCGCGCACGGCAAGCTCCACGCTCTCGGGTAGCTCCAGCGCTTCCCCAAGTCCGCAGGGCGCGGAAATATTCTCACGCTTCAGAAGCGAAAGGACGTTATCCTCGGCAAAGGTGGCACCGAAATAGTACACCCTGCCCTTTCCCAGCTCCTTTCGCACCAGCGCGGGCTTGCCGGCATAATAATTGGTATCAAAGGTCGCCAGCACCTCGCCGTCGGTCACCTCCAGAACGTCGTTGAATACGGGTGCGCTGACACCGTCGGCGGTCTGCTTTTCATCGTATGCATTCAGAAAGGTAAATTCTTCAACGGTTGCACCGCAAAGCTCGGCGGCATAGCCGGGCATCGGCATCATCGGGCAAACACCGTTGATATCCTTATAGCCCGTGCGACAGCCGAACACCACCGTGCCGCCCTGCTCGGCATAGGCACGCAGCATGGCGGCGCGCTTTTCGGTCAGGATCACGGGATGGGGATAAAAGACCAGCTTGTATCTTGCAAGCTCGGCGGCGTCGGTCCCGTCGTTGATATAGCGCATATCAAACGGAACGTGCGCCTTTTGGCAAGCCTTAAAGATATTGTCACAGCTCGGTCTGTCGATCTGCATCAGCCACGCATCCTCAGCCGCCTCCCACTCGTTGTCGTAGTCGCGCAGCAACGCGACCTCGGCAACGTACTCCTTGCCGCACACCTCCTGTAGCCTCTGAATATCCCGATGCGTTTCTCCGATCTCGCGCAGGCGACGGGTGTCACGATTGTCGTAATTCAAGATACCGTGCCAATAGATCTCCGTACCAAAGGGGCAGGTGCGCCATCTGAAATAGCCCACGTAATCCGCGCCGTGCGCAATGGTCTGCATCGTCCAAAGGCGAAGCTGACCGGGCTTGGGTGCGGATTGCATCCAATTGCGCGCGATCACCCAGCCGCCGGGGCCGGATTGCTCCTCCATAATACCGAAGATCGGCGAGATGCCGCGCGTGCGAGTCAGCTTATAGGAATTGTTGCGGTCACGCATACCGTTCTGCTTGGAAACGTCGGCCTTGTGGTCGTAGTGGAAGTTGGGATAATTGTCGTAGGTGATAAAATCCAGCACCTCGTCGGTGAGGCGGTGGTAATCGATGTAAGGGAACAAACCGTTGGTGGTAATGGGCGCCTTGGAATATTTGCGGATCTCATCCGCCTGAAGCTTAAAATACCCGATAACGGTATCCGAAACGAAGCGCTTTTGCAGCAGCATCATATGCTGGTTGCACTTATCCTTTTGGTTGGTGCGGCGGGGCAGATGCACCTCCTCCCAATCGGTATAGGTCTGGTTCCAGAATTCCGCACCGATGGCGGCGTTCAGCGCCTCCAACGTACCGAAGCGTGCCTGCAGCCAGGCGCGGAAGGCCTTATGGTCACTTTCGGAATAGTACAGTGAGCACTCGCAGTTGATCTCGTTATCCAGCTGCCACGCCACGATATTGGGGTAGCGGCTGTAATGCTCTGCCAATTTGGCCGCGATACGTGCCGAGAAAAAGCGGTATTTGGGCGAATTGAGATTGCAGTGACGACGCATACCGTGGCGGATCAGCTCGCCGTCAACGTCGGCATTGAGGATCTCGGGATAGCTGTGGCTCATCCACGCAGGGGGCGTTGCGGTGGGGGTGCAGAAAATGACCTTGATCCCCTCCTCCAGCGCGATATCCATAAAGGCATCGAAAAATGCAAAGGTGAACGCGCCCTCACGCGGCTCGAAGCGGTTCCAAGCGAATTCCGCGATGCGGATGACCTCCAGTCCTGCCGCCCTCATGCGGCGCAGATCATCCCGCCAAAGGGCGCTGTCCCAATGCTCGGGATAATAGCAAACGCCGGTGGTGATGTGGTCAAGCTGCAATGATTTCATAGAAAAGATCTCCTTTCCGATCTGTCTGTGGTGTCTTTAGCATAGCACGCGCCACGGCGCTTGTCAATCATAAGATATTCACATCGATATGACAATTTTAAGATTGACAAATCTGTCGTGATCTGCTAAAATAGCACCGAGGTGATCCTTTTGAAGAAACCGTTGCGCTGGTCAGTGATGACCGATTTTGAACGCCAATTACCCTATTATTACACGATTGTTGGCACGTATTATGAGCAGGAGCATATCAAACGCACACACGGCTATCCCCGTTTTCAATGGCTGCAATGCCGGTGCGGTCGGGGAGAACTGATCCTTGAGGATAACAAAAAATTCATCATCGAGCAAGGAAAAGGGATGCTGCTTTTCCCCAACGAGCCGCACGAATATCACGCGCTGGAGCCCGGCTGGCAGGTAGATCTGATCGTCTTCACCGGAACACAGATCGAGAACTTTGTCCGTCACATCCTGCAAGCAGAATGCTCCACCGTTTACGACGTGGCAAACCCACAACTCACGGCAGGCAGATTGGAGGACCTTTACGCCTTGGCGGGTAGCTCTCCCACCACGGCAAGGGAGCTGACCTGCTCGGCGCTGGTCTATTCCTTTCTGGTGGAGCTTTCCCGCCTTTGTTCCGTGGGGCAAGCCTCCCCCATTGTGCGCCTCGGCGACAAGCTCGCCCCCGTTTTTACCTATATCGAGGGATCCTTTGAAAAACCGATCACGCTTTCCGAGCTTGCCGCACTTGCGGGGCTGACGCCGCAGTATTTCTGCTCTCTTTTCAAAAAGGCGACCTCGCAGACACCGGTGGAGTATATCAATCTGATCAAGCTGCGCCACGCCAAGGCGCTGCTCTTGCAGACCGAGCTGCCCGTGCGGGAGATCGCACACCGTGTCGGCATAGAGGATCCCAGCTATTTTTGTGCCCTTTTCAAACGCTATGAGCATATGACCCCAATGGCCTTCCGTACCTTACGCGGTTGATCTCGGGTGCGCAGAAACCCCCTTGGATCTAATGATCCAAGCGGATTTCTGCTATTAAGGAGCTTTGGCATATTCAGTTGGAGTCATGCCCGTACGCGCCCGAAACACCCTTGAAAAATAGTGGAGCGTGCCAAAGCCCGTGGCAGCAGCGATCTCGGTAAAGGTCATGCCGCTTTGGCGGATCAGGCGTTTGGCGGTGGTAATACGCACGGTGATCAGGTACTCGATGGGGCCGCAACCGCAAAATTCGCGACAAAGGGATTTGACGGCGGTCTCGCTCATCGAGCAGGCATTGGCCAAGGAAGAAAGGGTGATGCGTTCGGCCAAATGTGCCTTAACGTAGTCGGAGATACGGCAAAAGCTCTCCTTGCGATACTGCTTACGATTGGAAGGAGCGATCGGCTCTTCGGGGCGGTACAGGTCCAGCAAAAACAACTCCAGCTCATTTTTCAACATCTGTAATTCGTGCGCCTCCGTGCCCTCGCACGCTCGCACGCCCGAGACCCCTTTTACGTGCTGACAAAAGCGGCAGCAATCCGAGAAAAACAGTTCCCAACGGTTGCGTTGCGCCTCGGTAAGTGAGAAGACACGATTGTCAAAATAGCGCATAGCAGGCGAGGCGCTGTCAAAGGAGACGATGCTGACCGTGGCGGTAGACCGTGTTACGCCATCCCCCGAATGGAAGGCATTGGGGGCAAAAAACACACAGCTGCCGGGTGGTACGACGATGCGCTCGCCGTCCAGGATCACGCAATAAAAGCCTTTTTCCACAAACACGACCTCGTAAAAATCGTGTAGCTCTCCCCTGCCCTGCCGCTCGGCCAGATCAAAGTGATAGACGCTGTTTAAGCCGTCTACCGTTAAGACCGTGGGCAGATAGACCTTTTCTCTTTTTTTCATATTCCCTCCAAAACACAACGGATCGTGCAAACTTTCAGCCAAATACGGTAAATACAAGCCACAAAAATCGTGCTATACTGTAAGCACAGATGGTTGCTACCATTCTGACACATTCTGTAACTTTTGTCAAGGGGGAAACGAAAAATGAAGACCATTCGACTTGGTTTGATCGGCTGCGGCAATATGATGGAAGCCCACGCCTCCAACATCAATAAGGTTGAGGGCATTGAGATCACCACGGTGTGCGACATCATCCGCGAGCGCGCTGAAAAGGTGGCTGCGGCACTGGGCAACGATCCCAAGATCGTAACCGATTTTTACACGATGGGCGATGACGTAGACGCCATTCTGGTGGCGCTCCCTCACGACCTGCACTATGCGTGCGGTATGTACTTTGCCCGCAAGAAAAAACACATTTTGATGGAAAAGCCCCTGTGTAATACCGAAGAAGAGTGCCTGCACCTGATCGAAGCCTGTGAGGAAGAGGGCGTCACACTGATGTGCGCCTACCCCGTTCCCTTCTGGAACGACATCGTCAAGCTCAAGGAACTGGTGGACAGCGGAAATTTCGGCAAGATCATCCAAATGTCGGTCTGGACCGAGCAATATACCCGCGGTGAGAACGAATGGCATTGGGGCAACACTGCACGCCTTGGCGGCGGCCAGTTCTTCAGCCACGGCTGCCACTATGTGGATCTGCTGCTCCGCTTTCTTGGCAATCCCGTTGAGGGCTCCCACTTCGGCACCCGCGTAGGTACACCTTGGTTGCTTCGCGAGGGCACCAGCATGGCCATTTTTAAATTTGAAAGCGGAGCCCTTGGCTTCCACGGTGCCACCTGGGGCGCAAAGGGCACCCGTATGGGTTATGATTTTCAGATCATGACCGAGGCGGGCCTCCTGGATTACAGTAAAAAGGAGGGCGAGATCCGCTTTTACAGCAAGGATGCCGTCCACGTGCCCGGCGAGGCATCCGCCGGTGGCAAATACGTGGTGCTTCACCGTCACGAGGGAGTGCGTGACAAGGAGACCCACCGCGAGATCACCCATTTCATTGACTGCGTCAACAACGGCAAGCGCCCCATCACAGACGGTCGCGCCGCCCTACAAAGTCTGCGCATCATATGGAAAATGTACGAGGCCGAAAAGAGCGGCGCCGTTGCCGATCTCCGCGGGCTTGGTCTGGAGAACGCATAAAAAACGCAAAAAAGTCGCCCCGTTGGGCGACCTACTGTAAAGCAGGTCGCCAGCTATGATCGCCTCTGGCGAGTTTAGAGTTATGATTGCCTTCGGCAAGTTGTGATGCACCTTCGGTGCAGCTTGAAGTAGCAAGGCGATCATATCATAACGTTTGCA
>JAZQWJ010000074.1:0-22707 GCA_045632285.1 Eubacteriales bacterium | reverse complement strand
AGCATCTCTTTGATCTGCGGCAGCAGTTCTTGTGTGTGCTGATATTTCCTTGCCATATACAAGTACCCCCTGATGTAGTAATTATATCTTACTACACCAGGGGGCTTTTGTCTATTGTCCGTTTTTAACGGACTTGTTCATATGCGTTTTGGGGCTTTTTCTTATTCCTTATTTGTCAAACGAGGGGTTAAAGGCGTAAAAGTTTTTGCTGTCCAGATCGTCCTGCACGATGCGCAGGGCATCGCCAAAGCGCTGGTAATGCACCAGCTCGCGCTGGCGCAGATACTTGATGGGCTCGCGCACGTCGGGGTCGTCGACCATGCGCAGGATATTGTCGTAGGTCACCCGCGCCTTTTGCTCGGCGGCCAGATCCTCGTTCAGGTCTGCGATCGCGTCGCCCTTGATGCCAACGTATTTCATATCAAAGGGCACGCCCGAGGCGGCGATGGGATAAAGCCCCGCGGTATGGTCAACAAAATAGATGTCCATCCCCGCCTTTTTGATCTCGTCTACCGACAGTCCTTGGGTGAGCTGATAAAGGATCGCGGCGATCATCTCGAGATGGGCCAGCTCCTCTGTGCCGACGTCGGTCAAAATGCCGCGCACCTTGTCATAGGGCATGGAATAGCGCTGGTGCAGGTAGCGCATGGATGCGGCCAACTCGCCATCCGGCCCGCCAAGCTGCGATATGATGATCTTGGCGTAATTGGCGTTGGGGGTTTTGATCTTAACGGGGAACTGCAGCTTTTTGTCATAGCTCCACATAGGTCAGTTCGCCTCCTTTTCCCAAGGCCACGGGCCCTCGACCCACTGCCATTTTTCCGGGCTTTGGTTATCCAAAAGCGTCAACGGGCCCAGGTTTTCGTTGACAGCGGTGCGCAGTGCGGCGGCGATCTTTTTGTGCTCCTCGTAAAAACGGAGCGCCTTTTTGCAGTTGGGATGGCCGTCCAGATACAGGGCGACCTCGTACAGGGCAAAGTCCTCGGCCTGCAGACGGCGGAGCAGGGTAGAACGGTCGTTTGCGGTCATTTCAGCCTCCTTGCCCCCCAAAAGGGCTTATCCAGTGCGGTAAACAGTGTGCCGCGGCCAAGGGCCTCCTCTGCGGAATACAGGCTGTCAAACGCCTGACAGGGGGCGTAGACCATCGCCAAACTCATACCGTCAAGGCACTTATTTTGCTCACCCGCTGAAGGCACTGTGCTGTTGCAGGGTGTAAGATCGTGGTTATTCACGGTGGGATCTCCTTTTTAAAATTGGCGGCGTTGCCGCCTGATTTCAGTATATGCCATCCCGCGTATTTTGTCGAAAAAAGCGGCGCGCTACGCGTGCGCGTATGTGCGATATAACAAAATATAATAAAATGCATAAAAAATAGCGAAAATTCTCTTGACAAGAAAGGCGCTTCGTATTATAATAAAACCGTTGAATACCGACCTTTGCAACTGACGGAAAATGTGGCTGAACACAATGGAACAAAGGTTTTGGCGGGCATTGCCCGCGCCGACCGTCTGGGCACACTTATCCGCTTTTGGTTAAGTGCGCCCTTTTTTGTTTGAATTTTCTTACGGAGGAAAGCTATGAGTAAAAAAGTAGGCATTTTGATGGGCAGTGACAGTGATCTCCCCATCGTTCGCAAGGCCACCGATATGTTGGATAGCCTTGGCATTGGATATGAGGTGCACGTGTATTCGGCGCACCGCACCCCCGTTGAGGCTGCCGAGTTTTCTAAAAACGCACGCGCCAACGGCTTTGGTGCCATGATCGCCTTTGCCGGCATGGCCGCCCATCTGGCCGGCGCCGTTGCCGCCAACACGACCCTGCCCGTGATCGGCGTTCCCTGCAAATCCAGCAACCTTGACGGTATGGACGCTCTGCTTTCTACCGTGCAGATGCCCACGGGCATTCCCGTGGCCACCGTTGCCATCAACGGCGGCGGCAATGCCGCACTGCTGGCGGCACAGATCCTGGCCACCGCCGATGACGAGCTGGCGGAAAAGCTGATCGCAAAGCGCGCTGCCGATGCCGCAAAGGTGTTGGAAAAGGACGCGGCCGTCAGCGCTGAGTTTAACAAGTAAAAATAAAAATTTATCATAAAAAACAAGGAGAAAAAGAAAATGAAACTCGTTTACACCGGAAAGACCAAGGACGTATTTGCACTGGACAATGGTAACTATCTGCTGAAATTCAAGGACGACTGCACCGGCAAGGACGGCAAGTTCGATCCCGGCGAAAACTCTGTGGGCCTCACCATCGAGGGCGTGGGCGACGTCAATCTGCGTATGTCCATCTACTTCTTTGAAAAGGTCAATGCCGCCGGCATCCTGACCCACTACGTCAGCGCCGATCTGGCCAACACCACCATGGAGGTCAAGCCCGCCAAGGTGTTTGGCAAGGGCCTTGAGGTCATCTGCCGCTATAAGGCAGTCGGCTCCTTCTACCGCCGCTATTCCGATTACTGCACCGAGGGTCAGGATCTGCCCGCATACGTAGAGACCACCTTTAAGAACGACGCAAAGGGCGACCCGCTGGTCACCAAGGACGGCCTTGTTGATCTGGGCGTGATGACCTCTAAGCAGTACGACGATCTGAAGGCTATGACTCAGGCTATCACCAAGATCGTTGCCGACGATCTGAAGGAAAAGGGCCTTGATATGTACGACATCAAGTTTGAGTTTGGCTACGATGCCGACGGCAACGTGATGCTGATCGACGAGATCGCTTCGGGCAATATGCGCGTTTACAAGAACGGCGAGTATATTGATCCCATGACGCTCAACGAGCTCTTCTTCGCGTAAAAACCGCACATAGCGTCGTTGCTCCTCGCAGACGATCTTGGTGTACGACAAGTACGCCGTCGCCCGTCTGCTCCGGTGCGCCTGGCTCTGCACGGTTTTTCCTGCGAAAAAGGCACGTAGCCGTTAAGGAAATAAACGATGAATGCCTTGCCTCTCGAAAGAGGGGCAGGGCTATCCCTGTCTTTAGAAAACTTTTTAATTGACCAAAAATAACATAAAAACTCTGCAAAGGAGCGCAAAAATGGATCACAAGAATTCTCATTCCGCCAGCTATGCTGCTGCGGGCGTTGATATTACCGCCGGCTACAAGGCCGTTGAATTGATGAAAAAGCACGTTGCCCGCACCAAGAACGAGGGATGCCTTGACGACGTGGGTGGCTTTGGCGGCTGCTTTGGCCTGCCTGTTGCCGGTATGGAGGAGCCCGTTCTGGTCTCCGGCACCGACGGCTGCGGCACCAAGGTGAAATTGGCCATTCTGATGGACAAGCACGATACCATTGGCATCGATGCCGTGGCAATGTGCGTCAACGACATCATCTGCGTGGGTGCAAAGCCCCTGTTCTTCCTGGACTACATTGCTTGCGGCAAGAACGTGCCCGAAAAGATCGCTGAGATCGTGGGCGGTGTTGCCGAGGGCTGCGTGCAGTCGGGTGCTGCACTGATCGGTGGCGAGACTGCCGAGCATCCCGGCCTGATGCCTGTTGAGGATTATGACCTTGCCGGCTTTGCCGTGGGTGTTGTGGACAAGAAAAAGATCCTGCAAAAGGAGCGCATGGCCGAGGGTGACGTTGTGACCGCACTGCCCTCTACCGGCATCCACTCCAACGGCTTTTCTCTGTGCCGCAAGGTGTTCAATATCGACAATAACGACCCCTTGCTGTACGTTGCACGCGAGGAGCTTGGCGGCAAGACCATTGCCGAGGCACTGCTGACCCCCACCAAGATCTACGTCAAGCCCGTTCTGGCCCTGCTGGAGAAGGTTGACGTTAAGGGTATCTCCCACATCACGGGTGGCGGCTTCTATGAGAACATTCCGCGCTCCATTCCCAAGGGTCTGACCGCAAAGATCGACAAGTCCGCCGTTAAGGTCCTGCCCATTTTCGATCTGATCGCAAAATTTGGCAACATTCCCGAGCGCGATATGTTCAACACCTATAATATGGGCGTTGGTATGAGCATCGTGGTGCCCGCGAGCGAGGTGGAGCTTGCCATCGAGACCCTGAAGGCAAACGGCCAGGATGCCTACGTCATTGGCGAGATCGTCAAGGGCGACGAGGGCGTTATTCTGGAATAATGGGTAACGATATGAAGAAAGCGCGCATTGCCGTTTTTGTTTCTGGCGGCGGCACCAATCTGCAGGCGCTGCTGGATGCCGAGGATAAGGGCATTTTGAAAAGCGGAGAGATCGTGCTGGTGGTTGCCAGCAATCCCACTGCCTATGCGCTGGAGCGCGCCAAGAAAAAGGACATCGCCACTGCCGTGGCGTGGAAAAAAGAGCTTGGCTCGCAGGAGGCCTTTGAGGCTGCTATTGAAAAGGAGCTTGCCGCACACAAGATCGATCTGATCGTACTGGCCGGCTTTATGAACATCCTTTCCGCTAACTTTACCGCCAAGTGGCCGGAGCGCATCATCAACGTGCATCCCGCCCTGATCCCCAGCTTTTGCGGCAAGGGCATGTACGGCCTTGCCCCCCACGTTGCCGCCCTTGAAAAGGGCGTAAAGGTAACGGGTGCCACCGTGCATTTCGTCAACGAGATCCCGGATGGCGGCAAGATCATTGCGCAAAGGGCTGTTTACATCGAGGAGGGTGATACCCCCGAGGTGCTGCAGCGCCGCGTGATGGAGCAGGCTGAATGGATCATCCTGCCCGAGGCAGTGGAAAAGGTATGTAGCACACTTTGAGGTTATGCGGGGGAATGCTTTTGACAAAAGCTCTCCCCCGCACCCCCTCGCAAAACCCTTTAACGCAATATCGGATTGTGCGTACAAGGCTGAACCCCGTTTGAAAGATTTTGAAGGGGTCATAAGGGAAAGCTTTTTCAAAGGTTTTCCCTGACCGCCCCCACACATAAGGAGAAAAGATATGAACATTTACGCCACCCCCTGCATTTGTGAGCGCATCAAGGGTAACCCTTACGTTGGCCGCGGCATCGTCCTCGGCATCACGCCCGACGGCAAGAAGTCTGCCGCCGCATATTTCATCATGGGCCGCAGCGTCAACTCTCGCAACCGCGTGTTCCGCGAGGAGCCCGACGGCATCCGCACCGAGGCCTTTGATCCCGCACTGATGAAGGACCCCCACCTGATCATTTATCACCCCGTCCGCGAGATCGGCAAGGGTCTGATCGTCACCAACGGTGACCAGACCGATACGGTTTGGAGCTATCTTGCCAAGGGCGAGAGCTGGGAGGCCGCACTGCGCACCCGTGAGTTTGAGGACGACGGCCCCAACTGGACCCCCCGCATCTCCGGCATCACCGCAGGCGATGGCAGCTATAAAATGTCTATCCTCAAGGCCGCCGATCCCGAGGGCAGCGCCTGCGCGCGCTTTTTCTGGGAGTATCCCGCCATCAAGGGACTTGGCCACTTCCTGCACACCTACGTCACCGACGGTGACCCCATCCCCACCTTCCAGGGTGAGCCCGAGCGCGTCAGCATCCCCAACGATATTGACGCACTGAAGGACGCTATCTGGAACAATCTGGATGAAAACAACAAGATCTCTCTGTTCGTTCGCTATACCGATCTTGAGACCGGCGAGTTCGAGCAGCGTATCATCAACAAGAACGCGTAAATTCCATTTGTAGGGGCGCTTCACGAAGCGCCCGCCAAATCAACGGTACAACGAAATATGAGGTGTAAAATGAACGAATTTGAACTGAAATACGGCTGTAACCCCAATCAGAAGCCTGCAAGAATTTATATGCACGACGGCAGCGAGCTGCCCATCAAGATCCTGTGCGGTCGCCCCGGCTACATCAACTTTTTGGATGCCTTTAACTCCTGGCAGCTGGTGAGGGAGCTGAAGGAGGCCACCGGTATGGCCTGCGCTACCTCCTTCAAGCACGTCAGCCCCACCTCCGCGGCTGTGGGCAAGCCCCTTTCTGAGGCGCTGATGAAGGCCTGCTTCGTCACCCCCGAGGAGGTCAGCACCCCTCTTGCTTGCGCTTATGCGCGCGCACGCGGCACCGACCGTATGTGCTCCTTTGGCGACTGGGTGGCACTTTCCGACGTGTGTGACGTTGCCACCGCAAAGCTGATCCAGCGCGAGGTCTCTGACGGCGTGATCGCCCCCGGCTATGAGCCCGAGGCACTGGAGATCCTCAAGACCAAGCGCAAGGGCGCTTATAACATCGTGGAGATCGACCCCAACTTCGTTCCTGCCGAGACCGAGCGCAAGCAGGTTTACGGCATCACCTTTGAGCAGGGCCGCAACAACTTCCACATCGGCGAGGAGCTGCTGGAAAACGTTGTGACCGCCAAAAAGGAATTCCCCGAGAGCGCTAAGCTTGACCTGATCGTTGCGCTGATCACCCTGAAGTACACCCAGTCTAACTCGGTGTGCTATGCCGTTGACGGACAGGCCATCGGCGTTGGTGCCGGTCAGCAGTCCCGTATCCACTGCACCCGCCTTGCAGGCTCCAAGGCCGACACCTGGTTCCTGCGCCAGCACGAGAAGGTGCTGAACCTGCCCTTCCGTGCAGACCTTGCCCGTCCCACCCGCGATAACGTCATCGACGGGTATATCAACCGCAACGAGGAGGACGTTTGCGCCGACGGCAACTGGCAGAAGTATTTCACCGAGCAGCCCGCGCCCCTGACCGATGCCGAGATCAAGGCGTATCTGGCCACCAAGACCGACGTGGCACTGGGCTCGGATGCCTTCTTCCCCTTTGACGATAATATCCAGCGTGCCGCTGCCAGCGGTGTCAAGTACATCGCCGAGCCCGGCGGCTCGATCCGCGACGACGTGGTGATCGAGTGTGCCGACAAGTACGGTATGGTCATGGCATTCACCGGCATGCGTCTGTTCCACCACTAAAGGAGATACGGAGATACAAGATACAAAGATACAAGATATGGGCGAAGAAGGGTGAGAAAAGCGTGTCAACCGAAAGCGTTATCAAGCAAAAGAGCTTGCTCTTTGCACAACGGATCGTACAAATGTACCGATATTTGGTGAAGGAGCATCGTGAAACCGTTTTATCAAAACAGATCTTGCGCAGCGGAACCAGCATAGGAGCGAATGTTGCCGAAGCAATTTACGGTAGCAGCCGCAAGGATTTTATCGCCAAATTGCAGATCGCACGCAAGGAGGCAGCCGAAACCGCCTATTGGTTGGAGCTGCTGTATATGAGCTCCTTTTTGACAGAAGATCAATACTCCTCTATGCAAAATGATTGCAGGGAATTGATGGCCATGCTTTCATCAAGCATTAAAAGCTGCGAAGAATAGATATCTCGTATCTCGTATTTTGTAACTTGTATCTTTCCACAACATAAGGAGAAAAATGAAATGAAAATTATGGTTGTGGGTGGCGGCGGCCGTGAGCACGCCATCATCCAGAAATTAAAGGAAAATAAAGAGATCGAAAAGATCTATGCGCTCCCCGGCAACGGCGGCATTGCCGCCGACGCCGAGTGCGTGAACATCGGCGCAAAAGACATCCCCGCCATTGTGGAGTTTGCCAAGGCCAACACCATCGACTTTGCCGTGGTCGCCCCCGACGATCCGCTGGTGCTGGGCTGCGTGGATGCACTGGAGGAGCTGGGCATTCCTTGCTTTGGTCCCCGCGCAAACGCCGCTATTATCGAGGGATCTAAGGTCTTTTCCAAGGCGTTGATGCACAAGTACGGCATCCCCACTGCCGCCAGCGAGACCTTTGATAACCCCGAGGCTGCCATTGCCTATCTTGCAAAGCAGGATTATCCCACCGTGATCAAGGCCGACGGCCTGGCCCTTGGTAAGGGCGTTGTGATCGCACAGAGCTTTGCCGAGGCCGAGCAGGCTGTAAAGGAAATGATGTGCGACAAGGTCTTTGGCGAGAGCGGAAGTCGCATTCTTGTTGAGGAGTTTATGACCGGCCCTGAGGTCTCTGTGCTGGCCTTTATGGATGGCAAGACCGTTGTGCCCATGGTTTCGGCCATGGATCACAAGCGCGCCAAGGATAACGACGAGGGTCTGAACACCGGCGGTATGGGCACCATTGCCCCCAATCCCTATTACACCGAGGCCGTTGCTGCCGAGTGTATGGAAAAGATCTTTGTGCCCACTATGAACGCCATGAACGCCGAGGGACGCCCCTTTAAGGGCTGCCTGTTCTTTGGACTGATGATCACCCCCAAGGGCCCCCGCGTGATCGAGTACAATTGCCGCTTTGGCGATCCCGAAACCCAGGTGGTGCTGCCCTTGCTGGAAAGCGATCTGTTCACCATCATGCGTGCCGTTGCCGAGGAGAGACTTGCCGAGGTAGAGGTCAAGTTCTCTAAGGGCGCGGCCTGCTGCGTGGTGCTGGCCTCTGACGGCTACCCCAAAAAGTATGCCTCCGGCTTTGAGATGACCCTGCCCGAAACGGGAGAGGGCGAGTATCTGTTTGTTGCCGGTGCCAAGAAGGATGGGGAGAAGCTGTTGACCGCCGGCGGCCGCGTGATCGGTGCCGTGGCAACTGCCGCTGATCTGCCCGCCGCTGTGGCCCATGCCTATGAGGTGGCAGCCAAGGTCAAGTTTGAAAACGCCTATTGCAGAAAAGACATTGGTAAGCGCGCGCTTGCCGCACTGAAATAAGGAGAGACCGCAAATGGTTTATAGAGTATTTGTTGAGAAAAAGGCCGAGCTTGCACACGAGGCAAACGGACTTTTAAGCGAGCTTCGCAATCTGGTTGGCCTTACCGCGCTGACGGGCGTGCGTGTGATCAACCGCTATGACGTGGAGAATATTGACAGCGCCCTGTTTGACAAGGCGGTTCGTACCATCTTTTCCGAGCCCCAGCTGGATATCGTGACCGATGCCGTTGATGCCAAGGGCGGCGTGATGTTTGCCGTAGAGCCTTTGCCCGGTCAGTTTGACCAGCGCGCCGACTCTGCTGCACAGTGCATCCAGCTCCAAAGCCAGGGCGACCGCCCCACGGTTCGCTCTGCAAAGGTCTACGTTCTTGACGGTGCACTGACCGACGCCGACGTTGACACCGTTAAAAAGTACGTGATCAACGCCGTAGAAAGCCGCGAGGCATCCTTGGAGAAGCCCGAGACCCTTGCCGTTGAGTACGCCATCCCCAGCACCGTTGCCACTGTAGAGGGTTTTGTTGACCTTGACGAAAAGGGCCTTGCCAAGCTGCTGGATACCCTTGGCCTTGCCATGGACCTGGATGACCTTAAGTTCCTGCAGAACTATTTTAAAAATGAAGAAAAGCGCGATCCCACCATCACCGAGATCCGCGTGGTCGATACCTATTGGTCCGACCACTGCCGCCACACCACCTTCTCTACCCACATTGACAACGTCAAGATCAAGGATCCTACCGTTGCTGCCGCATACGAGCGCTATCTGGCTGCCCGCGTTGAGGTCTATGGCGAGGAGAAGGCTGCTAAGCGCCCCCAGACCCTGATGGATATTGCCACCATTGCGGTCAAGACCCTGAAAAAGCGCGGCGCCCTGCCCGAGCTGGATGAGAGCGAGGAGATCAACGCTTGCTCGATCCACGTGACCGCCGAGGTCAATGGCGAGGAGCAGGATTGGCTGCTGATGTTTAAGAACGAGACCCATAATCACCCCACCGAGATCGAGCCCTTTGGTGGTGCCGCCACCTGTATCGGCGGTTGCATCCGTGACCCCCTGTCCGGCCGTGCTTACGTCCATCAGGCAATGCGTGTGACCGGTGCCGGTGACCCCCGCAAGTCTCTTGCCGAAACGGTTCCCGGCAAGCTGCCCCAGCGCAAGCTTTGCCAGACTGCTGCCGCAGGCTATTCCTCTTACGGTAACCAGATCGGTCTTGCGACCGGCCACGTGGCCGAGGTCTATCACGACGGCTACGTTGCAAAAAGACTGGAGTGCGGCGCCGTTGTGGCTGCTGCCCCCGCTTATAACGTTCGCCGCGAGCGTCCTGCCGCAGGCGACGTGATCGTGCTGCTTGGCGGTCGTACCGGCCGCGACGGTATCGGCGGCGCGACCGGCTCCTCTAAGAGCCACAACATGAAGTCGCTGACCACGATGGCATCTGAGGTGCAGAAGGGTAACGCACCCGAGGAGCGCAAGATCCAGCGTCTGTTCCGCAATGCCGAGGTTACCCGCCTGATCAAGCGCTGCAACGACTTTGGCGCCGGCGGCGTATCGGTTGCCATCGGCGAGCTTGCCGACGGCCTGAAGATCGATCTTGACGCTGTGCGCAAGAAGTACGACGGTCTGGACGGCACCGAGCTTGCTATTTCCGAGTCTCAGGAGCGTATGGCCGTTGTGGTCGCCGCAGAGGATGCCGATAAGTTCATCGCCTTTGCCGAGAGCGAGAATCTGGAGGCCTATCGCGTTGCCGTTGTGACCGAGGAGGCCCGTATGGTCATGTCCTGGAAGGGCCAGACCATTGCCGATCTGTCCCGCGAGTTCCTCAACACCAACGGTGCCGACAAGCACACCGTGGTCGAGGTGACCGAAAAGGATCTTTCTACGTTCTCTAAGGCGCTTTATACCGACTTGAGAGAGATGGCGGGCGATCTGAAGACCGCAAGCCGCCGTGGCCTTGTAGAGCGCTTTGACGGCTCGATCGGTGCAGGCTCTGTGCTGATGCCCTTTGGCGGCAAGACCCAACGCACCCCCGCACAGGCTATGGCCGCACTGCTGCCCGTTCTGCCCGGTCAGACCACCGACAGCGCCAGCGTAATGGCTTGGGGTCTGGATCCTGACACCATGAGCGTTGACCCCTACACCGGCGCATATGCCGCTGTTTACAATTCTATGGCCAAGATCGTGGCCGCAGGCGCCGATTATAAGGACGCCTACCTCACCCTGCAGGAGTTCTTTGAAAAGCTGCGCACCGAGCCCGCGCGCTGGGGCAAGCCCTTTGCCGCTCTGCTTGGCGCAATGGACGCTCAGCTGGAGCTGAATGCCGCCGCCATCGGCGGTAAGGACTCGATGTCCGGTACCTTCCTTGATATGGACGTGCCCCCCACACTGATCTCTTTTGCCATCGCCCCCATCAAGGCCGGCGACGTGATCTCTCCCGAGTTTAAGGGCGTGGGCCATCCCGTTTACCTCTTTGCACCCAAGGAGTGCGGTGCCGAGTCTACCAAGGCCGCTTGGGATTGCTTCCACAAGCTGTGCCAAGAGGGCAAGGTCAAGGCCGCATATGCCGTGGAGAACGGCATTGCCGAGGCTGTGATGAAGATGTCCTTTGGCAACGGCATTGGCTTTAAGTCTTGCGGTAACGTGAACGATCAGTGGTATCACGGTATGATGTACGACTTTATCGTGGCAGAGCTGACCGAGGAGGTGGATGCCTGCTGCGCAATGAAGATCGGTGAGACCACTGCCGAGCCCGCGATCGACCTTTGCACCGAAAAGGTGAGCATTGCAGAACTGCTTGCCATCAACGAGGGTGTTTTGGAGGACGTATATCCCACCAAGGCTCCTGCCGAAAGCAAGCTGGAGACCTTTGCCTATACCGGCGGTTGCCACGCAGCCCCCGCCATCAAGTGCGCACGCCCCAAGGTGCTGATCCCCGTATTCCCCGGTACCAACTGCGAGTATGACTCCGCACGTGTGATGGAGGCCGCAGGCGCCGAGGCTGATATCGTTGTCATCCGCAACCTGACCGCCGACGACGTTGCACGCAGCGTTGAGACCGTTTCGAAGAAGATCGCCGACAGCCAGATGATCTTTATCCCCGGCGGCTTCTCCGGCGGTGACGAGCCCGATGGCTCTGCTAAGTTTATCACTGCATTCTTCCGCAACCCCGCTGTTAAAGAGCAGGTGGGCAAGCTGCTAGACGAGCGCGACGGCTTGATGCTGGGTATCTGCAACGGCTTCCAGGCGCTGATCAAGCTGGGTCTGGTTCCCTACGGCAAGATCATCGATACCGACGAGAATTGCCCCACCCTGACCTATAACACCATCAGCCGCCACCAGTCTAAGCTGGTACGCACCCGCGTTTGCACCAACAAGTCTCCTTGGCTTGCCGGCACCGAGGTGGGTGAGATCTATACCGTGCCGATCTCTCACGGCGAGGGTCGCTTCCTTGCCTCTGACGAGCTGGTAAAGAAGCTTGCCGAAAACGGCCAGATCGCAACGCAGTACGTGGATCTGTTTGGCAATCCCACGCTGGATACCGCCTTTAACCCCAACGGCTCTGTGTTCTCTATCGAGGGTATCACCTCTCCCGACGGCCGCGTGCTTGGCAAGATGGGCCACAGCGAGCGTGTGGGCAAGAACCTTTACAAGAACGTGGATGGAAAATACGATATGCAGCTGTTTGCCTCTGCCGTTAAGTATTTTAACAAATAAGGAGGGGCGACAATGGCTTTTTTGACGGATATTGAGATCGCACAAAACGCGAAAATGCAACCCATTACCGAGATTGCCAAGGCTGCCGGTATTGATGAAGCATACCTGGAGCAGTACGGCAAGTACAAGGCCAAGGTCGACCCCGCTATTCTCAAAACCGGCGACCGAAAAAACGGCAAGCTGGTTTTGGTAACGGCCATTACCCCCACCCCTGCGGGTGAGGGTAAGACCACCACCACCATCGGCCTTGCCGACGGTATGAAGCGCATTGGCAAAAGAGTTGCCGTGGCCCTGCGCGAGCCCTCCCTTGGCCCTGTATTCGGCATCAAGGGCGGCGCCGCAGGCGGCGGCTATGCACAGGTGGTGCCGATGGGGGATATCAATCTGCATTTTACCGGCGACTTTCACGCCATTGGCGCAGCCAACAACCTGCTGGCCGCTATGCTGGATAACCACATCCATCAGGGCAATGCCCTTGGCATTGATACCCGCCGCATCACTTGGAAGCGCTGCGTGGATATGAACGACCGCCAGCTCCGCTACGTTACCGACGGCCTTGGCGGCCGCGTGAACGGCGTCCCCCGCGAGGATGGCTTTGACATCACCGTAGCCTCCGAGATCATGGCCGTGTTCTGCCTGTCTAACAGCATTACCGACCTTAAGGAGCGTCTTTCTCGCATCGTTGTGGCCTATACCTTTGACGAAAAGCCTGTTACCGCAGGCGATCTCAAGGCAGTTGGCGCTATGACCGCACTGCTTAAGGATGCCATCAAGCCCAATCTGGTGCAGACTCTGGAGGGCACCCCCGCATTTGTACACGGCGGCCCCTTTGCCAACATTGCACACGGCTGCAATTCGGTCATGGCCACCAAGCTTGCAATGAAGCTGGCCGATTACGCCATTACCGAGGCAGGCTTTGGTGCAGATCTGGGTGCCGAAAAGTTCCTTGACATCAAGTGCCGCGCCGCAGGTCTTCGCCCCGATGCAGTGGTGATGGTTGCCACCGTCCGTGCACTGAAGATGCACGGCGGTGTTGCCAAGACCGATCTTGGCGCCGAGAACCTGCCCGCATTGGAGCAAGGAATGCCCAATCTGCTGCGTCATGTCTCTAACATTAAAAACGTTTACAAGCTGCCCGTTGTGGTGGCTGTCAACCGCTTCCCCACCGATACCGATGCCGAGATCCAGCTTGTGATCGACAAGTGTAAGGAATTGGGCGTAAACGTGGTGCTTTCCACGGTTTGGGCCGAGGGTGGCAAGGGCGGTATGGCGCTTGCCGAGGAGGTCGTTAGACTTTGCGAGCAAGAAAATGATTTTACCTTTGCTTATGAGGATGATACCACCATCGAGGAGAAGGTGGATGCCATCGTCAAAAAGATCTACGGCGGCAACGGCGTGATCTTTGCACCCTCTGCCAAAAAGCAGCTGGCAACCCTTAAGGCGCTTGGCTTTGACAAGCTGCCCGTTTGCATGGCAAAGACCCAGTACAGCTTTTCCGACGATCAGACCAAGATCGGTGCGCCCGAGAACTTTTTTGTCACGGTGCGCAACCTCAAGGTCAGCGCAGGAGCCGGCTTTGTTGTGGCACTGACCGGTGACATTATGACAATGCCGGGACTCCCCCGCGTTCCCTCCGCTGAAAAGATCGACGTGGACGAGGACGGCCGCATTTTCGGATTGTTCTGATCAAAGCAGAAATAAGGAGCGGGAGACCCCCTTTTTAGGAAAGGGGGTCTCCCGCTCTTTGCTTTTGCCGTGGCAAAAGCAAATTCACGCCCACTCCCCAAACCTTTTCGAAAAGAGGGGATCATCGACGCCCATGTGTAAAGGTTTTCGCCCGCCTTTTTCAAAAGGCGGCGCGGTCAAGGGCGCGGAGCCCTTGTCGCCCGTTGCAACGGGCGAAATCTTCTCTCGCCGTTTCTTTTTTGTAAGCTTTTTTCTTTGCGGCTTCTTCCGACAAAGAAAAAAGCGGCTGCGGAGCTTGGAAATGCTATGCGGCTACGCCCCCCCGTTTTCTCCCTCACGTTTGGGGAACTTTTTTAAAAAATGTGCGCATTTTCTTGACACGTGTGCGTGTTTTTGCTACAATAAAAGAAAAAAGCCTGCGAAGGAGATCATACTATGAAAGAGCTGCAGATCAGCTGCGCAACCAATCTTTGCCCCAGAGCCGAGGGGCAGGATGCCGTCGGCCATATGCACGATAGCATCCGCTTTTACCGTGAGCACGGCTTTGCCACTGCCGATTTTAACACCGCGATGCTGGATATCACCTCCGAGGGTTGGAAGCCTCAGGTAGAGGCGATCGTGCAGGATGCCACCGCGCAGGGCTTTTCGTTTTATATGGGACATCTGCCCTTTATGGGTAGCATTTCAAAAAATGAGGAGGTCATGGAGCTTTTCAAGCTGAAGATGCACAACGCCATTGATGCGGCAAAGGCTTTGGGCTTGCAGTATGCGGTGATGCACCCCAATGCGGCAAATTTTCCGCTGGTCAAGTATGATCACAACGAGCAGCGCAACGCCACACTGGAGCTGCTTTCTCCCTTTGTAGAGCACGCCAACCGCGTGGGGCTTAACGTGATCGTGGAAAATATGCGTGTGCAATCGGGTAAGATGCAGTGTCATCGCTATTGTATGACCGCAGAGGAGGTTTGCGATCTGGCCGATACTCTTGGCATTGGCATCTGCTGGGATTTTGGACACGCACATCTCAGCGGCCTGAAGCAATCTAAGGCACTGGAATACGTGGGCAAGCGGTTGAAGGCAGTCCACGTCAACGACAACGGCGGCATTGAGGATGATCACGTTCCGCCCTTCCACGGCGGCGTGGATTGGAAGGATGCCATGCACGGTCTTGCGCTGACCGGCTTTGAGGGACCCTTTAACTTCGAGCTGAACCTTGGCCGCATCCCGGCCGCTCTGCGCGGCGATTTTGCAGATTATCTGGTCAAGATCGCGGGCGAGCTGATGGGGTATATCGAATAAAAAAGAGGCAGCCACGTTTTGTGGCTGCCTCTTTTTATTTAGTGCCCAAACGGTATGCGTTTTACGCCTTTTCTGCGGTCAGGCCGTAGAAAAGCGGCAGATAGCCGTTGCCGGCGTTTTTCAGCGAGAGGGCTTTGACGGTCTTGGTGGGGTCGGTGGCGATATAGCACGCGTTGATCACGTAATGCTCCCAGGCAAATTCATGATGGAATCTGGCCAAACGGTGTGCGTTTTCGGCGTAGGGCTCAATACGCGAGGGGCCGTGGAGCGCGGCGGCGGTGGTAAAGTCCTCGCCGTTTTTCATCACGTGGACGTCGGTGCTGCCGTCGGTGTATTCCACCGTGTATTCGGCCACGGGCTCGCCGTATTCGCCCGAAATGGGAAAGCCCTTGGGCATGGAGACGTTGCCGATGATCCAAAGCCCCTTTGTCGCCATATCAACGGGCACCGTCAGGGTGCCGTCCACCACGTAGGGCGTGGCGGAAAGATCAAGGGGCAGTGCGCCAACGGCGCCGATCTCCTCACGCAGCACAGGGCCGTTTGTCATACGGCGGGTGTTTTTGTTTTCGTGGTAAAAGGCCTTGATGGGGACCTTGCTCTCGGCGATCATCTTTTCCCAAGCGGCGGTGCGCTCGTCCTTGCTCAAAAGCCCGGAAACGCATACCGTTTGGTGGCTTTTTCCGTTCAGATCACAGGGGAGTGTAGCTGTTTTCAAGCCCCATTCGGGGTCTTTTTCGGGTAAATACAGTGCTGCAAAGGCATCGCGGAAGATGTCGTAATCGGGCAGAGGACGGCGCTCGGCATCCACCAGTGCCTCGCGCAGGATGCCGTTGGTGCAGGCGGGGTGGCGGCGGTCGAATTCATACATTTCAGACCAGAACCAATAGCAAGCGCCCGCCAACACGGGTTGATCATCGGGGTTCTTCCAATATTTGATAATGGTTTCGATAAACCAACGGAAGTTTTGCGGATTGTCGTGGCAGTAGTAACCGCCCCACTCGGTAAACAGCAACGGCATTTCGGTCAGCGTCTCGATGCTTTTGATCATGCGCTTGGGGGTGCTGTCATAGGGGTGCATGGTGTAAAAATCAAAGCCGCAAACGGGGAAATTCTCTTTTGTCATTTCAAGATCCATACAGTTTGCGCCCGACACCATATGATAGGGGTCATTTCCACGGCACACACGCGCCGAATTTTTCAGATAGTCCAACGTAAAGATGCACTCGTTAAACGAGAGCCAAAAGGCGATGGATACGTGGTTGCGGTCGCGCAAAACCGTGCGGCGCATCACCTCCAGCGCATCGTCACAAAGCCTTTGGTCGTTCATATCCGACCACCAAAGGCCGGGCTCCTCGCTGACCAAAAGCCCCAGCTCGTCGGCAAGATCAATGATGTATTTGTGGTGGGGATAGTGAACAAGGCGCACGTAGTTGATGCCGGCCTTTTTGATCATGGTAAGGTCAAGGCGCATCTGCTCCTTTGTCATAGTGTGACCCTGCTCGCCCCAGATGTCGTGGCGGTTGATGCCAAGTAAAAACGTGGGCGTTCCGTTAAGCGAAAAGCGCTTGCCCACAAGTCGAAAATCCTTAAAGCCCACCCGCATTTCTCCTTCATCGGAAAGCCGCGTGCCGTCAAAAACGCCGTACTGCAGGGTGTAAAGATACGGATCGTCGGTGGACCACAGGTGGGGCTGCTCTACGGAAAAGGAGAACTTTCCGTCCTCGGCTTTGGCAATGGCAACGGTCTCGCCCGCGGCATCGCGCAAGATGGCCTCGACCATCGGTGCGCCCTCGCCGCCCTCAAATTCTACGGTAAGGCTACAGTCGGCGGCGGTGAGATCGGCGTTTAGCGCTGCGTTCCAAAGTGCGCTTTTTGCATACCGTTTGCCGGTATATTCTATGTAAACGTCGCGGATGATGCCGCCGTAGTTCTCCCAACCCGCCGAGGGGCCAAAGGTGGGTTCGATATCAGAAAGCTCTACCGAAAGCAGGTTTTCCTCACGCAAAAGGTCGGTGACCTCAAAGCGATACTCAGAGTAGGCCAGCATCGTGCCAAGCTCCACTCCGTTAAAGGTGACGCGCCCTTCGTAGGTCACGCCGTCAAATACAAGAAAAGCACGGGGGGCATCGGGGTGGGCGATGGGGGAAAAGCGCAATACGCATTCGCTTTTTCCAACGGGTAGGGTTGAAAAAGGCACTTTTTTTCGGGTGAAAGCGCCTTTCCCCACGCGGTAATCCCACCAGCCGTTGAGAGATTGAGTCAGTAGCATGATCTTGCTCCTTTTATGTTAAGTTTGAGGAAGTTTTGAGGAAAGGTTTTGTCCACTTTTTCAAAAGTGGCGTATTCTGTGGGCGCTGCCGTAACCCTGTCGATTTTGCGAAGCAAATGGAGGCGTTTAGCCGACAAGACAGGGTTAACCTGCTTGCCGATAGGCAAGTTGGCCCACAACCCGCAAGTTTTTGAAAAAACTTGACTAAAACTTTTTGAGCTTATTTTTTGCAAAACACTTCGTAGTGCTTCATAATACGGGCAAAACAGGGGTGGTCTGCGGGCAGGCCGCCGATCTCGGTAAGGATGGTGTCGGCGCTTTTTTCTGCCTTGATGGCGCGCCACTTGTCCTCGCCCTCGTTATCATAGCACAGCATAGCGGCAGCGGTCATTTCTAACACAGAGGTGTCCTCGCCGTACTTGTGCAGCAGCAGCATCGGGCCGATCACGCGCTCGGCGGCACCCAGCTTGCGCTGGGGCTCGCGTGCGTTGCGCGCCACCGTATCCACAATGGTGCGGTCGGTAAATTTGACCTTGGAAAGGGCGGCAAACTCGGCCTGATCCTGCGCCTCGTAGCCAAACTCGGCGCAAAGCGCCTTGTTGGTGGCGGCGTAGTTACGGTCAAGCAGCGTGAGAATTTCGGGGTCGTTGGCGGCCTCTCCGTAATCGGTATAGCCCCGCAGCCAGCCAAGATAAGCGATCACGCAGCTGGCGGCGTTGTAGGTAAACAGCTTGCGGGTAAGGAAGTTGCCAAACTCGCCCACGGGGCGGATGCCCGCCACGTCGGGCAGGTAGCCCTCCAGCAGGTCGGCATCGCATTGGAGATAAGGATAATTTTCAGAGGAGATGTCAAGCCCCGCGCCGTCCTCAATGGTGGTGCAGAACACGGTGGATTCGCTGACCGACACGTTTTCCATACCAATGGCCTCGCGCAGCACCTTGGCGGGCTTTGAGGAGTTTTCGGCGGTGATGATGTAGTAGTGTTTGTCGGGGTCAAGGCGGGTGCGGAGCGCCGCGCCCACATCGGGGAGGTTGGGGCCGCAGACCGAAACAAGGATCAGCTCGCTGTCGATCCTTTGCACGTCCTTCCACGTGGCGGCGTGAAAGCCCGAAACCGCAAAGGCGGGGCGTCTGTCACCGAAAAAGCCGATACGTATCTGCTTTTTTGTGTTCAGCTCGTTTACCAGTGCCTCGTTTTTGTCAATAAACAGGATCTCCTTATCGCTCTCTGCAAGCAGTCTTGCAATAAAGCCTCTGCCGGTTTTGCCGGCGCCGATCACGGTAATGCTCATTTGATGTATCCCAGTCCTTTCAGCATCTCGATCTTTTCTTTAACCAGAAAAGCAAGGCTGCCCTTGGGGTCAAGCTTGCAGACGTTTTCTAAAATGTAGTCAAGACCGCAATCGCGGCGCAGGCGACCAAGCTCCACGGCAAACTCGTCACCGGGGCTGACGTAGTGGATGGCGGCGGCAATGGCAGTGGCCAGATTTTCGGGCACGATGCCAAAGCTTTCTACCAACCGTGCCGAGCCCACAAGGCGGTCGTCGGGGCCCAGCTTGCGCAAGGGGTCTCTGGCGTTGCGCTCGATAAAGTCTACGATGGTATAATCCTGCAGCTTTCGCTTGGAGGTCAGGGTAAAGGCCAGCTGCTCGTCAAGCGGAAAGCTGTGCTTGGCCGACAGCGCCCGTGCGGTCTCGCTGTAAACACCGTCCAAAATCTTTAGGATCCACTCGTCGTGGGCGGCGTCGGCGATCTTTTCATAGCCCAAGAGGCCACCGAGATAAGAGACCGTGCCGTTGGCGGCGTTGTAGGTGTAGAATTTGCGCTCCAAAAAGCCGGTAAACTCGGCGATCAGCTTAAGCCCTTTGATGGGAGGCAGGTCGCCCGCGAGGCGGGAGGCATCTACGGGTAGCTCCCAAAAGTTTTGCACGTTAACGATCAGGGGGTCTTTTTTCAGTAGCTCGGCATCAGATTCGATGGCGGAGCGCATGATCACCGCCTCGGTAATGCCCACGTTTTCTTCAAAATAGGGGCGCGCTTCGTCGCTGATCGTGGTGGCAATGCCGTCGCGCAGGATGTCGGCTGGTTTTTTCCAGTTTTCGCAGGTGACAAAGTTGATCTTGCCACCCCGCTTGGCCTTTTTCTCAATACCTGCGGTGAGATAGGGGACGATATCGCCAAGGTTTTTGCCGCCAACGGCGTTAAATACGCAGTCGGCTTCGGCAATGGCGGCAGCGATCTCTTCTTTTTGGTCAAACTTTAGAGCTTTGGTACCCTTGACCACGCAATTCTGCTCGGGAGCGCCCAAAATGTTGACGGTGTACTGCCCGCGCTCGTTGATGAGGTCGGCCAGCGCATCCGCCTTTTCTACAAAGGTAAAGGGGATGTCAGAGAGGTAAAGCAGGTGTCCGATAAATCCGCGGGCGATCTTACCCGCGCCAAAAATCACGCAACGCATATCAAATTTCCTTCCATTGTTCAAATTGCGGCTTTAAGGCCGTATAAAGCTGCGCGTAGACGGCAAAGCGGCGCATCAGCCCATCGCGCAGATGGGGCAGCGGGCGGTGGGCGGCCTTTGTCTGCACGCAGGATGCGGTGGCATCGGTCAGGTCTTCAAAATATCCAATGCCAAGGCCGGCGAGCATTGCGGCGCCCAGAGCCGAGGTGTCGGTCTCCTTTAGGGTGATAAAGGTGCGGTCAAACAAGGTCGCCTTAATGCTGTTCAGCAGTGCATCCTCGGCGGCGCCGCCGCCAAGGATCACGTCTTTGCCCGGGAGGGTGCCCAGATGCCCGGCAATGTGATAGACCGAAAAGGCCACGCCCTCCAGCACCGCATAGGCCATATCGGCCTTGGTGTGGGATGCCGTAAGACCAAAGAATACGCCGCGGGCGTTTTCGTCAAAGATGGGGGCGCGTTCGCCGTTCAGATAGGGCAAAAAGATGGGGGGCTTTCGGTCAAGGCAGGCGGCAAGATCGCCGTGGGGAGCGCCCAAATCCTTGATGCCAAAGGCAAGGGAGGGGCCGCTTGAGGCGGTTCCGCCGTAATGGACAAAGCCCTCTAAAAATCTGCCGGAAACCATACCCGTTTGGGGGGTAAATGCGTTTGTGACGCTGCCGAAATGCTCGCTGGTACCGGTGATATCAAACAGCGCGGAGCTGTGCGGGATGCCCATACCCACAAGGCCGGCAAAAAAATCGTTAAGGCCGATGATCACAGGGGTGCCTTGGGGCAAGCCCGTGGCAGCAGCGGCAGCTGCGGTCACGGTGCCCGCCTCGTTTGCTTCATAGGTGAGGGGAGGTAGCCACGCGGGGTCGATGTCAAGGGCATCCAGCAGCCTTTTGCTGTATTGCTCGCTCTCCGGATGGGCAAGGCCGCGCCAGGTCCACGGGTCGCTTTTCAGCTTGCCCGTGAGATATTCGCAGATCAGATCCTTGGGCTGACAAACGCTTTTAACGTTTGCAAAATGCTGTTTGATATGAAGCAGGCGGGGGAGGGGATAAGAGGTCATCGCGGGGTGTGGCATACCGATCTCGGCAAGGAACAGATCGGGCGAAAACGCACCCCGTATGCGGTCTAATTCGCATTTTCCCACGGGATCGCCCCAGCCGATCACGTGAGCTTTATTGACAATATAGGTGCCCGTTTGTGCCGAAAGGCCAACGGCGGACACCTTGCGCAGATCCAGCGTCCGCAAGGCCTTTTGTACGGCGGCAAGCCACCCCGCAGGGGTGTTTTCCTCATAGCCGACCTTTGTTTTTTCAACGGTACCGTCCCCAAGGCGGAGCAGCACCTTGACCGAGGAGGTGCCAAGGTCGATACCAAGCAGTGCCTTATTCATTGACAAACAGCGCCTTAACAAAGCCTGCGGGGCGGTTGCGCGCAAGGTCAAGCCCTTGCTGAAAGTCCTCGCGCCGAATTTTAGCGGAGGTAAAGGGAGAGAGGTCTACCTTGCCCGATGCCATCAGCTCAAGGGCGGTCTTATGCTGATTCCAGTTGTTGCCTGCGCCCACCACGCGCAGGTTGTTGATATGAATATCGTCCATACGTATGCGCATTTCCTTGCCACGGCCGTAACCGGCAAGGGCCACGGTACCGCCCTTGCGCGCCATTTTCAGGGAGTTCTGTATGCACTCCTCAATGCCCGTAGCGTCCACCACAAGGTCAACGCCCTCGGGGAACAGGCGCTTGACCTCGGCGAGGGGATCTTGCTCTCGTGAGGCGATGACGCGGTCGGCGCCCATCGCCCTTGCGATCTCCAGTCGGGCGGAGGTGGTGGCGATCACCACTGCCGTGCCAAGTCCCATGGCCTTGGCGGCGGCCAGCATACAAAGACCGATGGAGCCCGCACCGTAAATAACGATAGATTGGCCAAAGGCGGCATCCGCCTTTTTCAGCGTGCCCAGCGCCACGCCAAGGGGCTCGCACAGGGCGGCCACGTCAAAGGGGACGTGATCGGGCTTTTCCACAAGGCCGTAAACGGGGGCGAGAAAGTACTCTCCATAGGCACCGTTGCGGCGGAAGCCGATCTCTTCAAATTGCTTGCAATAGCGCCAGTTGCCGCTGCGGCAGGCTTCGCATTTCAGGCAGACCACGTCACTGCTGCCGATCACGGCCTTGCCGATCCACCGCTCGTCGGCGGGGTCGCCCACGGCGTCTACCACGCCACTCCACTCGTGGCCGGGGATCAGGGGATAGTTGGCCGGGATATTGCCGTCGATCACCTCTAAGTCGGTGGCGCAGATGGCGGCGGCCTTTACCTTGATACGCGCAAAGCCCGCAGAGGGCGTTGGCAGTGAGGCTTCGATAAACGCCACCTCACCCGGCTTTTTGACAATAACTGCTTTCATATGTGATCTCCTTTCAAGAGGATTGCGGAATATTTTAAATTTTGATTTGTCGGGGCGCTTGTTTGAAAGTTTTAGTCAAGTTTTTTCAAAAACTTGCGGGTGTGGGCAGAGCCCACGAAGAAACAGCGTTTTCTTTTTGATAACTTTTTCTTTTGCGCTTCTTTCGTCAAAAGAAAAAGTGGCTATGGAGTTTTGCAGTGCAATGCGGCTACAGTTGGCCTTCCCCAGCGGGGAAGGTGGCAGGCGAATGCCTGACGGATGAGGAGATGCCGGTTTGTACTACATAATCGTTAGAAGAAGTTGCTTTGCGCCATTTTCTTT
>JAZQWJ010000073.1:0-7447 GCA_045632285.1 Eubacteriales bacterium | reverse complement strand
GATTGTTTTGTGTAGATTATCGCTTTTTACAATCCCTCCGTCACGGCAAGCCGTGCCACCTCCCTTTACACAAGGGAGGCTTAGTTTTAGTCCCGCTTGAGCGGGGTTTCGTAACAAATGCATGGCTGGCAGGCCAATCTTTAGCGCACTTGTGCGTAGCCGGTAATATTAGGGCTATGCCCGAAACTGAAATACCCCCCGCTATGCGGGGGGATTATTATTGTTTATCGGTCACCAAGGGCGTTTTCAAAAGTGCCTTGGCTACAGCTGCGGCAGGCTTTAATTCTGTCCGTAATACGCACCCGGGCCGTGCTTGCGGTCAAAGTGCTTGCGCAAAAGGGCGCCCTGCATCTCGGGCGCTTCCTCCACGGCGGTGGAAAGCAGCTCGGTGTTCAGTGCCATATGGGCAACGGTCTCCAGCACCACGGCGGCCTCTACCGATGCCATGGCGTTCTTGCCCCAGGTAAAGGGGCCGTGGGAATTGACCAGCACGGCGTGCATACGGTCGGGATCGATGCCGCGCTCGCGGAATTCCGCAATGATCACGCTGCCGGTCTCCTTTTCATATTCGCCCTTGATCTCGCTTGCCGTCATCTTGCGGGTGCAGGGAATGGCACCGTCAAAATAATCGCCGTGGGTGGTGCCGTAGGCGCGCACGTCGCGCCCCGCCTGTGCAAAGGAGGTGGCGTAAAGCGAATGCGTGTGGGTCACACCGCCAAGGGTCGGGAAGGCCTTGTACAGCTCCAGATGCGTGGGGGTATCGGAGGAGGGCTTGTACTTGCCCTCTACCACGTTGCCCTCAAGGTCAACGACCACCATATCCTCGGGGGTCAGCTTGTCGTATTCCACGCCGGAGGGCTTGATCACGAACAGGCCCTTTTCGCGGTCGATGCCGCTGACGTTACCCCAGGTAAATACGATCAGATCGTGCTTGACAAGGGCCATATTGGCCTCATAAACCTCTTTTTTCAGTGCTTCTAACATGGTCGCTCTCCTTATTTTTGAAATAGATTTCGGTAGATCTCACGCATTTCGGCCGGCGAAATGACGTAGGGACTGTTGGCGTAATTTTTGGCGCTTTCCACCAAGGCGATGCGGCGCTCGATCTCGTTGTCTGTAAAAGAAAATTCCACCTTTGAAAGAAAGACGAGCTCGCGTGCCAGCGTGGCGGTATCGGTGCCGCAGGCATCGGCCAGGGCGGCAAGGCGCGCGGCGCCGACGGTGTCCCTTTCGTTGTAGGAGACGTATGCCCCCGCAAACACGGCGCAGGCCCTGCCGTGGGGGACACCGTCAAGCAGCGTCAGGCTGTAGCCAAGGGGATGGGGAAAGCCTGTTCCCGTTACGCTGATGGCCATACCCGCAGCGGTAGAAGCGGCGGAAAGGCTGTCGCGCATCTCGGCAGTAAAGCCTTGGGGGTGCGTCTTCAGTACGTCCCAAATGCGCTTTGCGGCAAAGAGCGCGCAGGCCTCGGAAAAGGCGGTGGACTTGGGGGAAAGGTAGCTTTCAATGGCGTGTGCAAAGGCGTCAAGTGCCGTGCTGACGGTGGTTTCAACAGGGAGACTGTCGGTGTATTTGGGATCGACAAACGCGATCTGCGGCCAAGAGCAGTCTGCCGTAAACGTCTTTTTGCGCTCTCCGTCAGGCAGGGTCAGCACACTGTAAGGATTGACCTCGCTGCCCGTGCCGGCTGTGGTGGGCACGGCCACGATGGGCAGAGATGCGTTTGTGCGCTTTGCGGGGTCGTAAATATCCTCCGGAGCAATGTTGGGGTTGGTGGCAAAGGCGGCAATGGCCTTGGCTGCGTCAAGGGGAGAGCCTCCGCCGATGCCGATGACAAGATCCGCCCCCTTTTCGGCGGCAAGACGGCCGCCCGCATAGCAGGTGAGCAGGGGAGGGTTTTCGCTGATCTCGTCAAAAACGGTATAAGAAATTTTCACCGCATCCAAGGCGGCGGTCACGTCATCCAGCGCGCCGCAAAGGCGGGCACTGCGGCGGCCGGTCACGATCAGGGCGTGGCGCCCAAGGCGCAGGCGCTCGGCATTTTTTGCAATGACCCCTCGTCCGGCGATCACGCGGACGGGCATATAAAGCGAAGCGTTCATGCTTGGTTCCTCCGTTCAAGTTTGTTTTCAGTATAGCACATTTGTAAAAAAAATGGAAGACGTTTTGCAAAAAAACGCGGACCCTTTGCCCGTTGCTGCGGATGGCGGATCTGTTTGCAAAATTATTGAAAAAAATTCAAAAAAACGTTTGCTTTTTTGTAAAGGATATGATATAATAAGAAAAAGTGTTTATTTAACGCGTTGCGCGGGGTAGCGCACGCGCAGATCTCGCTGGTTTTATAACAAAAATTGCATTTTTCGCGGGGGGCTTTCTCCGCTGAATGGGAACATAAAGTAAGAGGCGTAATATGGAATTGTTTGACAGGCTGTTTTCGGGCGGCTTTACCTTTAAAAGCTTTTTTGCCCCGTTTGAGGGCTTTCATTGGCGGGATGCCATCGACATCCTTGCCCTGGCACTGATCTTTTTTGCATTGTTCCGCTTTGTGCGCGACAGGCGCGCGGGCAAGCTGCTGCGCGGCATTCTTGTGATGGTCGTGATCTATGCGGCAAGCGTTTTGCTTGACCTCTCTGCACTGCGCTATTTGATGGACGGATTTTTTGGCTACGGCGTGATCGCATTGGCCATCATATTCCAGCCGGAGCTTCGCTCTGTGATGGAGCGCATCGGCTCTGTGCCCGCGCTTCACGGCTTAAAAAATATTGGCTCCGAGCAAAAGCATATGACCTTGAGCACCGCGGGCGTAGACGCCATCGTCGATGCGGTCAAGGATATGTCCTACGTCAAGACCGGCGCGCTGGTGGTCATCGAGCGGACCACGCGCATCGGTGAGTATATCCGCACGGGTACGACCCTGAACGCCGATCTGACCCCCGAGCTGCTGAAGGCCGTGTTTTTTGACAAGGCCCCCTTGCACGATGGCGCGGTCATCGTGCGCAACGGCAGGATCTATGCTGCCGGCTGTTATCTCCCCTTGTCCGAGCAGACCGATATCTTCAAGGGCCTTGGCACACGTCACCGTGCCGCCATCGGCCTCTCTGAGCAAAGCGACTCGGTGATCGTGGTGGTCTCGGAGGAAACAGGCACCATCTCGGTGGCCTATAAGGGCGAGCTTTTCCGTGAATTTACCTCGGTGTCCCTGCGCCGCAAGCTCTTTGAGCTGCTTGGCAGACAGGACGGCGAAAACTGATTGGAGGAACCATGAATCACAAGCAGATCGACACCCCCGCCGGTATCGAGCAGCAAAACGGCCAATACGAGGTCAAGCGCAGTCGCAAGCTTGACGTGATCGCCGCCGTTGTCTGCCTTTTGGTAGCCCTCTTGGTGTGGCTGGTGTTTATGAACAGAACAGAGACCGACTATGTGGAGCTGGTGATCGCCAATCCGCAGCGCGGTTGCGAATATGAGCTTTCCGTTACGCAGATCGAGGTTGAGGGAAGCGTGATCAAGCTGCGCAGCGTCAGCGAGATCGGCATCCTGCTTGACGAGGCTGCCTTGGCCGAGCTTGAGGCCAAAAGCGTTTGTCACCTTGACGAAAGCGACCTGCAAATGCCGGATGGCGTTTCGTTTTCCAAGTCGCTCAGCCTGACCGTTACGGTCAAGGGTGGGCAATGATGCAGAGCGTAGCCTACCTGCTTTCGGGCGTGTCAGCACCCTTTGATGCGCCCGAAAGCGAGATCATCCAAATAGCCAAAACGAAAATGAAGCGCGTTTGCAACAGTGCGGCGGGGCTTCATTTTCGTCTTTATAAAAAGTCTTTTGATGCCAGACGCAAAGAGGCGATTTTGCAGGTCTGCACCGTTCTTGTCACCTGTGACGAGGGGGTCAGACTCAGCGACAGCGCCGTGCAGCGCGCGGGACTGCGTCCGCTTTGCGAGGAGATGCCCTCTGTTTTGCACGGCACGGACGCCTTGGCGGCACCGCCCTTGGTGGTGGGTATGGGCCCTGCGGGCCTGTTTGCCGCGCTGATGCTGGCCGAGGAAGGGTACAGACCCGTGATCATCGACCGCGGCGACTGTGTTGCAGACCGTGTTGCGGCCACCGCGCGCTTTTGCGCAGGGGGCGCCTTGGATACCGAAAGCAACATCCAGTTTGGCGCGGGGGGAGCGGGTACCTTTTCCGACGGCAAGCTGGTTACCCGCGTAAACGATCCGCTTTGCAATTACGTGCTGCGGCGCCTTGTAGAATTTGGGGCTCCCGAAGAGATCCTGACCCGGGCCAAGCCCCACGTTGGCACGGATATTTTGCGCCGCGTGGTGCAGGGCGTTCTGGATCGTATCGTCGCCTTGGGCGGCGAGGTGCGCTATCGCACCAGGTTGATCGACTATACCGTTTCGGCCGGCGGCGTTTGCGCACAGACCTCGTCGGGTGAGATCGGGACAGGGGCAATGATCCTTGCCATCGGTCACAGCGCAAGAGATACCTTTGAAATGCTGCTGGCGCATCCGCTTTCTGTCCAACCCAAGCCCCTTTCGGTGGGCGTGCGTATCGAGCATCTGCGCGAGGATATCGATCGCGCTTTGTACGGTGCCGCCGCAGGGCATCCCGCCCTTGGCCCCGGAGAGTACGCGCTGTCGGATACCACGGGAGAGCGTGGCGTTTATACCTTTTGTATGTGCCCCGGCGGCGAGGTCGTGACCGCCGCCTCCGAGGAGGAGACCGTTGTGGTCAACGGTATGAGCTATCACGCAAGAGACGGCCGCAACTCCAACGCCGCCGTGGCGGTGTCGGTCGATCCTGCCGACGTGGGGAGTGACGTTCGCCGCTCTATTGCCTTCCAGCGCGAGCTGGAGCGTGCCGCGTTCCGCGCGGGTGGCGGTGATTACAGCGCCCCTTGCGAGACCGTTGGTGATTTTCTTGGCGATTTCAAGGGCACAGAGCCCTCTCGCATACTGCCCACCTACGGCGGCGGCCGTGTCCGCGTGACCGATCTGAAAACCGTTTTACCGCCCTTTGTCAGCGAAAATCTGGCCCGCGGGCTTGTATCCTTTGGCAAAAAGCTGAAGGGCTATGACGTGCCCGACGCGGTGCTGACGGGTGTGGAGAGCCGCACCTCGTCCCCCTTGCGCATCCTGCGCACCGAGGCACGCACTGCCCTTGGCGAGGATGTGGTCTACCCCACGGGAGAGGGCGCCGGCTATGCCGGCGGCATTACCAGCGCCGCCCTTGACGGATTGCACACGGCACTGGCGCTGATCGCACGGTTTGCAAGCCCGCAATAACAAGGGTCTGCGTCCCTCTTCTCCCAAGCCTCATTTAAAACCCGAAAGGAGAACCCTTATGAAAAAGAAAATTTTTCTGTTACTGACCGTTCTCTTTTGCCTGTGCGCAGTGCTTGCGCTGACCGCCTGCGGCGGCACCGAAACGCCCGGTGGCAACGACACGCCCGGTGGCGATGAGGGTGGCGACACCCCCACCACGCCCGAGCACACCCACAGCTTTGGCGAATGGATCGAAACCACCGCACCCACCTGCGTGGCCAAGGGCGAGGAAACTCGCTCCTGCACCTGCGGTGAGGAAGAAAAGCGTGACGTTGCCATCGCCCCCGAGGCCCACAGCTTTGGCGAATGGGCAGAAACCACCGCACCCACCTGTATGGCCAAGGGCGAGGAAACTCGCTCCTGTACCTGCGGCGAGGAAGAAAAGCGTGACGTTGCCATCGACCCCGAGGCCCACAGCTTTGGCGAATGGATCGAGACCACCGCGCCTACCTGTACCACGCGGGGCATTAAGATCCATGTTTGTGCTTGCGGACACAGCGAAACGCAGTACATTGATGTTGATCCCAACGCTCACGCCCCCGCCGCCACTTGGACGACCGACGGCACCAACCATTGGAAGGTCTGCACCCGCACAGGCTGCACCGTGCAGTTGAATAAGGGCGCTCATACGCCTGCTGCATGGTCCAGCGATGCCACCAACCACTGGGGCGACTGCGCTGTCTGCGGCTATGACATTCCTCCTGCTGCCCACACCTACGATGCAGAAAACACCTGCGCGTGCGGCGATTACAAGGACAAGGGTGTTCGGTTCACATTGTCAAACGGCACTTACGAGGTGTCCGGTTATACCGGTACCGCCACTGAGGTTGTTATCCCCGCCACCTACAAAGGGATTGCTGTGACCAGCATCGGCGGGGAGGCGTTCTCCGGTTGCTCCAGTCTGACCACCATCACCATCCCCGCAAGCGTGACAAGCATAGGCAATTCTGCGTTCGCTTGGTGCTCTCAGTTGACCACGGTAGAGTTTGGCGCAAACAGCAAGCTGACCAGCATCGGCGAAGATGCGTTCTGGAATTGCTCTAATCTGACCTCTATCACCATCCCCGATAGTGTGACCAGTATCGGCAATTCTGCGTTCTCCGGTTGCAGCGGTTTGACTTCTATCACAGTGGCAAGCGGAAATACGAAATACCACAGCGCAGGGAACTGCCTGATCGAAACCGCGACGGGAACACTGGTGCTTGGTTGCAAGAACAGCGTGATCCCTGCGGACGGCAGCGTGACAAGCATCGGCGATAATGCGTTCTCCGGATGCACCGGCCTGACCTCTATCACCATCCCCGAGGGCGTGACAAGCATCGGCAATTATGCGTTCTCCGGTTGCAGCGGTTTGACTTCTATCACAGTGGCAAGCGGAAATACGAAATACCACAGCGCAGGGAACTGCCTGATCGAAACCGCCACGGGAACACTGGTGCTTGGTTGCAAGAACAGCGTGATCCCCGCAGACGGCAGCGTGACCAGCATCGGCGATGAGGCGTTCTACGATTGCGATAGCCTGACCACCATCACCATCCCCGATAGTGTGACCAGCATCGGCGAGTATGCGTTCTTACATTGCTCTAACCTGACCTCCATCACCATCCCTGCAAGCGTGACCAGCATCGGCTATAATGCGTTCAGAAGTTGTTCTCAGTTGACCACGGTTACACTTGGCGCAAACAGCAAGCTGACCAGCATCGGCACTTCTGCGTTCCATTTTTGCTCTAAGTTGACCACGGTGTATTACGGCGGCAGCGCAAGCGATTGGGGCAAGATCACGATTGGTAATGACAATGGAAAGCTCACCTCTGCCACCCGCTATTATTATTCCGCCACCGAGCCTACCGAGGCAGGGAACTGGTGGTATTACGACCAAAACGGCAAGCCCGCCATTTGGGGGAAATGAGTCGAAAGATTGCACAATGCGGGAGGGGTGACCCCTCCCCTACAAGGGATGCGCACCGCCGCATGATGCGGCTACCGTTGGCCTTCTCCATGCGGGCCAACTCACCTCCGGTGAGCAGGTCAACCTTGCCTTGCCGACCATTGGCTCGACATTTTGCTTCGCAAAATCGGCAAGCTTGCAGTGTCCACGCTAGCGTGGACCCAAGCCTTCTCCGCAG
>JAZQWJ010000072.1:0-17815 GCA_045632285.1 Eubacteriales bacterium | reverse complement strand
CTCCAAAACCATGGGTCGTGGGTTCGAGTCCTTCTGCCCCTGCCAAACAATAAAGCCCGACACTGCTTTGGCGGTGTCGGGCTTTATTGTTTGGCGGCGGCATAGCCGCCGAAACCACGTTGCGCAAAGCGCAACGTGGGCGGAAGATGCCCGATCACGCCTTGCGTGCGGCACCCGTTGGTGCCGAGGGCATCTTCACAGCAAGCCGCAAGCGGCTTGCGTGACGAGTAGCCCGCAAAGCGGGCGTCCTTCTGCCGTTTTATCGCTGCACTTTGGGCAGCCTTTTTGTTTGCTGTCAGGCAGCAGAGAAAGGAGAGGCAGCTTGCGAAGCAAGACGGAGGGATGTAAAAAGTTAGATTTGTGATAGAAACAATCCCTCAGCCGCCTTTGGCGTCAGCTCCCTTTGCACAAGGGAGCCTTTTTGTGTTTGTCTATACCTTGTCAATTTTTTAGACAAGCACTGCGTTTGTAGCCGCAAATGCAAAAACACGGCATACCTCCTTCGAGATATGCCGTATTTTGAAAACCGTCCTTTAGACTGATACTTTGAAGGACGGCCTTTCCTTTTGGATAGTATGACCGTTTTAGATGCAGTTCCAATTACCACTGTTAAAGTAGCCTTGAAACATAATTTTCTTTTTTTCCTCGTTTAGCTCCTCGATTTTTTTCTTCGCTTTATCGTACTGTATTGCTCCGAAAATCAACAAGGGCCAAAGGAAAAAGAAAGAAACGACCATCATAATACATGCGGTGCTTTTTTCGCTTTCGGCTTTTTTTATTTCTTCTTCAATTTTCACAAGGCGCATTTCTTTATACATATCATTCGTGTAATTCATTACCAAGCAGATACGTTCAAATTTTCTGACGAAAATTGAACGATTCCTCCGTTTTTTGTAAATATAAGTACTTTTCTATAAATCGTACCGCCCCTTAAAATTCCCTTCCAAACACTATCCGACCAAGTTAGAATTCCGTCGTTCAATGTTCCTACACAAGAATCCGGATATCCTGCAATATCGATGAATTCCGCAATAGGCATATTGGGATAGACAGCATTGTATGCTTGGCGCATTTTTTTGATATTTGCCATAAATATCCTCCTGTCTTTGGCTTGCACCTATATAGGCGCAAAATTATCATAACACAATCCTATAATAATGTCAAGGGGTTTGCACCAAAATAGGTGCAAAATTAGGAGGATTGGAAATGAACGCTGAATACGAAAGACGTGTGGGCAGCAATATTCGAAAAATAAGAGAAGAAGCAAAGATGACACAGGATATATTGGCGGCAAAACTTCAACTTTTGGGTTGCGATATAACAAGAAGCGCCGTTGCTAAAATAGAGGTTGGTCAACGGCACATATATCCCGACGAAATAAAATTAATAAAGGAAATTTTAGAGACCACCTTTGAGAAAATTTTTTACGGGGTAGAATAAGCAAGTTCAGTTATTGTTCCTACGGCCAAAAACAGCTTTGTCACCCTATCTTTATTACGCCTAAAAAGCAAAAACGCACCGAAGGCCGTTGCGATTGCAGAAGAGCGAAGAGAAACTCTACCCTGCGAGCGTCAAAAGGGAAGACCGCCGAAGGCGGCTTCAGCGCAAGGCTGCAGGACTTGGCGCTGTGAGTAGCCGCGAAGCGGCGTTCTTCTTACCCTTTTCCTCCACATCAAAAAGCCACCGCGGTTGCGGTGGCTTTTGTTTTATATTCTTATTTCGTGCCAAACAGTCTGTCGCCGGCGTCGCCAAGGCCGGGGAGGATGTACCCGTGCTCGTTGAGGCATCTGTCAACGGTAGAAACGTAGATATCTACGTCGGGGTGTGCCTCTGCCACCTTGGTAACACCCTCGGGTGCGCCGATGATGGCCATAAATTTGATCTTTTTGCAGCCGATGTCCTTCAGGTGCTGGATGGCATCGCAGGCGCTGCCGCCGGTTGCCAGCATAGGATCTACCACAAGCACAAGCTTTTCTTCAATGCCCTTGGGCAGCTTGCAATAGTAGGTTTCGGGCATCAAGGTCTCCTCGTTTCTGCACATACCGATGTGGCCGACTCTGGCAGAGGGGAACAGTACGTGGATGCCGTTGACCATACCAAGGCCCGCGCGGAGAATGGGGACGATCACGATGGAATTATCGGTCACCACATTTTGCGTGCAGGTCTCAAGGGGCGTTTTTACCTCGATCTCGGTGGTGGGAACGCCTTCCTTCAGGCTTTCGTAGGTCATCAGAGTGGTGATCTCCTCTACAAGCTCGCGGAATTCCTTCATACTGGTGCGCTCGTCGCGCAGGATCGCGATCTTATGGCGGATCAGAGGATGGTCGAAAACGACCACGTTTTTATAGCTTTTCATAGTGGATCATTCTCCTTTGTTCTTTTTGAGCTTGGTCAAAAGCGTGTTGACCAAAATGCCAAGGATCAGTGCGCAGGCAATGGAGGTGATCACGACCTCGCCGATCTTCATCGCCATGCCGCCGATGCCCGTGATCAGAATGACCGATACGGTAAAGAGGTTGGCGTGATCGTTCAGATCGACCTTTTGGATCATCTTTAGGCCGGAGACGGCGATAAAGCCGTAAAGCGTGATGCAAACGCCGCCCATCACACAGCCGGGGATGGAATCAAGAAATGCGACGAAGGGAGAAACAAAGGAGATCAGTGCTGCCATGATAGCGGTGGTGGTGATGGTGACCACAGAGGCGTTGCGGGTGATGGCCACGCAGCCGACCGACTCGCCGTAAGTGGTGTTGGGGCAGCCGCCAAAGAACGCGCCGGCCATAGAACCGATGCCGTCACCAAGCAGGGTGCGATGGAGGCCGGGGTTTTCAAGAAGATCCTCTTCGATAATGCTGGAAAGATTTTTGTGGTCTGCGATATGCTCTGCAAATACGACAAAGGCAACGGGAATGTAAGCAACAGCAACGGTGGCCAGATAGCTCCATTCAAAATCCTTAAAGCCCTTAAAGGCCTTAACAAACGAGAAATCAGGGAGATCAAGGAAGGTCTTGATGCCAACGCCATCTGCAACAAGTGCCTTAAAGGGGGCAAAGTCAATGATCTTCAGCGCCTCTGCGTCGGCGGCATAGCCGATCACGGTAAAGAGCAGGCCAACGGCATAGCCTGCAAGCACGCCGATGATAAAAGGGATCAGCTTTGCCATTTTTTTGCCGTAGGTCGAGCAAAGGATCACAACGGTCAGGGTGACAAGTGCACAGAAAAGAGAGACCCAAAGCTTGCCCGACATGATAAATTGGCCGTCTGTGGTCTGCGGGCCGTAAGAGAATACGTCCTTGATGGCGGCACCGGCCAGCGAAAGGCCGATCAGCGCAACGGTGGGGCCGATGACAACGGGGGGCATCAGCTTATTGATCCAATCAACGCCCACAAACTTGATGACAAGTGCGATCACAACGTAAACAAGGCCGGCAAGGATAGCGCCGATCAAAATGCCGAGATAGCCAAGGCTTGCGGTTGCGGCGCCCGCAAAGGCCGCGGACATAGAGCCGATAAACGCAAAGGAGGAGCCAAGGAACACGGGGCTGCGGAATTTGGTAAAGAGCTGGTACACGATGGTACCGATGCCGGCACCAAACAATGCGGCAGCGGCGGACATATCGTGACCGACGATAGCGGGCACGGCAATGGTGGCGGCAATGATCGCCAGCAGCTGTTGGATCGCAAAAACGATCATTTTCCCGGGTTGGGGTCTGTCGTGGATGTCATAGATCAAATTTTTTGCCATTTTAAAACCTCCTGTTCTTCAATGCGTATATGGCGCGCATTTCGCAATTCTCATTATAGCATTAACATAGCGCAAAGTCAATTCCGTTGGCGTTTTTTTGTTGAAAATATTCGATAGAGGGGCAAGGCGGCCGATTTCCGTTGACATTCGCCCACTTTTTATGTTATAATAAACCGTAGAAAACTCCATATATATAAAGGAGAGAACCGATGCTGACCGAAAAGATCAAGCAAGACTTTTTGGATATCCTGGCCGAGGAGCTGATCCCCGCTATGGGCTGTACCGAGCCGATCGCGTTGGCCTATGCCGCCGCGCGGGGTGCGGCACTGCTTGGCCGCAAGCCGGAGCGCATTGTGGCCAAGTGCAGCGGCAATATGATCAAAAACGTGCGCTGCGTGCGCATCCCCAACTCCGGCGGAATGACCGGTATCGAGGCAGCCTGCTCGTTGGGCGCTATTGCGGGGGATGCCGAGCGGCATATGGAGGTGCTGGAGGCCGTGACCCCGGAGGGGCTTGACGCCACCGCCGCCTTTCTTGCCGTTAAGGGCTGCGCCGTAGAGCTTTTGGAAAGCCCCATCCCGCTGCATTTTATGATCGAGCTGCAGGGCGGTGGCGACAGTGTTTTGGTAGAGGTGCGGCACAGCCACACCAATATCGTGCGTATCGAGAAAAACGGCGAGCTCTTGTTTGCGACCGAGGAGCTGGGAGAGGCCACCGAGGTGGCGGACAGAAGTGCGCTTTCGGTTGAAAATATTCTGGATTTTGCCAACGAGATCGAGCTTTCGCGTATCGAGCCCCTTGCCCGCCGACAGATCGAGTGCAATATGGCCATTGCCGAGCGCGGTATGCAGGGCGATTTTGGCGTGGGCATTGGCCCCACCATTTTAGAGATCTATCCCACGGGTACCTTTACGCAGATGCGCGCCTATGCGGCCGCCGCCTCCGAGGCGAGGATGGATGGCTGCGATATGCCCGTGATCATCACCTCAGGCAGTGGCAATCAGGGCATCACCTCTTCGGTCCCCGTGATCGTTTACGCCCGCAGAAAAAGCATCCCCGAGGAGCGGATGATCCGCGCGTTGATGTTCTCATCACTGCTGACGGTCTATCAAAAGGAGTACATCGGCAAGCTCTCCGCATTTTGCGGTGCGGTCTCGGCCGCCTGCGCCGCAGGCGCGGCCATCACCTATATGGTGGGGGGCAGCATCGAGCAGATCAAGCACACCATCGACAACACACTGGCCAATACGCCCGGTATCATCTGCGACGGCGCCAAGGCCTCCTGTGCCGCCAAGATCTCTTCGGCGCTGGATGCCGCCATGTTCGCCCACGCGCTTGCAATGCGGGGTAAGGCCTATGGCTCTAACACGGGCATCCTGCAGGACGACACGGGCAAGACCATCAGCCGCGTTGGCCACATCGGCCGCGTGGGGATGCAGCCCACCGACCAAGAGATCGTAAAGATCATGATCAAGTGATCCCACGCAATAAGGCGTTGATCCCGATAAAAACAAACAGCAAAGAGCTTGATGCACGGTGTTGCAATCGGGCTCTTTTTGTCACAGATGCCTCCAAAAAGCTCCCTATATAAATAATAGGTAAGAAAAAGTGAAAAAAGGCTTGATTTTTTAAGTGAGCTATGGTAAAATAGGTGCGACTTTTGAAAAGAAAAGGAGAGACTATGGAAAACTTTTCATTCCTTTGGGAAAGCCTGCAATACATTGCCGAGCATCCCAAAATGCTGGTGATGTGGATCATCGGCGGACTTTTGATCTTTTTGGCCATTGCCAAGGATATGGAGCCCACGCTGCTGCTGCCGATGGGCTTTGGCACGATCCTGGTGAACCTGCCCTTTTCGGGCGCCATCGGCCCGGAGGGGCCGCTTTCGGTGCTGTTTAATGCGGGTATCGCCAACGAGCTGTTTCCCCTGATCCTGTTTATCGGTATTGGTGCGATGATCGACTTTGGCCCTGTGCTGGCCAATCCTAAGCTGATGCTGTTTGGTGCTGCGGCGCAGTTCGGCATCTTTTTCACCATGTGCGTGGCATCGATGTTCTTTGATCTGCCCGATGCGGCCTCTATCGGTATTATCGGCGCGGCAGACGGCCCTACCGCCATTTCCGTGGCCATCAAGCTCAATTCTAAATACCTTGGCGCCATTATGGTGGCGGCCTATTCCTATATGGCGTTGGTTCCTATCATTCAGCCCCCTGTGATCAAGCTGTTGACCACCAAGAAGGAGCGCCTGATCCGCATGCCCTATCGTCCCGGCAATGTCAGCAAGACCACCAAGATCATGTTCCCCATCATCATCACCGTGGTGGCGGGTCTGGTTGCCCCCGCATCGGTGGCGCTGGTCGGATTTTTGATGTTTGGCAATCTGATCCGCGAGTGCGGCGTGCTGAACAGCCTTTCCGAGACTGCACAAAAGGTGCTGGCCAATCTGATCACCATTTTCCTTGGTATTACGATCGCCTGCCAGATGCAGGCCGATCAGTTCCTTCAGCCCGAGACGCTGTTGATCCTTGGTCTTGGTTTGTTTGCCTTTATCTTTGATACGGCGGGCGGCGTGCTGTTTGCCAAGTTCCTTAACCTGTTCCTCAAGGAAAAGATTAATCCTATGATCGGCGCCGCAGGCATTTCGGCATTCCCCATGTCGGGGCGCGTGGTGCATAAGATCGGCTTGGAGGAGGATCCTCAAAACTTCCTGCTGATGCAGTCCATCGGCGTTAACGTATCGGGCCAGATCGCCTCGGTGATCGCAGGCGGCCTGATCCTCACCTTCTTTATGTAAGAGAAAGGAGTGCAAAAATGAATTTTACGGCAATGAATTTTGTAACCAATCTCAAATATATGGGCATCGGTATGTTGGGTATTTTCATCGTTATGGGCGTGATCATCGGCTCGGTTTATCTTCTCAACAAAGCATTTAAACCCCGAAAGGGAAAGAGCGAGGACGATCGCTAACGTGAAACAAAAATCCGCATTTGCAAGCGCAAATGCGGATTTTTTGATGGTGCTATGGATTTTATAGCGTTTGCAAGACCTTGCGGCGCTTTAAGATGCCGTGCAGAATAAACAGTGCACAGACAAGCTGAATGGCCGCGGTCAGAGCCCACGAGATGGGATAGGAAAGATAGATGGACTTTAGGCCCGCTACGGCGCCGTCGCGCTCAAAGACCCAGTTAAATACCGTGGTCAGCCACACCACGCGGAAGGCGCAGGCACCGATCAGCGAAACGATGGTAGAGGTGACCGAGCGGCCAAGGCCGCGGACAACACCGCCGCCAACCTCCATAAAGGCAAGCAGAGAGTAGGGGAGCAGCGTCCATAGCATACGGGTGTAGGCCGCCTCAAGCGCAATGGCCTCGGCCGAGCCTGCGGCCCCGCCCTTAACGCCGTAAAGTGCAAGCAGGGGATCGCGCAAAAGCAGGATCAAGCCGCAAAAAACAATGCTGACAAGAAAGGTGATGGCATAGCAGTTCAGCATCACGCGGTAGATGCGCTTGTGCTTTTCGGCGCCCACGTGCTGGCTGGTAAAGGTGATGGCGGCCTGGCAGATGGCGTTGGTGGTGGTGTAAACAAAGCCCTCCAGATTGGCGGCGGCCGCATTGCCGTCTACCACGGGCTGATAGGCGTTGGGATCAAAGCCGTAGCTGTTGTTGACGCGCATGATCGAGGACTGGATCAGTATATTGGAGATCGAGAACAGCGCGCCCTGAAGTCCTGCGGGGATGCCGATGTGCAGAATGTTGTAAAACGAGTGCCGCTCGATGCGCAATTTTTTGAAGGAGAAGCGGCAGGGGCCGTTGTCGCGCATCAAAATGATCAGCAGCACCACGGCAGAAACCGCGTTGGCGATCACGGTGGCAAGGGCAACGCCCTCAACGGCCATGTCGCACACCAGCACAAAAAACAGGTTCAGCGCCACGTTGACAAGGCCCGAAAGCGATAGCACGATCAGCGGGGTTTTGGTATCGCCCTTGGCGCGTAGGATCGAGATGAGGTAGTTGGTGAGAGAAATAAAGGGGATGCCGCAAAAATAGATAAAGGTATAGGTCACGGCCAGCTCCAGCACCTTGCCGTCGGCCTCCATCAGCTGCAGCACCGGCTTGGCAGAAAGCAGACCGACAATGCCGCCCAGCACGCCGAACAAAAGGCTCATTGCAATAGAGGTATGTACGGTTTTTGACACGGCGTCGTGATCCTTGGCGCCAAGGTGCCTGGCCACCACCACGGTGGCGCCCGCCGAAAAGCCGATAAAAATGTTGGTGATCATATTGACAAAGGGGCCGGTAAAGCCGATCGAGCCAACGGCATTTGGCTCGTGCGACAGGCTGACCACCATCATATCAGCGGCATTGTATAGGGTTTGCAGAAGGTTAGAGGCGATCAAGGGCAGCACAAACAGCATGATCCTGCCAAAAAGCGGCCCTGAGGTCAGGTCAAGGTCGCGGCGTTTTTTGATTTGTTCCATTTTTCACTTTCCGGCCGTTTGGCCTGTGCAAGATACAAAGTATCTTGAATGGCGGAGCGCTATCATTCCCATTATAGACCCGCCATTTGCAAAAGTCAAGATGTTTTAAAGGGGTTGCGCCTACAATTTTTTGAAATAGAAGTCTTTTTTCTTGCAAGCGGGAGGGATTTATGTTATAATAGAGATATACCCCCAAAATTTTTCCAAAAAGGAGCATACAAATGGACATTCGCAAGCTGCTTTCTGAAATGACACTTGAGGAAAAGCTTGGTCAGCTGACCCAGCTTAACGCCATTTTCTTTAAAAAGGACAATACTGCCGATATCACCGGCCCCGCATCCAAGCTGCATATTACCGAGGATGATGCCCACAAATCCGGCTCGGTGCTGAACTTTATCGGTGCCAAGGATATGAAAGAGATCCAGGACAGCGCCATGAAGGTGCAGCCCCACGGCATTCCGCTGCTGTTTATGCAGGATGTGATCCACGGTTATCGCACCATCTATCCCATTCCGCTTGCAATGGGCTGTACCTTTGACGAGGAGCTGGTTGAGGATTGTGCCCGTATGGCCGGCAAAGAGGCCGCCGTCAGCGGCGTGCACGTCACCTTTTCTCCTATGCTTGACCTTGTCCGCGACGCCCGCTGGGGTCGTGTGATGGAGTCCACCGGTGAGGATCCCCACCTCAACGGCCGTCTGGGTGCCGCATTTGTCCGTGGCTATCAGGGCGATGATCTGAAGGGTAAGTACGACATTGCCGCCTGCGTTAAGCACTTTGCTGCTTACGGCGCACCCGAGGCGGGCCGTGACTATAACGCCGTTGAAATGTCCGAGCACGCGTTGCGTGAATACTATCTGCCCGGCTATCGCGCCTGTGTGGATGCGGGCGTGGAGATGATCATGCCCTCGTTTAACACCGTGGGTGGTGTGCCCTCTACCGCAAATCGCCTGCTGTTGGATAAGATCCTGCGTAAAGAGTGGGGCTTTGACGGCCTTGTGATCAGTGACTATAACGCCTATCACGAGATGGTGGTTCACGGCGTGGCCGAGGACGACAAGCATGCCGCAGAGCTTGCCATCAACGCGGGCTGCGACATCGAGATGATGTCCGCCACCACCTATCGCTTTGCAAAGCAGCTGATGGACGAGGGCAAGCTGACCATGGAGCAGATCGACACCGCCGTGCTGCGCGTGCTGTCCCTGAAGGAGCGCTTGGGTCTGTTTGAGAACCCCTACCACGCTGCCGACGAGAAGGAGGAGGCCGAGTTGCATCTGTGCGCCGAGAACCGTGCACTGGTGCGTCGCGCCGCCGAGGAGGCCTCGGTTCTGCTGAAGGACGACGGCGTTCTGCCCTTTAGCAAGGACGTTAAGACCGTGGCCGTGGTTGGTCCCTTTGCCGAGGAAAAGGGCATCAAGGGCTTCTGGGCCTGTGCCGGCCGTGACGAGGATTGTGTGACCGTTGCCGAGGGTGTTAAGAACCTGCTGCCCAATGCCGAGGTGCTGACCGCAAAGGGCTGCACTTGGGAGCTGGGCGAGACCGACACCGCAGGCGTTGGCGAGGCAGCAGAGCTTGCCGCACGCGCCGACGTTGTGGTGCTTTGCCTTGGTGAATACCAAAAGCACACGGGCGAGGGCAACAGCCGCGCTTCTATCGGCCTGTCCCCCGCACAGATGACCTTGGCGCAAGCTGTTTTGGCCGCCAATCCCAACACTGCTGTGGTGCTGTTTAACGGCAGACCTTTGGTGATCACCGATCTTGCCGAGGTCGCCCCCGCGATCCTGACCGTATGGCAGCCCGGCACCGAGGGCGGCAACGCCGCCGCACGCCTGCTGTTTGGCGATGCCAACCCCTGCGGCAAGCTGTCTATGACCTTCCCCTATATGGACGGTCAGTGCCCCATCTACTACAGCCATATGCGCACCGGTCGCCCGGTGAAGAACCCCAAGGAGATCACCGACAAGGGCTATTGCTCCCGCTATATGGATGCTCCTGTGGATCCCCTTTACGTATTCGGCCACGGCCTGTCCTATAATACCTATACCTACGACAATCTGATGCTCAGCGATGAGGTGATCACCCCCGATGCGCCCATCGAGGTTGCCGTTACCGTAAAGAACGAGGGCAAGTACACAGGCAAGGAGATCGTGCAGCTCTACATCCGTGACAAGGTGGCAAGCGTTGCCCGCCCCGTGAAGGAGCTGAAGGACTTTGCCAAGGTCGAGCTTGAGGCAGGCGAGAGCGCACTGGTAACCTTTACGCTTTCTGCCGAGGATCTTGCATTCCACACCGCAAGCGGCGAATATGCCCCCGAACGGGGTGAGTTTGAGGTGTTTGTAGGCAAGAGCAGCGACGACTGCCTGTCTGCAACCATCCGCTTTGAAAACTAAAAGACCATCGCAAAAGCGGTGCCGCAGGGCACCGCTTTTGTTGCGCTTTGGGGCAGGTTTGCAATGGGTACGCCGCGCCGTGTGGTGATATGCCTTGGCCGCCCCCACTTCCGCCACAAAGCCACGCCCGTTTCACGGGCGGCCTTGTGACTTCCGCGGGGGCGGCTTGTGCTGAACCATTATGCGCCTGCACGCCGAACAAACGGGAAGAGCGTGCTCATCCCGCGTTCCGGACCCACAATGAGGTGGCGTACCCTACAAACAATCCCTCAGTCGCCTACGGCGCCGGCCCCCTTTGCACAAGGGGGCCTTGGTTTGGCGTGCCCAAAGCGTGTACTGCGTCGTGCGCTTTCCCTCGCAAAATGTTTACATTTTGGCGCTTGACAGAATTTTGCAGCTATGCTATACTGTAATTGGAGGCACTGCCCCCGGTTTATGTGCCTTAAAAGCATTCTGCTTTTAGGGCGTTATTTTTTTCTCCGACACTCAAATCCATCAAACCCGAAAGGAGGCCTAACGGTATGAGAAAATCGAGATTTTTGTGTATGCTTTGTGTGCTTTTGTTATTGCTTTTCTGCATTGTCGCATCGGGCTGTCAGGGCGAGGAGCCGCCCGCCGAGTCGCCCTTTGTCATTGAACAGGGCGAGATCACCGTGTCCGAGTATTGGCAAAGCGCATCTCCCGCGGTCAACCCCATTCCAAGCGATGTGCAAGGCTCTGCTTTGCCCTATGAGGAGCTGGGCTTTTATGTTGTAGAAAGCCTTTCCGAGCCGGGCGAGGAGCGCCCCATGCAGGCCGCAGACAGCCTGACCGAGGCCGCTGCGCTGGTTCGGCAAAGCGGTGTTTTGAGCAGGGAGCAGGAGCAGATCGACCGGCTGTGTCAAAAGCTGGGGCGCGTAGACTTTTCCCAATTCCGCCTGCTGGTGCTTTACGATCAGTTCAAGGAGGATCTTGTAGACAATTACAGGTTTTATGCATTGATCCACAACGGTACAGGAAAATTGACTCGCTTGTATGAGTACACGCCCACAATATTTATCTGTCGCTGCAACATTCAATCTGTTTGCGCCCGCTTTTTGCTGGTGCGCCGCGCTGATTACAACGTGGCACAGGATCAAATGCAGGGCAATAGCATTTCCTACCGCCCCCCCATCGCTATCGAGCCGGGCGAGATCACCGTGTCCGACTATTGGAAAAACGATCCCGTTGCGGTCAATCCTCGCCCCGAGCGGGTGGAGGGCACGCCCCTTTGTTTTGAGGAGATTGCCTATGTGGGTGCGGATATGAGCAGCGTGGAAAGCTCCACGAAGCGCTTTTTCATTGCCGATGATCTGAGCGGAGCGTCCGAGCTGATCAGAAATTACGCTGCTTATAAAAACGTTGCGGGGAGCGGCTTTGACACCGTATGTGAGGCGGTCAGCCACGTGGATTTTTCGCAGTTCCGCCTGCTTTTGTTTTTGGAGGTCTACGGCAGCGGAAGCCTGACCCATCACTATGTGATGGAGGGGCTCGTTCACGATGGCGAGGGGAAGTTGACCAAGATGATGCTGGACCCTGCGGACCCGGGATGGATAAACCACATGATGGCGTATATGGCCCGCTTTGTGCTGGTGCGCCGTGCCGATTATGAGGCCGAGAGCGAGGCGGCGCAGGGAATCAATCACTATTACCGCCCTTATCCCGACCCCATCGAGCCGGGCGAGATCAACGTGTCGCCCTATTGGCAAAATGCCACCCCCGCCGAAAATCCCTGTCCCGATGTTGCGGGCAGCTCCATTTGCTTTGAGGAGCTGGGGTGTTACTATGTTTACGACAGCTTTTGGCTCAAGAAGCCCGCAACTCTGTATTGCGTGACCGATCTTGCCGATGCGGCCACCCTGATCGACGGCTATGTATACGATCACGGAGAGGACGACGTGGTAGCCCTGCGTGAAAAGGCTTCGCAGATCGATTTTTCGCAATTTTATCTGCTGGTGGTGATCGATCACTACGTGTATGATCAGAGATACTTCGTGCCCAAGGCCTTGGTGCATGACGGCAACGGCAATCTGACCCTTGTGACGTACGAGGACGAGGCGCTTCGCCCAAGTTACGCGACCCCGGGGGAGTATGTCTACGCCCGCTTTGTGCTGGTGCGCCGTGCCGATTACACAGCATCTGACAATGCCAATTTTATAAATCACATCTACGCCGACCCGCCCAACGTGATCGAGCAGGGCGAGATCACCGTGTCGGAGCATTGGGATGTGATCGAGCATCCGATCAATTATTATAAGCACTTTTGCAATGCGCCCGCATTGCAGTTTGAGCAGCTGGGGCTTGTTGCGGTGGAGTACAACGGCAGAAAGCGGATCGCCTTTGCCGATGACATTGCCGAGGCCGCCGCGCTGATCGACAGCATAACCACCTATAACAGTGCGGGCTGTCTTGCGCTGAACGAGATCGCCTCTCACGTGGATTTTTCGCAGTTCAGGCTGTTGTTGATCGAGGAGAATTGGTACAACACGAATCGCATAGACAATTGCTATCTTGACACGATCATTTATAAGGATAAAAATCTCCACACCGTATACGGCTATTACGGCAACAGCAGTCCCGATCCGGGCTCCGGCTCGGTTATGCGCTATGTGAGAGTGATCCTGATCCACCGCTCTCAGCTAAGCGAGGATCCCGAATTTTACCAGCGGCACGATTAACGCAAACCCCCCGACACCGCCTTTGCGGTGTCGGGGATCTTTAATAACGGTATCGACTTTTCGTGACATTTTGGCGATTTAGAGTGTGATCTCCTTGGTGCCCTCAAAGGATTTGTAGATCTTGGCGGCGTTTTCCTCTGCCCAAAGGTTAAAGCGACCGCGCTCGGTGTTGCGGTAAAGCTCGCCGTGCATGGCGCGGTAGCCTGCCACGCAGGTGGGCTCCAGCAGGATGGCGGCATCCACCTCTTTGTAAAAATCAAGCAGACCCGTGTCGCACAGGGCGTGGTGGGGGAGCTGAAGAATGTCGCACTTCAGCTTTTTGCGGTACAACCACGTAACGACCTGCAGATTGCGGGTGACGGCATCGCCCGTAAACATCATCTTTTTGTTTTTGGCCTGTACCGTAAAGATCAGCGAGCAGGCGTTGGTGTTAAAATTGTTGTTGACAATGCGGCAGTCGTAGGCGTAATACAGAAAATGGAATTCCATACTATCCACGGTCAGCTTTTCATCCAGCTCGGGGGTGTGAGCAGCAGCGCCAAAGCTGTCGCAGATGCGGCGCATCATAGCGTTGGCGGCAACGTGGGGTGTGCTGCCGTTGCCCTCGATAAACTCCTCGGGAAAGCGCCATAAAAACTCCTTGACCTCAAGGCGATCGCGCAGAGCGGGATCCTTGGAGATGCCGTCGATCACGCCAAAGTGGTCGCCGTGGGCGTGGGTGATGATCCACAGATCCACCACGGGCTTGCCGCCTGCGGTCTGCTCTAAGAGGGCAAGGAACTCCTCGGTGTCGTTATAATTGCCGCCGTCGATCACGATGAGATGGTTATTTTCGGTGACAAGGATGTAGCCCATACCTGCGGCGTGCCAACCCACCTTGCCGTTAAAGGGGCCGTCGTACAGGGCTTCTTTGTTGCAAAATTGAATCAACTTTTCCATACTACACTCCTTTTTAAAAGGGAAATATAAAGTATGATTTGATTATAGCACAGGTTTTTTTGTTTTGCAATCGTTTTAGGTGACCTTTTTTAAAAACGGAAGAAAAAGCGACCTCCGCACGCAAAAAAATGACGTTGCATCTCTTTTTTTGCCCAATTTGGTTTGCGGGCACCTGCCTTTGGCCGCCTTTGGGTGCCACAGTTCTTGACAGGGAAAGGGGAAAGGTGGTATACTGTAAACAAAGCGGGGGCCCCGCTTGCAGATCATTTGAAAAGGAGGAACACTTGTTATGACGTACCTATGGATCGTGTTTTTTGTGGCCTCGGTCTTGGTAGAGGCGCTGACAGCTGAGTTTGTGGCCATTTGGTTTATGCCGGCGGCCATCGTTGCCTTTATCCTGTCACTGCCGATCATCAACGCGGCTGCTTGGGTCCAGATCCTTTGCTTTGTACTGATCGGCCTTTTGTTGATCCCTGCCAGCCGACCTTTTTGTAAAAGATTTATCAAGCAAAAGGATACCAAAACCAACGTGGATGCCATCATCGGCAAGACCTGTCTTGTCACCGAGGAGATCCGTAATATCGAGGGTCTTGGCGAGGTCAGAGTCGGCGGACTTTGCTGGTCTGCCCGTGCCGAGGATGAGACGCGTGTGATCGCCGTTGGCGAGCAGGTGGAGGTCGTGGCGGTGCAGGGCGTTAAGCTGATCGTGAGATAAGACACCCAAAAAGCGGCGCGGTCCGTCGTTGCTCCTCGCAGACGAACCCACCGTAGGTTACTACGCCATCGTCCGTCTGCTCCGGTGCGCCTTGGTCTGCTTGCTTTTTGGGCGTCTGTCGCACCCAAGCGTCGCAGTCCGTCGTTGCTCCTCGCAGACGAACTCGACGATGACCAACATCGCCATCGTCCGTCTGCTCCGGTGCGCCTTGGTCTGCTTGCTTTTTGGGCGTCTGTCGCACCCAAACGGCGCAGTCCGTCGTTGCTTTTAAACGCTGCGCCGCGCAAATAAAAATTCAATTGATAAAAGGAGAAAAATTATGGTTGGTGCTATTATTGCTGTTTGTATCGTTCTTGCTGTGTTGGCCATTCTGCTGATCTCCAACGTACACGTGGTGCCTCAGGCGCACGCCTACGTTGTCGAGAGGCTTGGCTCTTACCACTCTACCTGGAGCAACGGTCTGCACGTAAAGGTGCCCTTTATCGACCGTGTCAGCAAAAAGATCAATCTGATGGAGCAGGTGGTGGATTTTCCGCCCCAGTCGGTCATCACCAAGGATAACGTGCGTATGGAGATCGACACGGTGGTGTATTATCAGATTACCGATTGCAAGCTGTATGCCTACGGTGTAACAAACCCCATTTTTGCCATTGAAAATCTGACCGCCACCACGCTGCGTAATATGATCGGTGAGCTGGATCTGGACGGTACGCTGACCTCTCGTGACACCGTTAACACCAAGATGCGCTCTGTGCTGGATCTGGCGACCGATGCCTGGGGCATCAAGGTCAACCGCGTGGAGCTGAAAAACATCATCCCGCCCCGCGAGATCCAGGATGCAATGGAAAAGCAGATGAAGGCCGAGCGCGAGCGCCGCGAGGCGATCCTGCGCGCCGAGGGTGAGAAAAATTCTGCCATTCTGGTGGCCGAGGGTCGCAAGCAATCTGCCATTTTGGAGGCCGAGGCCGAAAAGCAGGCTGCCATTTTGCGTGCAGAGGCACAGCGCGAGGCGCGCATCCGCGAGGCCGAGGGTGAAGCAGACGCGATCCTGAAGGTGCAGGAGGCAACTGCCGAGGGCTTGAAGATGCTGAATGCGGTCTCCCCCACCAAGGAGGTGCTGACTCTGAAGAGCTACGAGGCACTGGTCAAGGTTGCCGATGGGCAGTCCACCAAGATCATCATCCCCTCCGATCTGCAGGGTATGGCCGGTATGGCCACGGCCTTTGCCGAGACCGTAAAGGATCAAAAATAAGCATACGGTATCGCTTTTTTGAGGCAGACGGCGCATTTTGCGCCGTCTGCTTTTGCTTTTTGTAGGGGAAAACTTTTGATAAAGTTTTCCCCTATGACCCCTTTCAAAACCTTTCAAAAAGAGAATTGCACAAGCGGAAAGATTGCTTAAGCTTTTTTGAAAAGTTTTCGCCCGCCTTTTTCAAAAGGCGGCGTGGGTTCGGGGCGCGTAGCCCCGCATACGCCGTTTCTTTTTGATAGCTTTTTCTTTGCGGCTGCTTCCGACAAAGAAAAAGCGGGCTGAGGGCTTGCCGCACAACGGCTTGGCCCACGAAAAGCAGCGAGCGCTCCCCCATTTTTTTGTATTTGAATTTTTTTGTGACAGGTGATTGAAAAAGCACATGAAATATGATACAATAATATCATATTTTTCAGGGGTGAAAAGCGTTTACCCCTTGAACGGGAGGCGTTTTATGGCGATTCGTATTGGTATATTCGGTTACGGTAATTTGGGGCGGGGCGTTGAGGCTGCCGTTGCGCAGAACCCCGATATGGAGCTGGTGGCGGTGTTTTCTCGCCGCGATCCTTCCACGGTCAAGCTGCAGACCGCCGGTGTGCCCGTGCTGCACGCCGACAAGGCGGCAGATATGGCAGATCGGATCGACGTGATGATCCTTTGCGGCGGATCTGCCACCGATCTGCCCGTGCAGACCCCCGAAATGGCAAAATATTTTAACGTGGTGGATAGTTTTGACACCCACGCGCGCATTCCGGAGCATTTCGATGCCGTGGATGCCGCCGCCGGCGCCGGCGGCAAGGTGGCCATGATCTCGGTTGGCTGGGATCCCGGTCTGTTTTCGCTGAACCGTCTGCTTGGAGAAGCGATCTTGCCTGAGGGAAAGACCTATACCTTTTGGGGAAAGGGCGTAAGCCAGGGTCACTCCGACGCCATTCGCCGCATTGAGGGCGTAGCCGACGGCAAGCAGTACACCATCCCCGTGGAGGCTGCGCTGAAGGCCGTCAGGGCAGGGGAGAACCCCGAGCTTTCTACCCGCCAAAAGCACCTGCGTGAGTGCTTTGTGGTGGCAAAGGAGGGCGCGGATCTTGCTCGCATCGAGCGTGAGATCAAGGAGATGCCCAACTATTTTGCCGATTACGACACCACGGTGCATTTCATTTCCGCCGAGGAATTAAAGCGCGACCACAGCGGTATTCCCCATGGTGGCTTTGCGATCCGCAGCGGCAAAACCGGGCTGCAAGGCGAGCAGGGGCAGATCATGGAATTTTCTTTAAAGCTGGATAGCAACCCCGGCTTTACCTCGTCGGTGCTGGTGGCTTATGCCCGCGCTGCCTATCGCCTGAACCAAGAGGGTGCGCGCGGCTGCAAGACCGTGCTTGACGTACCGCCCGCCTATTTATCCCCCAAAACGGGTGCGGAATTGCGCAAGGCGTTGCTGTGACCAAAAGAGAAAAAGCCCCAAAACGGTATGAACTGCCCCAAATTGTGCAGACAGCACAAAAAGCCCCGGGGATGTAGTAATTAAGCAACAAACTGGCATCGTTTTTCAAGCGGTGTCAGTTTTGTTTTTAGTTGGATACGCTCGTTGTTGTAAAAGTGAATGTAGG
>JAZQWJ010000071.1:0-5156 GCA_045632285.1 Eubacteriales bacterium | reverse complement strand
GACGAAATGACCCGTGTTCTCTGGCAGATGATCAAGGACGAGCTTCTGCTTCCCTTTGTAGATCTGAACACCGAGTACTATGATCTTGGCCTTCCCGAGCGCGAGAAGACCAAGGATCAGGTGACCCTTGACAGCGCCTATGCCACCAAGAAATACGGCGTTGCCGTCAAGTGCGCCACCATCACCCCCAACAAGCAGCGCGTAGAGGAATATAACCTCACCGAAATGTGGAAATCTCCCAACGGCACCATCCGCGCCATTTTGGACGGTACCGTGTTCCGAGCGCCCATCCTGATCGATACCATCAAGCCCGCTGTGCGCAACTGGGAAAAGCCCATCACCATTGCCCGCCACGCCTACGGTGACATCTACAAGGCCACCGAGTACCGTGTGCCCACCGAGGGAAAAGCTGAGCTGGTCTTTACCGACAAGAACGGGAAGGAGAGCTTCCGTCAGACCGTTTACGACTTTGAGTGTCCCGGTGTGCTGCAGGGCTCCTATAACAAGGATAGCTCCATTCGCTCCTTTGCCCACGCTTGCTTCCAATACGCACTTGGCACCAAGCAGGATCTGTGGTTTTCTACCAAAGACACCATCTCCAAGCAATATGATCAAACCTTTAAGCTGATCTTCCAAGAGATCTACGAGGCTGATTATAAGGCCAAATTTGAGGCCGCCGGCATCACTTATTTTTACACCCTGATCGACGATGCCGTTGCCCGCGTGATCCGCAGCAAGGGCGGCTTTATCTGGGCCTGCAAGAACTATGACGGTGACGTGATGAGCGACATGGTATCCACCGCCTTCGGCTCGCTTGCCATGATGACCTCCGTGCTGGTCTCCCCCGATGGGAAGTACGAGTATGAGGCCGCACACGGCACAGTGACCCGCCACTACTACCGTCATCTCAAGGGCGAAGAGACCTCTACCAACCCCATTGCCACCATCTATGCGTGGTCGGGCGCGCTCCGCAAACGCGGCGAGATGGACGGCCTTTGCGACCTTGTTCGCTTTGCCGACGCATTGGAAGGCGCTTGCATCGACACCCTGACAGACGGTGTGATGACCAAGGATCTTGTGGGCCTTGTTACCCCCGGCACCAAGGCTGTGGCCGTGAATTCCCTTGATTTTATCAAAGCCATTCGCGAAAGATTGGAAAAGCGTTTGGCGTGATCCTATACAAGAAAAAGCCGCCATTTGGCGGCTTTTTCTTATTTTTCTTCTATTTTAGGCAGGCCGACGGCATCGTCTACGGGCAACGTAAAGGCAATGCCCTGCCCCGGAGAATTCAACCCCACCTGCTTATAAATAGCGTGCAGGATCGCATCCTTGATCGCAATGGGCGCAAGGATCATAACCACCTCTTTTTCGGGCTGAATGGTGATCTTAAAGAAGTGCTCGGCCTCGGCATTGGCAGTACCGCGCGCGTGCAAAACGGTTCCGCCGCGTGCGCCGCACTCTCTGGCTGCACTCATAACGGCGTCACTAAAGCCCGCGTTAACGATGCAAACGATCATTTCATATTGCGTTGCCATATCAGCGACCCTCCTTGCCTTCGTTAGGGAAATTTTTTTGATTATTGCAGAAAAATTGGTACAGCGAAACACCGATCATACCGCTGAGCGGAACGGTATACGCAATGCCCTTTGCGTGCTTGACGGTTGAAAATCTTTTTTCCAAGGCCTGCAGAGCCTCTTTGGCGCGGTCCTCGCGGATCACGCTGAAGATCACGCTCTTCGCGCTATCCTCCAAACCCATCAAGGTCAGCAGATCGGAGGTTGCAGTTCCCCGCGCAGACACGTTGAACTGCATATTGACCTCAAAGCTTTGGATCAGATCCATAAAGGATTCTACTTTTTCACGGTTGACCACTGTGATCAGCAGCTTTAGCTTATGCGGTGCAGCCATATGTCCGTTTTCGGCGGTCACCGTGCGCGTGGCGACCGCTTTCTTGCGAAAACGGACGGGGGTAGCCGCAGATGTATTCTTTTTATCCTGTCCTTGCATACGGCACCTCCTTACAAAAAAACTGTTTTAAATAAAATCGATGATCTGCTCGTCATCGGCATCCAAGATGTTTTTCATCATGATCTTGTCGCGCATCTTTTTCGCAACAACGGCACGGAAGCCCATGACCTGAATGGTGATCAAGGGAGTCATAGCTACCATAGCCACAATGCCAAAGGCATCGGAAAGCACGTTACCCTGCATCGTTACACAGGCACCGACCGCCAATGGAAGAATAAATCCTGAGGTCAAGGGGCCGCTTGCAACACCGCCCGAGTCAAATGCGATGGCAGTATACATACGGGGCACAAAAAAGGACAAGCCCAATGATACAAAGTATCCGGGGATCAGATAATACAAAATGCTAAAACCAAGCCAAATGCGCAACATAGAAAGCGCGATCGAGATGCCGACACCGATAGAGAGCGCCAGCATCATAGCCCTTTTGCTGACAGAACCGCCTGTGATCTCCTCGACCTGCTTGTTCAGCACGTGGATCGCAGGCTCCGCCAAAACGACCACCATACCAAGCACAAAGCCAAAGCCGACGATCAGGGCGGGATGTGCCTGCCCCAAGGCACTACCTACACGAAATCCAATGGGCATAAAGCCAACGGTCACAGCAGACAAAAAGATGACAAGCCCGAGGAAGGTATACAAAATACCGATCGCCATACGGATCAGATTTCGACGCGGCAGACGCAAGCAAACCGCCTGCAGCACAATGAAAAAGGCCACGATCAGGCCAAGGGCAACGGCAACCTCCTTGATAACGTCACCGATCACGTAAAAAACACTTTCGGTCACGGTATAATCAGGGATAATATCCAAAACAGAGCCGTCAGCCGTGATCGCAAGGATCAACACGGCAAGAATGGGCCCTACAGAGCAAAGAGATACAAGACCAAAGCTGTTTTCGCCCGCATTTTTGCCGCCCAAGGTAGAGGCGATACCGGCGCCCAGTGCCATAATGAACGGCACCGTGATGGGCCCCGTGGTCACACCGCCGGAATCAAACGCCAAAGACAGCAAAGGTGTGTTTCCGTTGGCGGCAACCAGTGCTGCCAGCGCAAACATCAGCATATAGAAAAAGATCAACATACGGGAAAGCTCGGTTTTGGTGACGATCTTCAACACCGAAAGCACCAAAAAAAGGCCAACTCCCACACCAACAAAAACGATCAGCGTGGTGGGCGATACGACTGCCTTGACCTGATCGGCAAGAACAGAAAGATCAGGTTCTGCCACGGTGATCAAAACGCCAAGTCCAAAGCAGACCGACAGCAGCAAAGAGATGCGCCCCGATTTGGAAAGTCCGGCTCCCACGTGCACGCCCATCGGTGTCATAGCCATATCGGCACCCAGATTAAACAGGCCGATACCCAACACCAAAAACACGGCGGAAACAAGGAAAACAGCAAGCTCAGCGGCAGAAAACTCTACCAGCGAGGTCAGATTTAGCAAAACAACGATGGCCGAAACGGGAAAAACCGAAACAAGCGCTTCTCGCAATTTGGTCAATAAAATCTTAAACACGTTCTCCTCCTTTCCAAAGGTCATACAGTTTAATTTTAAACGATATAGCTTTTTTTGTCAAGGCTTTCGTACCGTAATTCAAAAAAATTTCACGCCTGTTCTGCCGCGGTGCAGCACAGCTTTCTCGCCCCCGGCATAAACTGTCAATGACCCGATCAAGGAGGTGAAATGATGCATTTACCAAGCGACCCACACCCCAAGCTGATAGCGGCAATCGGTTCGATGACGGCGGCCATTCGCGCCCAGCGCGCTTTGCTTTCGGCCAACGTTTTGGCCGAGGTCGTTTCTCTGCTCCCATCACAAACGCAACGAGGCTGTGCTTACGGTGTTGAATTTTCGGCATCCAACGCGCCTGCGGTGCGCCTTGCCTTACGCCGCGCGCGCATTCACGTATCGCAATATATCGAAAGGAACGGATCTTGATTTGATCTATCTGGATAATGCCGCAACGACCTTTCCCAAGCCCCGGCGGGTCATACAAGAGGTCTGTCGCTGTATCGAGCAATACTGCGGAAATCCCGGCAGAGGCGCTCACGCGCTTGCACTTGCCGCGGCTGAGCAGATCTACACCTGTCGGGAATTGCTTGCTGATTATTTTGGGATAGACTCCCCCGAGCGCGTCATTTTTACGCAAAACACAACGTGTGCGCTAAATTTGGCACTGAAGGGAACGCTCAGACAGGGCGATCACATTCTGATCTCCGAGCTGGAGCATAACGCTGTTCGACGCCCTGTGCTATCACTGCGAAACAGCGGTAGGATCACAGTTGACGTGTTCCCCGTTTTGGGGCTGTCAAAGACAGCGCTTTTGAGCGCGTTAAAGCAACGCATACGCCCCAATACACGTCTTGTTATCTGCACACACGCCTCCAACATCTGCTCTGTAACTCTACCCATCAAGGAGATCGGAACGCTCTGTTACAAAAAAGGCCTACTTTTTATGGTTGATGCCGCCCAGTCTGCCGGGTTGCTTCCCATCCATATGGCGGATATGCATATTGACGCATTAGCATTACCCGGGCATAAGGCTCTTTACGGCATTCAAGGCTGCGGCGCACTTGCCATCAGCAAGCGAATATCTCCTCTCCCCCTGATAGAGGGCGGCAGCGGTGTAAACTCTATATCAGAGGAAATGCCAAACGAAGCCCCCGAACGATACGAGGCAGGTACGCTACCCACACCCGCTATTGTAGGGCTTGCCGAAGGGATTCGCTCGCTTGCAAACGGCGTGGCAGAGGAGATCGCCTCACGCGAACGCGCTCTGTTTTTGGCCGCACGAGAGCGACTTTCTACCCTTTCCGGCATAGAGCTTTATGCCGCTGACACGGTTGGAAGCGTTCTGCTCTTTAACAAACGCGGCGTACCCGCAGCAGAGCTTGGACGACATCTTTCTTCTCGCGGCATATGCACAAGAGCCGGCCTGCATTGCGCACCGATGGCCCACGCTGCACTGAAAACACCGGAGGGAGGCGCTGTGCGTTTAAGCTTTGGCCGATATAACACCGTAGAGCAATTGGACGCGCTGTGGCGCGCATTGAAATCATGACAAAAATCTACCCTTATCCACCCAAAAGGTGGGGTAGGGGGGTTTTGCAAGAAGGCCAAGCCCCCCA
>JAZQWJ010000070.1:0-17554 GCA_045632285.1 Eubacteriales bacterium | reverse complement strand
AGCATCTCTTTGATCTGCGGCAGCAGTTCTTGTGTGTGCTGATATTTCCTTGCCATATACAAGTACCCCCTGATGTAGTAATTATATCTTACTACACCAGGGGGCTTTTGTCTATTGTCCGTTTTTAACGGACTTGTTCATTGCAAAAGGGGGCTTTTTTCTTTTCTGTTTCCTTTACAAAACGGTATAGCCTGCGTCGGTCACCGCCTTGGCAAGCTGTTCGGCGCTCACCTTGGCATCGGCCACAACGGTCACGCTCTTTGCCGCAAGGTCTGCGCTGGCGCTTTCCACGCCCTTGATGGCGTTCAGGGCCTTTTCCACGTGCGCAACACACATTTTGCACATCATACCCTCTACACAAAGCACCGTGGTCACGGTTTCCTTCTTTTTACCAAACATCGTTTGCTCCTCCTTTTCTTTTTTCACTCGCACCGCCTCGCGCTCCCGCAATGCCGGGGGCACAAAATAGGAAAGGCGCAAGGCATTTAATACAACGAATATGGATGACAGGCTCATTGCCGCCGAGGCGATCATAGGCGTTAGCAGCAGTCCGCATGCATAAAACACGCCCGCCGCAACGGGGATGCAGATGCTGTTATACAGCAGCGCCCACAGCAGATTTTGCTTGATGTTGCGCCGTGTGGTACGTCCCAGCTCTAAGGCGCCCAGTGCATCCGAAAGCGAGCTACCCGCAAGCACCACGCCTGCGGTCTCGGCCGCAACGGCCGAGCCTGCGCCGATAGCCAGTCCCACGTCGGCGCGGGCAAGCGCGGGGGCATCGTTGATACCGTCACCCACCATAGCGCAAACGCCCTTTTCGTGATATGCGGCAGCAAGACGCTCTTTGTCGGCGGGCAGCAGCGCGGCCTTATAGTCGGTGATACCGGCCTCGGCAGCGATCTTTTGTGCAACCGCCTCGTTATCTCCTGTCAGCATCACCACTCGCACGCCTGCGCTCTCAAAGCCGCGCACAGCCTCTGCGCTGTCGGCGCGCAGAGTATCCGCCACGGCAATGCAGCCAAGCAAAATGCCCGCCCTTGCAACCGAAACAACGCTTTTTCCCTCGCGCTCCAGGCGCGCAACGTCTGCCTTAAACGCGGCAGACACCGCAAGAGCAGGCTCTGCCTCCTCTAACAGATGCAACCTCCCCGCGATCACACGGCTTCCGTTTAAGCTTGCCGAAACGCCCTTGCCCGTGTGAGAAGCAAAGTCAGAAAGCGCAACGCGCGTTTGCGTCAGCGCGGCGATGGGGCGCGCAATGGGATGGGCAGAAAGTGCCTCCAGCGAGGCGGCGATCCCGATCAGTTCCTCTCGGTCACCAACAGCGATCACGTCGGTCACGGTCATTTCGCCACGGGTCAGTGTACCGGTCTTATCCGTTAGCAGATACTTGGCCGAGGCCAGCGTTTCCAGCGCCTCGGCACTTTTAAACAAAATGCCAAAGCGTGCGCCGCGTCCGCTGCCCACCGTAATGGCAGTGGGGGTGGCCAGCCCCAAAGCGCAGGGGCAGGAGATGACCAAAACCGAAATTGCAGTCTGAAAGGCCACAGAATAGGGGACGGCGGTATTTGCCGCAATGATCAGCCAAACAACGGCTGTCAATGCCGAAATGGCAAGCACAGCGGGCACAAACACGGCGCTGACCCTATCTGCAAGGCGTGCGGCGGGGGCTTTGGTGGCGGCGGTCTCCTCTAACAGCGCCGCTATGCGGCGCAACGCGCTTTCCTCGCCCACGTGGGTCACGCACACCGTCAGCACACCCTCCTCCAACACGGTAGAGCCAGCTACGCTATCCCCCACGGTCACGGTGCGGGGCATCGATTCGCCGGTCAGCATCGCCTCGTTCACGGCGCCCTCACCGGATAGGATGCGGCCGTCTGCAGGGAGTTTTTCGCCCTCGCGCACCAACACCGTGTCTCCGACACGCAGCTCGTCGGGCAAGACCTCCTCTGTTCCCTCCGGGGTCACCCGGCGGGCCACGGTAGCCTCCTCTGCGATCAGCGCGCGAACAGCGCCCGCCGCACGGTGGCGGGCACGCCCCTCCAGATATTTTCCCACCGACACAAGCGTCAGGATCATAGCCGCGGACTCGATATACAAATTTTCCAAATAGGCATGCACCAGCGCGTGATCTCCCACTGCGGTTCCGTAGATGATACAAGCCCCCGATACAAGGCCATAGATCGCCGCCGAGGCAGAGCCAAGGGCCACCAAACTATCCATATTGGGCGTACGGTGGAGCAATGCAGAAAATCCGCCGCGGAAAAAGCGGCGCTGCAGCAGCATCACCGCGCCTGCAAGCAGGGCTTGCACCGTCCAAAAAGCAACGGGGTAGCTGTGGGGATCTAAGATCCACGGCGCAGGTATGTGCGGGATCATATGCCACATTGCATAAAGCATCAGCAGCGCGGTCAGTCCAACCGAGACCCAAAGGCGTGCAGTCTCTTTCTTTTTTTCGCGGGCGGCACGGGCTTGCTCTCCCTGCTCTCCCCTTTTTTCAAGACCGTATCCGCTACGCCGCAAAGCAGCGGCAAGCTTTTTAAAGATCGCCTCTGTATCAGCATCGTCCGAAAGCGTGACCGACAGGGTCCCCGAAAGCAGGCTGACCACAAAAGGAATTTCTCCCAAGGCTCCCGCGGCGGCGCGCTCCACGTGGGAAACACAGGCGGCACAGGTCATCCCCGTTACGGCAAAGATCTCTTTTTTCACAAACTTCCCCCTTTCGTTTATTTCTTCATTAGTATAAACCAAATCTGCGGTTTTTGCAAGTAAATTTTATGAAAGAAATTCTATTTCTTCTATCCGAAAGCGAAATGACTTAAGTGCACAAAAGCCAACAAAGGCGAGTGATGCGGTGTGTATACGTGCGACGCCGCGTTGTATCGCAAAACTCTTTGCCCGCTTTTCTTTTGACACTGCAAGCGCAACAGAAAACGCTGTTTTTGTGGGCGCCGCCACACCCGCTGCCTTTTGAAAAAGGCGGGCGAAAGCTTTCAAAAAAGTTTTGCGAGCGTTCGGTCCGTGTCATCCCCTTTTTTAAAGGTTTTGGGGGATCCAAGGGGTGCTTTTTTCAAAATACCCCTTGTCTTTTCCTCTCCAAAATGTAAAAAAAATGTAAACATCTCCTTTTTTGTCGTAGCATCTACGACATCTCCACTTGCGCGATATATATTTTTATGTTATAATATTAGTTAATATTGCGGGTGCGCACGCACACGCACGTTGCGCGCAGCGCGCGCAAGTCTCCTTTTTCATTCAGACCTTTGAAGGATCCCCCTTGCCGGTTAACGACAAATGCCGTGCTGCCGTGCTACAATAGGGCCATCTCTTCAGAAAGGAATTTTTAAAAAATGGCATACCCAAACGAAATTAAAGAAATGTGGGAGCTTGTACGCGAATCCTTTCGCGCCGAGTATTCCAGCGCGGCCTTTGACCTATGGTTCAACAGCCCCGTCCTCTCCGAATATCACCCCGATACAAACGAGATCGTATTTGACGTGGATTCGGAATTTAAAGCAGGAAAGCTGAGTGAGAGATACCGCCCCTTGATCACAGAGCGCTTTGCCTCTGAGGCGGGAATGGACGTTACCATCACTTTTCGCTTTACCGGCACCCCTGCCGACCCCCAAAAGTACATCGACCTTGTAAACGGCCACAGCCGCCAAGCAAAAGAGGTTCCTGTTCAAACAGTTGAGGAGCAGGTGGTAGAAAACGCACAGCGCGCTCGCTATACCTTTGAAAACTTTATCGTGGGCGAATCCAACAAGTTTGCCCACGCCGCCTGCTGGAAGGTGGCGGGCAACCCCTCTACCGAGTGGAATCCTCTGTTTTTGTACGGCCCCAGCGGTGTGGGCAAGACCCACCTGATGTGTGCCGTGATCAACGAGATCCGCCGTCGAAACCCCAGCGCCAAGGTGGTTTATACCAAGGGCGATGATTTTATCAACGATATGGTGCGTTGCCTTGCAAACTCGGATATGGAAAGCTTTCGTGCCCGCTATCGCGGCTGCGACGTGCTGCTGATCGACGACATCCAGTTTGTTGCGGGCAAAGAGGCCACGCAAAACGAGGTATTCCACACCTTCCAGACCCTGTTTGAAGAAGGAAAGCAGATCATTTTGGCCTCTGACCGTCCCCCAAAGGATATCCACCCCTTAGAGGAGCGCTTGCGCTCTCGCTTTGAGCAGGGACTTCTTGCCGATATCAACCAGCCCGACCTTGAGCTGCGTGTTGCCATCATCCGCAAAAAGGCAGAGATGATCGACATTGATCTCCCCGACGGTGTTCTGACCTTTCTTGCCGAAAATCTGCGCTCTAACATCCGCCAGATCGAGGGTGCCATCAAAAAACTGGCAGCCAAGGCCCTGTTGGACGGACGCAAGATCTCAATGGAAATGGCGCGGGACTGCATCACCGATCTTCTTGGTGACAGCGAGCCTCTGAACGTGACCATCGATAAGATCTTTGCCGCAGTCTATAAAAAATACGGCATCCCCAAGGAAGACGTGATGGGCAAAAAGCGCAACAAGGAAATTGCCCAGGCGCGCCACGTTGCAACCTATCTGATCCGCGAGATCACCGAGATCTCCTTCCCCAATCTTGCCAAGGTCGTGGACAAAGATAACTCCACGGTGCAATCCTCCTGCAAGCTGATCAAGGCACGTGTCATCCGCGAGCCCTTGTTTGCTGCTGAGATCGAGGGAATGATCAAGGAGATCCGCGGCCGCGATTAACGTTTGCTTTTCACCCGGTTTTCCATATTTGCGCAAAACAAACGGAAAACATATCTAAAACCGGCTGTAATCGGCTGATATAGGAGGTTTTCTCACTGTGGGAAAGTCCCCTTACCCTCTCCCCGCGCGCACTTTTCCAACTTTCCACAATCAAAACGCTTGTGGAAAACGATCTTTTTTTCCACCAAATCTTCTTTTTTTCAAGCGGTGGAATAAAATCACTCCCTTTTCAAGACATTTTCCCGACTTGTGGAAAAGTTATCCACTTTTTGTCCATTGCTTTTCAACGACTTTTCCTACGACGTTCTACCCCGACACGATAGCATAAACCGCCTGTATTTACAGGTATTTGCGCACTTTCCCCCAATTTCCACAGCCCCTAATACGGCTACGACTGGATTTTTATATCATTCATTTCTTTTTTCGCCTGCGCGTTCCCCTACGGGTCCGCTTGGCAGCAGCGCAAATAAAAGGAGATGAGTTTATAAAAACTGCCGGCTTTCTGCATTGAACCCGCAAACCAATGTTAAAAAGTTTTGGTCTCGCTTTTTCAAAAGCGAGCGGGGATTGGGGCGGCGCCCCATGAAAACGGCATTTCTCTTTTGTTAGCTTTTCTCTTTGTGCCTTGCACAGGCAAAGAGAAAAGCGGCTGAGGAGTTTTATACTCCTCAAGCCAGCGTAGCCGCAAAGCTTTTCAATCTCCATAGCCACTTTTTCTTTGACGGAAGAAGCCGCAAAGAAAAAGTTATCAAAAAGAAACGGCGTTTTTTTCGTGGGCTCTGCCCACACCCGTGACCTTTTGAAAAAGGTCAATCAAAACTTTTATAAGAAAACTTTTATAAGAACTCAAAATAAAAAAAATAAAAATCATTTCCTCGCTCAAAAGAGCTTGAAAGGAGTATCAATATGAAAATCATTTTTGACCGTCAGGCAGTGCTGGGTGTGACCGCTCCCTTGATGTGCGCCACCGGCGGCAAGTCTACCCTCCCCGCCATCGAGGGTATCCGCATCGAGGCCAAGCACCCCGATACCTGTACCCTGACCACCTACGACCTGGAAAAGGGCGTGCAGGTCACCATCAACGCCAAGGTGCTGGAGGAGGGCTGCTATATCATCAATGCCCAAAAGTTTAACCAGACCATGCGCGTAATGGACGGCCAGGAGGTCATGCTGACCGTTGATAAAAATATGAACGCCGTGATCGAAAGCGGCAAGTCCTCTCATAAAATGATCGCCCTGCAGGGCCGCGACTTCCCCGAGCTGCCTATGCTGCAAAGCGAAAAGGGCTTTACCGTTCCGGCCGGTACCCTGCGCGATATGATCTCTAAGACCATGTATGCCATGGGTGTAAACGACCAAAGAAACGTGCTGAACGGTACCTTTTTTGAGGTTGAGGATAACAAGATCCTTGCCGTGGCCTGCGACAGCTTTAAGCTGGCAAAATGCACCCTGCATACCGACGTGCAAAACAACAATGCCGACGGATCTGATCTGCGCTATCGCTTTATCGTGCCGGTTAAGACTGTAAACGAGCTGTATAAGCTGATCTCCGGCGACGAAAAGGCCGAGGTCCGCATCCATATGACCCGTAAGCACATCATCTTCTACATCGGAGAGATGATCTTTTTCTCCCGCCTGGTGGATGGCGAGTATATCGATTTTGACCGCATCATCATCCGTCAGCACAAGATCTATATCACTATGGAGCGCGAGGAGCTGATCGCAGCCCTTGAGCGCGCCGCGCTGATCACCGAAGAGCGCGTGGCGGGCAGTGTCCGTGCACACGTTAAGCTGCAGCTTGAGGGTGAGCTGCTTAAGATCATCGCCGCCTCGGCAGCGGGCTCTACCTATGACGAGATCGAGGTCGAGCACGAGGGTGGCGACCTGCTGATCGCCTTTAATAACAAGTTCCTGATCGACAGTGTGCGCGCTTGCGAGTGCGATCGCGTGCGTTTGGCACTGTCCTCTCCCCTGACCAGTGTAAATATTGAACCTGCAGAGGGTGGCAAGGAAGCGTGCGAGGATCTGTTTATGCTCCTGCCCGTCCGTATGAAGGACTGATAAGCATTTATGTATTGTAACGGCATTGCCCTGACGGATTTTAGAAACATTGCGTCGGCCGCGGTGCGCTTTGATAACGGCGTGAACGTGCTTTACGGAAAAAATGCCCAAGGAAAGACCAATTTGCTGGAGGGTGTGTATTATGCCGCCCTTGGCAAAAGCTTTCGCGGTCAGCACGCGCCCGAGGTCATTCGCTTTGGCGCCGAGGGTGCCGCCCTGTCACTGGATTATACCGCCGCGGGCAGAAAACAGAATATTACCATGCGGCTGTTTCAAAACCGTGCCCGCGCCGTGGAAAAAAATAAGGTGCGGATCACCAAAATGTCAGAGCTTGTGGGAAGCTTTCGGGCAGTGCTGTTTTGCCCGGAGCACCTCTCCTTGATCAAGGGAGGCCCTGCCGAGCGCAGACAGTTTTTGGACATTGCCGTCAGCGCCAGCGAGCCGGTCTATTTGGCTACGCTCCAGCGCTATGCCCAGATTTTAAAGCAAAGAAACGCGTTGATCAAAAAGGCAAAGGATGACCCTGTTTTATTTGAAAGCACGGTGGACGTGTGGTCTGCGCAGCTTGCAAAAGAGGCTGCTTATATTGCCCGCAGCCGCGCAAGATACGTGAAAAGGGCCGAAAAATTTGTAAAGCAATGCTTTGCGGATATGACCGGCGCACGCGAGATACCGGAGCTTTTGTATCTTGGCCCCGACAAGGACGGCGGAGATTATGAGGACGTTGCAAAAACCGAGCAGCTGCTGTATGAAAAGCTTTCTTCTCATCACGAGCGGGAGATCGGCGCAGGTGCCACCCTGTGGGGCGTGCATAAGGACGATATTGACGTGGAATTAAACGGCCATTCGGCAAGGCTGTTTGCTTCTCAAGGTCAGCAGCGCTCGCTGGCTTTGGCACTGAAGATCGCCGAGGGTGAGATCTGCCGCGAGGATTGCGGCGAATATCCCGTGTTTTTGTTTGACGACGTGCTGTCAGAGCTGGACGATCGCCGCCGCGCTTATCTGCTGGAAAAAATGAGCGGTAAGCAGGTGATCATGACCTCTTGCGAGCAGGTCGGACGCATCAACGGAAAAACATTTTTGGTAGAGGAAGGAAGCGTTAGAGAATGCTGAACACTTCCAATGAAAAAGCCTTTTGCTTATTTAACGCTCTGTTAAACTCCTTTTTATGAGGATAAAATTATGTACCTACATATAGGAAACAACAAAAATATCAGAGAAAAGACCATTATCGGTATTTTTGATACCGACACGGCAACGGTATCAACGGTCACGCGCAAATTTTTATCGGGAGCCGAGAAAAAGGGCCGTGTGGAAAGTGCCACCGAGGAGATACCGAAATCCTTTGTTTTATATTTAGACGGGGAAGATAGCCGCATCTGCTTTTCACAGCTTTCGACCTCTGCATTGCTGGGGCGAAGCGGAAACGAGCAGAATTAAAATTTTCGCGAGACCCTGCCTTGCCCTAAAAGCGCGGCACCTTGCATCGGCTACCCCGCCTCTGCAAGGTTCGACTGCGCAGAGGTTATATATATTAGCGTAAGCTCGGCGCTTTTGCGTAGCAAAATGTTGAGCCATTGCTCAACAAGCCGAGGTTATCCTGCTTGCCGCAGGCAAGCTGACTCAGGGTGACGCGAGTGAAGCAAGAGAAAAAAGTGCGACCGAAAAAAATTGAAAAATAACTTTTGATGCTAATAAAAACGTCATATTCCGCGTCACCCTGAGCGGCAGAAACATCACGGTGTGATGTTTTGGAGCCGAACGAGTAAAAACGTGCAACAAATTGCGCGTTTTTACGAGCAAAATGCGTTAGCATTTTGGGGTCTCGCGGAGAAAAAATGATAAATAAACATTGATTCTAATTTAGAAACTGTTTGCTTTGCCGCAGAGCAAAGCGTTGAACGATAGTAAAGGAAGGACAAAACATGGCAAACAACGAAGAAACCAGACAGGTTTACGACGACAGCCAAATACAGGTATTGGAGGGCTTGGAGGCCGTACGCCGCCGCCCCGGTATGTATATTGGTTCCACCTCCCTGCGCGGTTTGCATCATCTGGTCTATGAGATCGTGGATAACTCCATCGACGAGGCTTTGGCCGGGCGTTGCGACAAGATCGACGTGGTGCTGTTGCCCGACGGCTCGGTCTCTATTCAGGATAACGGTCAGGGTATCCCCGGCGGTATCCACCCCAAGATGGGGATCCCCACCCTGGAGGTCATTTTTACCGTGCTGCACGCAGGCGGTAAGTTTGACGGCAACGGCTATGAATTTTCCGGCGGTCTGCACGGCGTAGGCTCCTCGGTGGTCAACGCCCTTTCTGAGTGGATCGAGCTGGAAAACTGCTATCAGGGCCGCCGCTATACCGAAAGATTTGAGCGCGGCGTGGTGGCGCGCGGCTTTAAGGATGAGGGAGAGACCGATAAGCACGGTCTTTACGTCCGCTTTAAGCCCGATAACACCATTTTTGACGAGGTGGTATTTGATTATGATACCCTGCTTGACCGCTTGCGCCAGCAGGCGTTCCTCAATGCGGGTGTGACCATCTCCATCACCGATCAGCGCCCCCAGGGCGAGCTGGAGGACGGCACCTACAAGGGCGAGGTGATGCAGTATGAGGGCGGTATCCGCAACTTTGTGACCTACCTCAACGAAAAGAGCCACAAGCAGGCCGTTCACCCCGAGGTGATCTATATGCGTGGCGAAAAGGTGGAGGAGGAGCGCGGCCGCACCATTGCCGAGGTGGCATTGCAGTATACCTCCGCTTATACCGAGACCTTTATGTCCTTTGCCAATGACATCAATACCCACGAGGGCGGCACCCACGAGGAGGGCTTTAAAAAGGCCATTACCAAGGTGATCAACGAGTATGCCCGCAAATATCGCTTGTTGAAGGAAAAGGATCTGAACCTTAAGCCCGAGGACGTGCGCGAGGGTCTGACTGCCATTGTTTCGGTCAAGCTGAAGGAAGCCCAGTTTGAGGGCCAGACCAAGACCAAGCTGGGCAACGCACACGTGCGCCAGTTTGTGGATAAGATGGTGAGCGAAAAGCTGACCGAATATTTTGAGGAGCATCCGAACGAGGGTAAGGCTATCATCGAAAAGGCCGTACTGGCAAGCCAGGCACGCGAGGCTGCCCGCAAGGCACGCGAGGCCAGCCGCCGCAAGAATCCTTTGGACTCTATGACCCTGCCCGGCAAGCTTTCTGATTGCACCGAGAAAAATAAGGAGCTGACCGAGGTCTATCTGGTGGAGGGAGATTCGGCAGGCGGTTCTGCAAAGCAGGGTCGTGACCCCCGCTTCCAGGCGATCCTCCCCTTGCGCGGTAAGATCCTGAACGTTGAAAAGATCAATCCCGCCAAGGTCTATGCCAACCAGTCGGTCCAGCCCATCATTCAGGCACTGGGATGCGGCATCGGTGAGGAATTTGACCTTGAAAAGCTGCGCTACGGCAAGATCATTTTGATGGCGGATGCCGACGTTGACGGCTCGCATATCCAGATCCTGCTGCTGACCTTCCTGTTCCGCCATATGAAGCCCCTGATCGAGAACGGCCACGTGTTCCTTGCAAAGCCTCCGCTTTACAAGATCTATAAGCGCTCCGGCCGCACCGGCGGTGAGAAATACGCCTATACCGATGCCGAGCGTGACGCACTGCTGGCCGAGCTGAAGGGCTATGAGGCAGACCGCTATAAGGGTCTTGGTGAGATGAACCCCGATCAGCTGTGGAGCACCACCATGAACCCCGAAACAAGAATTTTGCTGCGTGTGACCATGGAGGATGCCATTTTGTGCGATCAGATCTTTTCTACCCTGATGGGTGACGAGGTCGAGCCCAGACGCGACTTTATCGAGCAGAACGCAAAATTTGCCGAGAATTTGGATATTTAAGGGATAAGCTCTTTGCGAGACCCTGCCTTGCCCTAAAGGCGCGGCACCTTGCATCGGCTACTCCGCCTCTGCAAGGTTCGACTGCGCGGAGGAGGAAGCTGCAAGACGTAGCCGAAAGCGATATCTCTCCGCTCCGCTCAGGGTGACGCAAACTGTTATTTGTAGAAACGGGATGACGCTCACTTCGTTCGCGTCACCCTGAGCGACAGAAACATCACAGTGTGATGTTTCGTAGTCGAACGAGTAAAAACGTGCAATAAATTGCGCGTTTTTGCGAGCAAAATGCGATAGCATTTTGGGGTCTCGCGGAAAAATGTATTGTAGAATTGTTTTTTATAACATCTTAGACAAAGGGAATCCGTCTATGTTTTACGTTTACATTCTTCATAATCCCGAAAATAACGTGCTTTACATAGGTATAACAAACAATCTTTCCCGTCGTCTGGCAGAGCATAGAAATGAGATCGCAGACAGCTTTACCAAGCGGTATCACGTACATCATCTGGTTTATTTTGAAGAATACAGCAGTCCGCAGGATGCGATCAGCCGCGAAAAACAGCTAAAAAGATGGACAAGAAAGAAAAAGGAGTCCCTCATAACCGATAAAAACCCTTTATTTCACGATCTAACCCCTGCATTTATATAAAAACCACAATTTCAAAGGGGGCGTGCCCCTTGAAGAAAGGACAAAAACGTGGATCACAAGAACGAAAATATTGAATTTCCAAATCAGGTCATAGAAGACATTGATATGGGCAAGCGCGTAAAGCAGGCCTTTATCGAGTACGCTATGTCTGTTATCGTTGCCCGCGCTCTGCCCGACGTCCGTGACGGTATGAAGCCCGGTCAGCGCCGCATCATGTATGCAATGTATGAGGATCATCTGACCTCCGATAAGCCCTTTTACAAGTCCGCTACCACCGTTGGTAACGTGCTTGGCCGTTACCATCCTCACGGTGACGCCGCCGTTTACGGCACGATGGTGCGTATGGCGCAGAATTTCTCTTTGCGCTATCCCCTGATCGAGGGTCAGGGTAACTTTGGCTCGATCGACGGTGACGGCGCCGCCGCTTACCGTTATACCGAGGCGCGCCTTGCCAAGATCTCTAACGAGCTGATGGCCGACCTTGAAAAGGAGGTCGTTCCCTTTGGCCCCAACTTTGACAACCGCCGCCGCGAGCCCCTTGTGCTGCCCTCTCGCTTCCCCAATATGCTGGTCAACGGCTCGGTGGGTATTGCGGTGGGTATGGCAACCAACATTCCCCCGCACAATATGACTGAGGTCATCGACGGCACGGTCTATCGCATCGATCACCCCGAGTGCAGCGTTGAGGAGCTGATGCAGTTTATCAAGGGTCCCGACTTCCCCACCGCCGCCATTTGCTATGGCGTGCAGGGCATTGTAGATGCCTATAAGACCGGTAAGGGTCGCGTGATGGTACGCGCCAAGGCCGAGGTGGACGAGGAGCATCACCAGATCAAGGTGACCGAGATCCCCTATCAGGTCAACAAATCCATGCTGGTGATGTCGATCGCCGAGCTGGTCAAGGAAAAGAAGATCGACGGTATCACCGATATCAAGGACGTTTCCTCTGACCGTAACGGTATCTGCATCCTGATCTCCTATCGCCGCGATGCCAACGGTCAGGTCATCCTGAATCAGCTGTATAAGTACACCCAGCTGCAGGACACCTGCTCGATCAATATGCTGGCACTGGTCGGTGGAGAGCCAAAGGTGCTTTCCCTGCCCCAGATCTTAGATCACTATATCCTGCATCAGCGGCAGGTCATCCGCCGCCGTACCGAGTTCGATCTGAACAAGGCCGAGGCCCGTGCCCACATTTTGGAGGGTTATAAGATCGCAAACGACAACATCGACGACGTGGTGGCGCTGATCCGCTCGACCTCCTCTATTGCCGATGCCAAGGAAAAGCTGATGGATCGCTACGGTCTGACCGACACCCAGGCACAGGCCATTGTAGAAATGACTCTTGGTAAGCTGACCGGCCTTGAGCGCCAAAAGATCGAGGAGGAGCTGGAAAAGCTCCACAACCTGATCACCGAGCTGAAGGGCATTTTGGCCGACGAGGAAAAAATCAAGGACATCATCAAGGACGAGATGAACGAGATCCGTGCCAAGTACGGCGATGCACGCCGCACCCAGATCGTAGAGGCCACCGACGACATCGACCTTGAGGACCTGATCGAAAAGCACGACTGCGTGATCACCCTGACCCACGCCGGCTATATCAAGCGTCAGCCCGCTGACAGCTATCAGGCACAGCACAAGGGCGGCAAGGGCATTATCGCCATGACCACCAAGGACGAGGACTTTATTGAGATGGTACAGGTGGTGCATAGCCACGCTTATCTGATGCTGTTTACCAACAAGGGTAAGGTCTATATGCGCAAGGCTTATCAGATCCCCGAGGCCTCTCGTACTGCAAAGGGATCTAACCTGATCAACATCATTGAGATCGAGCAGGGTGAAAAGATTACCGCTATGATCTCTGTGCCCGAGTTTGATGACAGCTCTTACCTCACCATGGTCACCAAGTACGGCGTGATCAAGCGCACTCTGCTTGCCGAATATGAGTACCAGCGCAAGGGCGGTAAGATCGCACTGAACCTGGACGAGGGCGACGAGCTGGTGTTTGTGATGCACACCGACGGCAACAGCGACCTGATCCTTGCCACCCACGAGGGTGCCGCCGCCCGCTTTACCGAGTCGGCCATCCGTCCCCTTTCCCGTACCGCCCGCGGTGTCCGCGGTGTTCGCTTGCGCGGTGAGGACTATGTGGTGGGTGCCGTCCGCGTGGACGACGAAAAGCAGCTTGTCACCATTACCGAGGGTGGATACGGCAAGCGTACGCCCTTTGACGACTTCCGCGTAAAGGGTCGCGGCGGTCTTGGCGTGACCTGCCACAATCTGACCGAAAAGACCGGTCTTTTGGCCGGTATTGCTGCCGTTGACAACGGCGACGACCTGATGATGATCACCGATCAGGGTACCATCATCCGTACCCCCGTTGCACAGATCAACACCTATTCCCGTTCTGCCGCAGGCGTGATCGTGATGCGCCTTGGCGAGGGACAGAGCATCGTTAACTTCTCTAAGGTCGCCCACGAGGAGCCCGAGGAGGAGAGCGCGGAGCCCGTGACCGAGGGTGAGACCCCCGTGACCGAGGCACCCGCTGCCGAGGCAGCTGCTCCCACGGCAGAAAATACCCCCGCAGACGCAGAATAAATCTCACATTGCTGCGGAAGGTGCGAAAAAGCACCCTCCGCAGCCGTTAAAAAAGGAGAAAGACCATGAAAAAAGCATTTCTTTTCGTTTTTGCTTTGATCTGCCTGATGACGGTGCTGTGCGTTTCGGTCGGTGCCGAGGTTTTTGAGGGAAAGGCCGTTGACGAGGCGTGGATCAGCCGAAATGAGGGCTCCTCTAATTTTGAAGACGGAGATATCTCTAAAATCGCACCCTTTTATCGCATTTATTACAAGCTGGATACCGACGAGGGCGTTTTGCGTATTTTTTACAAGGAAAAGGAGCAAAAAATGCTGCCCTATGCCCGTATGGAGTGGGTGCCGTGGCTGAAGGCCGAGGAGCCCAACGTGCAGCGCCCCTACATTCAGGAGGCGGTGATCGAAGAGGGCGTGCTGACCGTTGGCCGCTATTCCTTCTACGAGTGCGAGAACCTGCACACCGTGTATCTGCCCGCATCCATTTATCACATCGACCAGACCGTGTTTTATCAGTGCCCCAGCCTGCAAAAGATCTATTATCCCGGCACACAAGAGGATTTTGAAAAATACGTGACCTTTGATAAGACCCGTAACGAGGATGCTTTGGGCAAGTTTATTTTTGGCGAATCTGTTACCGTGATCGCCAAAAATCAGCACGGCGAGGTAATCGAGGAGTATATCGTGGGCGGTTATTATGCCGGCGAGAGCTATTCCTTTTTGCCCAAGAAATACGAGGGGATGACCTATACCGGTGACCCCACCAAGGCCTTTACCGGTGTGTTTGCCGAAAATGACCAGACCGTGATCGAGCTGGTCTATGAGTGCGATCACAGCTATACCTCCAATCCCGAGGAGGCTGCCTGCATCAGCCGCTGCAAATACTGCAACCGCGATAACCCCAACGCACTGCACGTGTTTAGCGAGGACGGCTATCTCCCCTGCCGCGGCATTTGCTTGCTTTGCGGTCTGCCCTATGACAACGAGAACGGCCAGCACGTGCTTTCCTGCGACCCCAACGCCGCAGACGCGCCCTGCCGTTACAGCTGCTCTCAGTGTAACGAGATATTTGAAAATGAGAACGGCAAGCACGATATCGAGAGTTTGGACGAAAGCAGATCCTTGTTTAAGGGAGGCCAAACCGGCTGGAAATGCAAGCTTTGCGGTGCCAACGAGATCGAGGCAAAGAACCCCATCATTTTTTACGTTGGTATTGTGGCGGTGGCCATGGCTGCCTGTACGGTGATCGCACTGGCGATCATTTTGCCCATCCGCAGACACAAAAAGATCAAGGAAATGACTTGGTAAAGACCCGACAATTGAGAAAAGACGCCCCCCTTTTGCAAAAAAAGGGGGGCTTTGCCAAACCGAAAGGAGATTTTTATGAAGCTGCAATACTGGGGAACCGCGGCCGCCGAGGGCGTGCCTGCCATCTTTTGCCGCTGTGAAATTTGTAAAGAAGCCCGCAAGCGCGGCGGACGCAATCTGCGCGGACGCCCTAATGCACTGATCGACGGCGTGCTGAAGATCGACTTTAATGCCGATACCTACGGACAGTCCCTGCGCTATGGCGTGGATCTGACCGATGTGCATTATCTGCTTGTAACGCATACCCATTCTGACCATTTTTATCCCAACGACGTGTATTTCCGCCGCCAGGGGTACGGCCATTTCCGCGGCGAGGATTCCTCCTTTGAGGTCTACGGCTCCGACAAGGTGCGTGATCAGATCAAGCATATGCTGGAGGACAAGGGCTTTGAGGGGCGCATTTCCTTTACCGAGATGAAGGCGTTCCGCACCCAGCGGATCGGTGATTACACCGTGACTGCCTACCCTGCCGTTCACGCCCAGTGGGCGGGACCGCTGGTCTATCGCATTGAAAAGGATGGCAAAAATCTGCTGTACTGCCACGATTCCGGCCCCTTGAAGGAGGACGTATTTGCTCATTGGCGCGCCAACGGTGTGGTGTTTGACTTTGTGTCGCTGGATTGCACCGAGGGTTGCACCCACATTGATTATGATGCGCACATGAATTTAGAGCGCGATATTGCCATGCGCAAGCGGATGCTGGCCGAGGGCTTTGCCGATGAAAAAACCGTATTCTGCTGCAATCATTTCTCTCACAACGGCACCAATTCCCTGTACGACGAGTTCGTAGAGATCGCCGCCAAAGAGGGCTTTATCGTCTCTTATGACGGCATGGAAGTGGAGATTTAAGCGGCATATTCCGGTTGCACTGTGACCGGCACAAAAAACACTCTCCAAAAGGAAAGGAGAAAGCAATGGAACAAAAAACACCTATGTCCAAAAATAAAAAGCGGCTGATCCTGATCATTGCCGTGGCGGCGGTGGTGCTGATCGGCCTGGTCACGGCGATCATTGTGGCTTCGGTCGTGACCAATCAGCCCCCCACACTGGAGGAAATGCGCCCCCGTATCGAGGCGCTGCTGACCGCCTCTTACAGCCTCAACGACGTGATCTGGGGCAAGGGGCTGCCCACCTATCCCCGCGCCTATATGAAGGACGTGCATGCGGTCCCCATCTCCTGCACGTGTCATGCGCAGTATAACGATGACCCGGAGCATCCCATTTGCTATTACTATTACGTGATCGAGGACGAGGCCTACGGACAGGTGATCGCCTATCGCTCTGCCTTTAACTATATTGCAAAGGAGGGGGATAAGGTCTATACCTGGGCCGACGTAGAGACCCACAACGTGATACCCGGTGTCATTACCGAAAAATATCGCTATGCCACCCGCAGCAAGACCCCCATCGAGGGCAAGGACGTCCTGTTTTATTCGGAGGAGAGCGGCTATTACTATTACCGCCTGACGGGATATTTCTTTGAAGAAGGTATTTATGAAAACGAGACCGATCCCGAGCAGAATTACGACTACGTCCGCGAGGATTGCGGCTATTTGACGGTGGAGGATATCAAGGCCGCCGCCGCGCAGGTCTATTCCGCCGCCTATCGCGCAAAATTCTACCCTGCCCATTTTGACGGCCAGACCACCCCCGTTGGTGTGGTGGAGGGCGCCCGTTACCGCGATTATGATGCGCCCAACGACGCAGACAGCGCGGGCAAGCTGATCAAATCCACCGCCTACAAGCCCTTGGATACCTCTACCCGCTATCTGCTTGACACCGCCGTGATGCACGGCGACAGCAGCGCAAACTGGGTAAAAATAGAGGTGGACTATTACAGAGAAAGCGACGGCAGTACGGGGCGCACCACGCTGTGCTTTGCATTGGAGGACGGCGTATGGTTTTTGGATGCCCCCTCGTTTTAAAGGGACGTTGAAAGGAGAACGACGATGAAAAAGCAGCCCGAGCTGACGGTGCATATTTCAGAGGAGCTTTTGCGACAGCTCCTTTGCCTGTGCGAGGCCGAGCATCGCAGCGTAAACAACCAGATCTTGATGATGATCCGCAACAGCGTGCAGTATCACGAGCGCGCCAAAAGCCGCTTTTCTAAGGAAAAGCTGGCCGCAGTGGACGTGACACCCTATATCCCCGCCGACGAGGAGAACGCGTGAGAGCGTATCAACGGCAAGCCGGCCCCCGCCCCAGAGCGCGGGGCGGCGTGGTTTTTGGCTTTTTGCACAAAAAACCACCCCTTATACCCGG
>JAZQWJ010000069.1:0-64390 GCA_045632285.1 Eubacteriales bacterium | reverse complement strand
AGCGCGGGGACTTTTCCGTTATTTTGCCCGTTCAATGGCGCGGGCGATCTCTTGCGCCAGCTTGGCGCGCTGCACGCGTCCGCCCTCGTCACGGGGAAACGGCTTTTCGCGCAGGGCGTAAAGTCCGATCTGCTGATAAGGTGCCAGACTGCCGTTGATGTGAGCGATCCATTCGTCCACAACAATCTCGGGGTCGTTGTCAGCGACTTCCTCACCAAACGTCTCGTTCAAGTACTCGTGATCGGGAATGATCAGCGCCGCGGGCTCGCTGTCGCGGGTCTCCGGATTCAGCACACCCACCACTGCAGCCTCCTTGATAAAGGGGCTTTGGCAAAGCAACCGCTCCAGCTCCTCGGGGCAGATCAAATGCCCCGCTGCGGTCTCGATGCAATTTTGACGGCGACCAAGCACGTACAAAAAGCCCGCGCTGTCCACGCGCCCCATATCACCGGTGTAATACCAGCCGCCGTTCAGCGCCTTATCCGTCAGCTCGGGGTCACCAAGATAGCCCAGCATCACGTTTTTTCCCTTGTAGCGGATCTCGCCGCTTCCGTCGGGCTGCGCATTGTAAATATCGATCATCGTGTCGGCAAACGGCAGTCCCGCCGCGCCGTCGCAATAGTGCTCGTCACGGTTGAGCGCGGCAAGACCCGCACACTCGGTCACGCCATAGCCCTGCACCGTGAAAATGCCCAGCTGGCGCAGCTCCTTTTGCACAGAGCGCTCTAAGCCGCCCCCCACCACGATCAAGCGGTTCAGCGAATCGCCCACGCAATGTCGCTCGGCAGCAAGCAGGCGTTCCTTTAGCGCCTGACGGACAGAAAGCGGGCGTACAGGGTCAGAAACGGCAATGCGCCGACGCACGCCGGCCTCGTTCCCCTTTTCCCCGATCCGTGCCCAGATCTTGCGGTGGATCGCACGCGCCACAAGGGGCAGCGTGATCATACAGGTGGGGTGGGTCTCTCGCATATTGCGCATCAGGTGCGCAAGCCCCTCGCCAAAAGCCACGGTGGCACCCAGATACAGCGGTGTCAGCAGACCGCAAATACATTCGCAGGCGTGCGAGAGGGGCAAATGAGAAAGCAGCAGATCGCGGCTGTCAAGCGCAGTCGCGTCACAAATATAGCGTACCGTTGTCAGGATATTGGTGTGGGACAGCATCACGCCCTTGGTAGAACCCGGGGTAAAAAAGACGGCCGCAAGGCTATCGGGCTCCACCCTTGTCACCACCGGCGCACTCAGCCCCGCGGCAAGGCGCCGCTTGCCCTCGGCGATCAGCAGCGGATATTTATCAAAGCAGACGGCAGAAAGCCCCACATAGCCCTTTTTCTTGCGGCGCTCGATGGGAGAATACAGCACGCCCTTGGCCTCGGCCTTGGCAGAGATCTCGCAAAGATCCTTGATCCGCACCATCGAATCTACGGGGACGGGCACCGCGCCAAGCAGAGTCAGCGCCATAAAAGAAAGCACCCAACGGTATGAGTTTTCGCCAATAATCAGCACGCGATCCCCCGCTGAAAAGCGGTTGCTCAGCATCACGGCAAGGGCCTCGGCCTCAACGGCAAAGCGCGCGTAGGAAACGTCCTGATAAATGCCGTCCCGCTTTTCGCGAAAAGCGCATTTTGTACCGTAACGGGCCGCGCTTTCGCTTAAAAGCTCGCAAAGATCGGCAACGTCATATACTTCTCTTAAGATCTCGTTTGCCATAAAATCCTCCTTACAGAGAAACGGATGGGATCAAGCGTCCCAATATTTTCGGTCAAGGCTACGCAGCTGAATGGCCTCTGCAATGTGCGCGGCGCGGATCAACTCGCTTTGCTCCAGATCGGCCACGGTGCGTGCCACACGCATAATGCGGTCATAGCCGCGTGCTGAAAGTCCAAGTCGGTCATAAGCACCGCGCAGCACCGCCATGGCGGCATCGTCAGCCACGCAGTACTTGCGGATGCGTGCCGCATCCAGCTGAGCATTGCAGAAAACGCCCTGCTCGCCCGCCATACGGGCGGCGGCAAACTGCCGTGCAGCCATAACGCGGGCGCGAACGGTAGCCGAGGTCTCGATATTGCTATCCCTTGCAGAAAGCTCGTCATAAGAAAGCGATGGCAGCTCTACCTCGATATCGATGCGATCAAGCAAGGGGCCGCTGATGCGGGAAATATAGCGCTTCACGTCCAGGGGCGAGCAGGTGCAGGCCTTGGTGGGGTGGCCGAAATAACCGCAACGGCAGGGGTTCATCGCACCCACCATCATAAACGAGCAAGGAAAGGTCACACGGCCGCTGGCGCGGGTGATGGTCACGCGGCGGTCCTCTAAGGGTTGCCGCAGTGTATCGGTCACAGTCTTGGGGAACTCGGGCAATTCGTCCAAAAACAGCACCCCGTTATGGGCAAGAGAGACCTCGCCGGGGGTAGGATTGGCGCCGCCGCCCACAAGGCTGACCGCAGACATCGTATGATGGGGAGAGCGAAAGGGGCGGGCCGAAAGTAGCGAGCAATCGGCAGAAAGCGTGCCCGCTACCGAATGCACCTTGGTGGTTTCAATGGCCTCATCAAAGGTCAGCGGCGGCAAAATGGTGGGCAGGCGCTTGGCCAGCATCGACTTGCCCGTACCGGGCGGGCCGATCAGCAAAATGTTGTGTCCGCCGGCGGCGGCCACCTCCATAGCGCGCTTGGCCATCGTCTGTCCGCGCACGTCGGCAAAATCAACGGCGCTTTGCAGCACCGCGTCGGCAAAGGCGGTGCGATCCGGTATCAAGGGTTTGATGGGCGCCTCGCCGTTCAGGTGCATCACCAGTGTGTGCATATCCGTTAGCGGATAGACCGTAATACCCTCCACGGCCGCGGCCTCGCGGGCGTTGTCGGCAGGTACGTAAATTTCGGTAAATCCCGCCTCCTTGGCGGCCACACACATCGAAAGCGCGCCGCGCACGGCACGGATGCTACCCGAAAGCGACAGCTCGCCAAGAAAGCAGGCGTGCGAAAGATCAACAAAATGGCGGATGATACCGGACGAGCGGAATATGCCGGTGAGAATAGCCACGTCAAAGGCCGAGCCTTCTTTTTTGCGATCGGCAGGGGCAAGATTAACGGTCAGGCGGCAAAAGGGAAAGCGAAACCCGCTGTTCAGCGTGGCGGTCCGTACGCGCTCTTTGGCCTCTTTCACGGCAAGATCGGGCAGACCCACGATCTCAAATCCGTCCATGCGCTCCTGCGCATCGCACTCAACGCTGACGATAAAGCCGTCAATGCCCGCAAGCCCCGCGCTGTAAACGGTTGAAAGCATGCGCTCCCCTCCTTTTGAGCTTTATTTTATAACAGTATAACATATCCACGGCAAATTTGCAAGAAAAAGCGACTAAAAAGGCTTGATGCACACAAAAGCCCCGAGCGCAACTTGCGCTCGGGGCAAGGAACTACGGTCAAAAAGCATTTATTCCGTGACCGCAGGCCACACGGCAACGCTGCCGTCCACGTCGTAGTGCCAATAATTTCCGGCCGAGGTTGGCTCCGATTCGGAATAATAGTAGCGGGTCGCATGCACTATGTAGTAGTTTGTAAAGATGATGGGTCCGGAGTAATTGTATTCTGTTCCGTCTATTTCACCCCAATTTCGAGCGACACCTCCATAGTAAACGGAGGTCAATCCGGTACATGACTCAAAGGCATCGGAAGTGATCTTTTTCACGCTCACAGGGATCGTAACAGAGGTCAGTTTGCTGCAATTCAGGAAAGCCTCTGTATGGATCACCTCCAAACGGCTATCGGGCGCGATCGTTACGGTTTCCAGTGCCGAGCATTGGGCAAACGTATTTTTTTTGATCTCGGTAAGTGTTGCGGGTAGCTCAACGCTTTTGAGATTGAAGCAACGTCTAAAGGCAGATTCTCCAATTACCGCAAGACTCGATGAGATGGTTAAGGATTGCAGTTTTGTGCAGGATTCAAAGGCCAACGCACCCACGTAGATCAAGCTTGCGGGAAGCGTGCCGTTGATATAGGCGTTGCAGTTTTTAAGGGCCTGATCCGCAATGATGGTCGTGTTATCTCGCAGTACCACGGTGGTGGCATTGGCATCGTAGCCGATTAACCACTGGTTGACGTATTCCGCACCGTTTTCCCGTTGGATCAGTTTTTCGCAATGCGGAAACGCGTTCTCAAAGATACGAAGTTCGCCCGGCAACGTGATCAGCGCGGTCAGCTCTTCGCAGTTTTGGAACGCCTGCCGCTTGATCGTTTTCAAAGCAGAGGAGAAGGAGACGATGGTCATGCTGTCGCATTCAAAAAACGCAGATTCACCTACGTCCTCCAAAACACTGCCCTCTTCAAAGATTACGCTTTTCAACGAATAGCAACCGTAAAAGGCTTCTTTCGGCAGAGTAACCAAGCAGCTTCTTTTTCCAAAAGTCACCTGTTCCAGTCTGATACAAGAACGGAAGGCCCCCTCTCCCATAACGGATACGCAAGAAGGAATGACGGTTTCTTTCAAAGCGTAGCAATCCATAAAGGCTTGCTCGCCAATGCTTGTGACTGTGGGCGGAATGTCCGCTTCCACCAGTGCGGAGCAAGCGCCAAACGCACCATTTCCAATGGTTTCCACGCTCAAAGGCAATTTGATCGTTTGCAAGGAGTCACAGTTGTAAAACGCATAGTCCCCGATGGCGGATATGGTGCTTGGTACGGTAAATGCAGTGACGGGCTCGCCATTCAGATACAGCGTAGCGCCCCCATTGAGTGGATTGGCGGCAGCGTTTTCAAATAGGATCTTGCACCATGCCTCCGGGTCAGTGATGTGTACGGCGGTCAAGGCGGTGCATTCTTCAAATGCAGCTGTTGAGATTCTCTGAACGCTTGCGGGTATGGTGACGGCGGTCAGGTTGCGGCATTGGCGAAACGTGTTGCTTTGGATCAACGTAACCGTGTCGGGGATGCGAACAGAGCTCAGCGCTTCGGAAAAGGCCATGCCGGAGATGGCTGTTACAGGCTTCCCATTGTAAAAACTGGGGACGATCACGTTGGCAGATGCAAATGCCGCGCCTGCGTAAACGAGCGTGTAGCTCTCGCCGTTGCTGTTTAGTTTGTATTCCATGCCCGGAGTTCCGGTCTGAAATCCGCAACCGGTACAGCACAGTTGATCGTCAAGGGTGTGGGGCGTTTCTTCCGTGGCGGAAAGCCCGTGTTCGCAAGCATAGCTTCCCCAGTGTGTGGTCTCGTTGTATTCCAGCACAAATGGATGCGCGGCTTGAGGTAGGATCACGGAGACAGTGTCGGCAATTTCAAGCATAGCCTCGGAATCAAAAAAGAGCTCTCCGCAAGCCACACAAGAAAAATGCTCTATGTTTCCCGCATTACCGCAGGTGGCCTCCACCTTTTGATGACGCGAAAGAAGATGCTTTAACCGATCCACCCGCACCGAATCCTTATCGGTAATCTCGGTGCTTCCCGCGGCGTCGGAAAAGTATTTGCCGCATTGGTCGCAAGACCAATATTCGGTGTTACCCTCGCCGCCGCAGGTGGCCGCAACGGCCTCATGATGGGTCAGACTGTGCGTACACGTCTGTTCCCCCACGGGTGGCTCGGGTTCTTCGCCGCAGGCGATCAGGAGAGGCAGGCTCAGCAAGCACAGCAGCAGTACCAATAAAATTCCAAATCTTCTTTTGTTCATGTTCAGTCTCCTTTCCTTATTCAAAATATAAGCCTCTTATCTTTATTTTAGCACAAAATTTCTTCATTGTAAACCCCCAAATGTTGCAATTTGCATAAAAGCGTGTTATAATGTAGGCACTCCACCCCTTAAGGAGGTCATTATGAAACGATTTTTCGCTCTGCTTTTGACCGTTTGTCTGTTGGTGCCCCTGCTTGCCGCATTTCCCGTCGGGGCGGCGGCTACGGTGCCCGTGCTGCCCGTGACCCTGTCGCTGGGTTTTCCTGCCGTCAAGGCCGACGCGGGCGAGACCGTTGACCTGTCGTTTTACAGTGTCACCGCCGACGACGGCAGCATTCTTGCCGCCGACGACATCGTCTGGACGTCGGACGAGATCACCGTATCGGGCGGCAAGGTCACCCCGACGACAAAGGGCGTTTACCACCTGACTGCCACGGCGGGCGGCAAGGCCAAGACCGTCTACCTGCTGGTCAAGGACCCCGCCGACACCGAATATGTGCTGTTTGAGGAGGATTTTGAGGACGTGTCCTCCTTTGACGAGCTGCTGAACAAAGGCTATACGGTCGCTGAGAAGGCCGCCTCGGCCGAGATCGCAGTAACCGACGGCAAGCTGGTGCTTTCGGGTCACGCACACAAGGATTGCTATATCCGCCTGCTGTTCCCCGCGTGGCTGGGTGATTTTGGCGACTACCGCATCGAGGCAAATGCCGCCATGACCGCCCGCATCGCCAACACCCATTGGATGGGATTTATGTACCGCGTGCAAAATGACGACTATCCCTACTACCAAAACACCTTCCGCGCCATGACCACCGCGGGCAGCGGCACCGAGGTGGCCGAGCGCAATGCCGATGACACCTGGGAGGTGGTGCATACAGCAGCCTACTCGAAGGCCATTAACGACGGCACCAATACCCCCACCTACCACGATTTTACCGTGGAGGCCTTTGGAGACTATGTGACCTCGATCATTGACGGCACCGCCGTGGCCACCAACGTCTATATGCCCGAGTATGACCGCGGCCGCCTCGGCCTGCAGGTCCGCGCCAGCGAAATCTCGGTAGAAAGCTATCGCGTGGTGATCCCCGCCGACGGCGACGCGGCGGAGATCATTGACCCCAACTCCGACGTGGTGGTGGCTCCCTCGATCATCAAGCCCATCGAGAGCGCCGCCGAGCTCACCGCACTCACCGCAAGTGACGCCCTGCCCGCCACGGCCATCCTGCGCGTGAACAGCGAGCTGAACGTGACCGACCCCGCAGGCACGGTGCTCTGCTCGCTTGAAAACGCCATGCGATTACTGGAGCACAGGGTCATCCCCGCCTTTTATATAGAGGGCTCCGCTGCCGCAGACGCCCTCGGCCAATGGCTGAGAGATGGCGGCCTTGTGGATGCCTTTGTGATGGCAAAGGACGCAAATTTGATACAACGTGTGCGGAATTTTGCGACAATGTGCCGCGGCGTGCTGGATCTGCGTGACCGCGATCTCACCGCCACCGCCCCCGCCGCGCTTTGCGCTGAGATCAACCAAAGCGGCTCTCGCGTGGGTCTGCTCTCTGCCGACTATGCCACCCGCGACACCGTGGCGGCTATGCACGATCTGCTGATCTCGGTGTGGGTCGAGAGTGCCGACAGCTCTGACGCCGCGCTGGTCGGTGCCACGCTGACGGGCGCCAACGGCATCGTCACAAGCGACCCTGCCGCCCTGGCCGCCTGCTATACCGATTATTTTATGCCCACCACCCTGATCCGTGCCCCAGGCATCATCGGTCACCGCGGCACGCCCATCTATGCCCAGGAGAACACGGTGGAAAGCGCGCTGCTTGCCGTGGAGCTGGGTGCCACCCTGATCGAGGCCGACTTCTATCTCACCAAGGATAACGTGGTGGTGGGTATGCACGACGCCACCATCGACGGCACCACCAACGGTGCGGGACGGGTTAAGGACTTCACCTATGCCGAGCTTTGCCAATACGTTGTCAACGACAACGCAGGCGTTGCCCCCAAGCCCATCCCCACGCTGCGGGAGTACTGCGAGGCCCTGAAGGGCAAGAACGTGCGATTGCTCATTGAGATCAAGGATGGCGACACCGCCATTTGCCAACATATCGTAAATATCATCGACGAGTACGGTATGCGCGATCAGGTCAATCTGATCTCCTTTAACACAAGCATCCTGCTGAAATTCAAGGAGATCTGCCCCGCGCTTTCGGTAGGCTGGCTGGGCTCGCTTTCTATGAACTATGCAAGCGCCGAGGCCGATCCCGAGCGCGCCGTTGCCGAGATCCTTGCCACCGTGCAGCAATATAACTCGACCTACAACCCGAGTTACGCAAGCATCGGCCCCAATCTCATCGAGGCCGCCAACCATCGCGGCGTGCTGATCCTGCCCTGGACCATCAACAACCGCACGGATTTTGACAAGCTCTTCCGCTATGGCTCCCACGCCTTTACCACCGACTATACCGCCTGGGTATCCGATTATATCAAGGACCTGCGCACCGACCAAAACACCTACATTTCTAATACCGTTCTGCGGGATATTCCGCTTTCTCTCTCGGCCATCGCCTATAACGGCGGCGTCACGCACCCCGCCCGCGCCACGCTGACCGTGGTGGAGCAAAGCGGCACGCTCTCCTGCTCTTATGACAACGGCGTGCTGACGACAAGCGGCACGGGCTCTGCCAAGTGCCTGCTCTCCGCTTCTTTCTTTACGCATTCCGGCACGATGTATACCAAATGCACCGAGCTGTTCACCGTTACGGTCGACGAGAGCTATGTGCCACCCCTTGCCGCCAACCGCTGGCATTTGGGCAGCGGCGCTCCCACGGCAACAGCCGAGGACGGCGCGCTGTATCTGGATCTTGACAGCGGTAACGTCTATTGCTTTGAAAGCGATTGGACTCTGCGGGGCTCGCTGAAAAGCGAGGCCCCCACGGTTGAGATCCGCGAGGGCTATTGGGTGATCAACGGCACCCCCACCGGTGTGCGTGCCGAGGGGCGTGACGGCGCCGCGGGCACCATTGACGCAACGCTTTCCATTGGCCCCAACGGAAATTGGTTTATTGACAACACAGACAGCGGCGTTCCTGCCACCGGCCCTAAGGGAGATAAGGGTGACAACGGCGCCGACGGCAAGGATGGCGCCGACGGAAAGGACGGCGCCAACGGAAAGGACGGCGCCAACGGTCTGCCCGGAAAAAAGGGCGAGGACGGTCTAAACGGTCTGAACGGCATTGACGGAAAGGACGGCAAAGATGCCACCGCAGACACCGCCGCACTGGAAAGCGCCACCACCGCCGCCACGGTGGCTATCGTGCTCTCCTGCCTCCTGCTTGTTGGAAATATTGCGCTTGTGATCGTGCTCTTATTCCGCAAAAAGCGTCATTTTTAACACCCGTTAGCGGGTTAAATCAAAACCGCCTCGTGCGAAATCGCACGGGGCGGCTTTGTTTTTTAAGAATGGGAATTATTCCTCATCCTTCTTTTCGGTTTCGTCGGCCTCGGTGGCTTCCTCGGTCTTTTCCTCGGTCTTTTCCTCGGTTTCCTCCTCGGTCACCTCAGCCTCTCCCTCGGTGGCTTCGGTCTCCTCAGCCTTTTCCTCGGTAGCTTCAGCCTTTTCGGCCTTCTTGGCCTTCTTGGCATTCTTTTTCTTTTTAGCACCTGCAATGATCGCAATCACAATCAGCAGCAGCACGCCGCCGGCAATGGCAACCACCAGAATAAAGGTGTTCTGATCAACCTCGCCCACAACAGGAAGGTTCACTGTGGGTGCGCTGTTCAGTGCGTTGGGATCCACGGTCAGCTTGGGAATCTCTTCGCTCTCGGCCTCGCCGCAATATACACAAGCGTGCTCGCGCAAGCCGGTCGCATCCAACGTGGCTTCAACCAATACGGTCCAGTCACCAAAGCTATGCTCGCCCTGCTCCTTGACCTTTCCGCAGGCATCACAGATGGTGTCGCAATCGCCGTTGTAGCTGTGGTCGCCAAAGGCCTCGCGCTCAGCGTGGCACACGCGACAAAGATCTGCGCATTCACTGACGTATTCGTGAGCAGCGGGGGTGCGGGCAGCGCCGCACACATTACAAGAGGCGTCGCAGGAATTATCATAAACGTGCTGAGCGGCCTCTCTTATAAAGCCGCATTCGTTACAATCCACGTCACAGGTGTTGTCATAGGTGTGACGGGAACGCGTTGTGGTCTCGCCGCAGATCGTGCAAACGTCAGAGCAAGCGTTGACCTTTACGTGGCCCATCTTGGGCTTGATGGCAATGCCGCATCCGTATTGACATACGGTAGAGCATCTGTATGCACCCTCATGCTTTTTGACCTCGACCTCAGCACCGCAGTATTGGCAGATCTCATCGCGGCAAGCGATAGCGCCCACACAGGGGACGGCATCCTCGATCACGGTGCCGCATCCATACTGACATACGGTAGAGCAAGCAAACTCGCCGTCGTGTGCCTTGTGCGCAACGTCCTCGTTACAAACAGCGCACTTGGTATCGCACTCGTATACGGTGGTGTGCGTTGCAGCAGGCTCAATGGTCTCGCCACAGACAGCACAACCGGTAGAGCAGGCAAAGAGCGCGGTATGCGCTGCGGTCGCCTCCATCTCAGCGCCGCAAACGTCGCAGGCGTTGGTGCAGGCATGCGCCTTGCTATGCGCGGCATCGGGCGTGATCGTCTCTTCACAAACGGCGCAGGTCTCAGAACATACAAACGCGGCGGTATGCTCGTCAGCAGCGGTCACAGCAGTGCCGCAGCCGTACTTACAAACGGTTGCGCAGGCGGCAACGCCCTCGTGCTCAGCGTGCGCGATGCTCTCGTTGCAGACCGTACAGATCGCAGAGCAGTCAAAGGGTGCATCGTGCTCAGCTGTGGGCTCAACGGCGGTCTCGCAGCCGTACTTACAAACAGTAGCACAGGGGGCAGCGCCCTCGTGTGCGGCAGGGGTGAACTGAACGGTATTGCACAGGGTGCAAAGACCGGAGCAAAGCACCTCGCTTGCGATATGATCGGAGGCGGGCTGAATGTCGCAGCCGCAGGTTGCGCACTTGTCGGAGCAAGCAAATTCGCCTGCGTGAGGGGTCTTTTGCGCGATGGCCTCGCCACAAGCGGCGCAGATCTCGGAGCAATCGAATTCGCCCGCATGAGCGGCCTCGGCATCGGGGGTCACGGCAGTGCCGCAGCCGTACTTACAAGCGGTCGCACAAGCAGCAACACCCTCGTGAGCGGCGGCGCCCTCGGTCATATCCGAGCCGCAGTTCTTGCAGACCACAGAGCAATCAAACTCCCTCTCGTGGCCGGTGCCCGAAACGGCAGTGCCGCAGCCAAACTTGCAAACGACCTCGCAGCCATTGGCGCCAACGTGCGCCTCGTGCTCAACGTCGATACCGCAGTATTGGCACTTATCAGAGCAATCGTACAGACCCTTGTGCGCTTGAACGTCGGGGTTTGCCTCGCCGCAGGTGCTGCAATTCTCGTCACAAGCGTAGGTAAAGGTGTGCGTCTCAACGCGGGGCGTAACGGCCTTGCCGCAGTATTCGCACTTGGTAGAGCAATCAAACTTGCCGCTGCAGGGCACAACGTTGGGGTTGGCCTCACCGCAGATATCGCAAAGTGCGGTGCAGAGGTAGGCAAAGCTGTGCTCGGCAACGCGGGGCGTTACGGCCTCGCCGCAGTACATACATTTGGTAGAGCAATCAAACTCGCCCGTGCATGCCACGGCATCGGCAACGGTATTCTCACCGCAGTAGATGCACACGTCAGAGCATTCCACCGAGCCGGTGCAGGGCTTGGCGTCTACAACGGTCTCCTGATGGCAGGTGGCACAGGTGGTAGAACATTCGTTTTCGCCAACGCAGGCGGGAGCCTCGGGGTCGGCCTCGCCGCACCAGACGCATCTGCCGGTGGCACAAGCGAAATCGTACTCGTGTGCGCAGTCAAGCCAGATCTGATAGGAAGCGCCGTTGATCCACTCGCCGTTCAAAATATCGCGGCCGCGGACCTCGATGCAATTTTCATAAACGGTGACAAAGTAGCCCTGGCTGCCCTCATCGGTGCCCTGGCCGCCGTTCATTTCATCGCGATCGGTCCACAGATAAGAAACCGATGCGGTATTAAACAGGTAATTGGGCTGCGCCTCGGTGGCATTGTAGACGTTGCCAAGAGATTCCATGATCCAGTGGCTGTGGCCGCTGAACATCATAGCGGAGGGATACTGCGCAAGAATATCGCGCAGGGGCTGCTCGTACTGCCCCTTCATATAGGTATGATTGCTGGTGGTCACGCCCTTTTCGGCGGCAAGTGCCTTCCAAGCGTTAAAGTTCTCCTCACCGCAGATGATACCGTTCCAGCCCTGCCCCTCCAGCGTGCCTGCAATAGAATTATACAGACCCTGATGGAGCATAATGAACACGGGTGCGCCGTCGGCAGCAACCTCGCCAAGCTTTGCCTCCAGCCAGTCAAGCTGCGCATCGGAGAGGTAAGCGTGGGTTCCGCATTCCTCGGTGGCAAGGAAGATAAAGTGCTGGCCGCCGCGGTTGACGTAATAGTAAGGGGTTTCGGTCTTCTCGGCCTCGGTCAAACTCTTGTTTGCATAGGTCAAAAAGCGCTCGATCTGAACCTGATAATCGTCGTTATAATTGTGGCCGGAGGTATCCTTCATCATTTCGTGGTTGCCCACGCCAAGATAGAGCTGTGCGTCAAGACCCGAGGCCTGCCACAGAGCAAACAGCTCCTCGTATTCGGCAGCCTGACCGTGATCGGCGGCATCACCTGCCACAAAGATACCCACGCTGTCGGGATCGATCGCCAGAATATCGTTGAACAGAGCGATTGCGTGCTCGCTGCTGTAATCCGCGTAGCCGATATGCATATCGCTGACGATCTGGAAGGAAGCGATCTCGGCACCGGTCGCACGGTAGCCGCGATCGGCGGGCAGCGCGGCGGCAACGGCCGCATCGGCATAGCCCGCGCCGTTGTAGGCACGCACCATCAAGGACTTGGCCTCGGCGGGGATGAGCATACAATCGGGCATTGCGATCTCGGTCACGGCACCGGTCACGTCGTACGCGCCAAAATCGCTGTTTACGATCTTGTCACCGTTTTCGTCAGCCCAATACAGCTGCAGCTTGGTGGGCTTTTTGCCCATCGCCATCGACTCTTCCGCAAAGGTTACAGCCAGTTTGCCACCCGCAAGGCCGGTGCGCGCGTCGTTCAGCGACAGAGTGGCCGAGGCGGGGGCATCGGGGGCAACGTCGCTGACGGTGATGTAGATATAGGTCGACTCGGAGGAAGCACTGTCAGCCGAGCCGTTGTTGGCAACCAGATAGATCACGTATTCGCCTGCGGGCAGATCTGCATAAGGCAGCACATTATCATTGATGATCTGCGCCTGCGCAATGTCAAAGGTCTCACCGGAGCCGTAGCCCGTGGTGCCGGGGTTGCCGCTATTGTGCGTAATGTATCTCCAGCGGATCGTGGTCAGCTTATACGTGCTGCTGTGATTCAAAAGGCCGATGCCGACCCAGTCCTTAAGACCGCCGCTGGCAGTAACCATAATGGGCTCACCGACCTTGTAATCGGTTTTATCGGTCGTCAAACCCTTTATTTCAATGTGAATATCAGAGCTTTTATCTCGGGTTTGAGCACCCGCATCGTTGGGGGCAAAATAGACCACGTAGCGGCCTGCGGGCAAATGTCCGTAGTTTGCCTTATCTGAACCGTACAGTACACCCTCATTGATATTGATTGGCGTATTTACCATTGCATCGGTAATGTAGGTATAGTACAAGTTCTGGCAAACGTTTCCGTCATTGTCCACACGGGAAAGACCGATATAGTCCTTTTCGGTGTTCTTGACCAAAGGGATGACCGGAATATCTTCACCGTATGCAAAGGTGGTCTTTTCCATTGTGATCTTGGATGCAATGGTAATAGGCACGTAGGTCACCAAGCCCTGCTCGTCGGCCTTGGGAATGCCGAGATCGTTGGGAATACGCGCCACGAAATAGCGACCTTCGGGCAGGGTCAGCATCTCCGCTCTGGTCATGCCCATCAAAGCGGCAAGGGCATCGCCCTTGGCGGTGTTGATGGCGGTAGCGCCCTCAACCAAAGAGGACGCAGTCAGACCCTCGCCGACGTATTTCCAATAGATCGTGCCCTGCGAGATAATGGGATCGCCGTTGGCATCGGCAGGCACAATGCCCACCCAGTCCTTTTCATTGCCGGCAGGTGCGGTGACCTTAATGGCCTCGCCGGGCGCGTAGACCTCCTTGTCGGTAGAAACCGTTACCGTGGCCTCGGCGCCCGCATTTACTGCGGTCATGGCAAACACCATGGGCAGCAGCATACACAGGCAAAGCAACAATACAACAATTCGTTTCATAGCTGTTTCTCCTTTTTGTTTTGGTTCGCAAATACGACTCGCGTGCGGTCGCGCCCGCGTGTGGTATTCCCATTTTAGCACAAGGAACAAGAAAAAACAATTGTTTTTTTATTTTTTGTCATTTTATACTAATTAAAATATTGTATTATGGCATTTCTGCCAAACCAAGCGCGCGGCACAACTTTTTATAAAGGAGCTTGACATCCATCGTTTCGGCGCCCGTCCTCCTCCGTAAAATTGACAAAACAGCGACAGATTCCGTCAATTTTTTTTGAAAACGGCGTATTTTTGCAGATTTTTTTGCCTGTTTGGTAAAAATTATGAATTTTTTGCATTTTCGCCTTGCAAAACAGAGGGATCAATGCTATAATAGATAGAAATTACATTTTCCCACCGAAAGCGAGGTGCCACATCATGGATTTTTATATGAAAAACGATGCGTTTGACCAAGAAAACGCAGAGCTGCTTGAAGAGCTGGTCGCCGCATCGACAACAGAATATCAGATCCCCAACTCCGCCTTTGATAACTACCGCGTAAAGCGCGGCCTTCGTGAGCCCGACGGTACCGGCGTTATGGCCGGCGTTACCCGCATCTGTAATGCCCACGGTTACGTCATTGACGAGGGTGTCCGCGCCCCTGTAGACGGCAAGCTGTACTACCGCGGCTATCTGATGAGCGACCTGTGCGAAAACTTTTCTAACGAGGGGCGCTATGGCTTTGCCGAGTGCTGCTACCTGCTGTTTTTCGGTCAACTCCCCACCCCCACGCAGTTAGAGCGCTTTACTGCATTGATGGACCGCTATTGCCGTCTGCCCGCCCGCTTTGACGAGGACATTTTGATGAAGGCACCCTCGCCCTCGATCATGAACAAAATGGCCACCGGCGTATTTTCACTGTACGCCTATGATGACAACCCCGACGAGACCAGCCTTGGCAATATGATCCGCCAGAGCATGCAGCTGGTGGCGCGTCTGCCCGTGATCGCCGCCCACACCTATGCCATTTACCGTAACGTATTCGGCGGGCACAGCTTAAATCTCCACAACCCCAAGGACGGTCTGCCCACGGCAGCCAACTTCCTGCGGATGCTCCGCCCCGACAAATCCTATACCGAGGAGGAGGCAAGACTGCTTGACCTTTGCCTTGTGATCCACGCCGAGCACGGCGGCGGTAACAACTCCTCCTTTGCTTGCCGCGTGCTGTCCTCCTCCGGCACCGATACCTATTCAGCCATCGGTGCAGCCATCGGCTCGCTGAAGGGTCCCCGCCACGGCGGCGCCAACATCAAGGTGCAAGAAATGTTTGACTGCATCAAGGAAAACGTACACGACCCCAAGGACGACGAGGAGCTGATGAGCTTTCTTGCCAAGATCCTGCAGGGCGAGGCCAACGACCACACCGGTCTGATCTACGGTATGGGTCACGCCATCTACACCAAGTCCGATCCCCGTGCCGTGATGCTGAAAAAATACGCCCGCAGCCTGGCCGAAAAGAAGGGCTATGGAGACGACTTTGCTCTGCTGGAATCCATCGAGCGCTTGACCCCCGAGGTCTTTTCTCGCTACAAGGGGCTTGACAAGGCTATGTGTGCCAACGTTGACCTGTATTCCGGCCTGATCTATCGTATGCTCAACATCCCCACCTGTATGTACACGCCCCTGTTTGCCATTGCCCGCGCCGCCGGCTGGTGCGCGCACCGCATTGAGGAATATACCACGGCAAAGCGCATCATCCGCCCTGCCTACAAGTGCATTACCGGCCACCGCTCTTACGTTCCGCTGGATCAGCGAGATTAACAAAAAAGCACACCGTGTGTCACATTTTGTGACACACGGTGTGCTTTTTTATGGCAAACGATCAAAATTTGCTTTCGGGATCGATCGTCTCTGCGGGGTTAAAGATCTTTGCTACGTCGCTGATGATCTTATCCACGCGACGCTGCAGCATATAAAAGCTGCCCGTTCCGTTCAGCGTTACAAAGGCGTTGAGATTGCCGTTCGCTCTGGAGTAAAAGCGATAGGTGCGGACCAGCTCTTCGCCATCCGCATTATAGGTCATCTTGATCACCATTTCTGCACCGGCATCACCGGAGGCGATTAGATCCTGCTGCTTTTGCTCGGTACCCGTGGGCATCATTCCCTCCAGCGAAGAGATCAGCAGCGTCTGATAGAACAGGCGGAACTGCTTAACGTCGACCTTAACGCCGACCATACTGCCGTAATCGGCGGTGATGCTCAGCTTGTTGCTGGAGACCATAAAATTGTTCTCCTTGCTGGGCAGCTCGCTTTGGGAATTATCAAAGTACAGTACAACGCGATTGGCGCCGTTCAGCGTGCCGATGCCACCGGGCATCAGGATCTCGATCTTTTCTACGTAAGCAACATTGCCCGAGAAAATATCAGATTCGATCCATTCAAAGCGGTTCCACTCCAAAAACTCCAGATACTCTACCGAGCATTCTACGACCATATTGAACTCGGCGTTAAACAGATAATAGGTCCCCGCCTCGTTTTCGGCGATCCAGATCTGCTGGGGATAGACCTCGCCCTCGACAGGCTCGGCTGTCTTTTCGTCGCGCTTGGCAACAAAATCAAAGCCAACGGTATACAGCTTCAAGCCGGATTCCTTGCTCCAATATTCCTCTAAAAAACGATTCAAGCTGACGTCGGGATCCTCCTCGGTGGGGTACTCGCTGTACAGCTTGACCGTGCGCAAGGGCTTGATGGATTGCAAATGCTGCAGACAATCGTCGACACGGTAGCTATTGACGTTATAGCCCTTGAGCGCACCGTTTTTCATCACCAGCTCATAGGGATAGTTGGCGGCAAACTTGCCCTCTCGGTTTTCAATGGGGAGATAGCTGAAGCCGATCAGCTCAAAAAACTCCTCGGCTCCCTTTTCCAGTACGGAAAGAGAAAAATTCTGCACGTCAAAATAATTATTGGTGGACATAGGAACGGTGACCATCGGGGTCACGTAATCCTCCATACGGCCAAGCAGGGTGGCAGAAAGCGTGGTGTAATTTTCGGTCTCCTCCATCTCACGCAGCACGTAGACCTCGTCTCTGCCGACGTAGCGGACATAATAGCCAACGCCCGAGAGGATGGGGTCGCCAATGATCACCTTATGCTCGACCCATTGGCCGTCTGCCCCCTTGCCCTTGATGATAAAATAGGTGGTGGCTTCGTTGGGGTCGTCGGGCAAGCCGTACTCCCGATAGCCGTTCAGGCGAAAGCCCTCGTAAGCGTCGTAATCCTCGGCGTTTGGATCAAAGGCAGTCTGAAAGCTGATGCGCGCCATCGTGGTGGTATAGCCGGTCAGGTTGACCAACGTACCAAACATCGTGGCGTTGATACCGGGAAGGCCCTCGTGTCCCTCGATATGGAACGTTCCCTTTTCATCCTTGACAAAGGTAAAGCTGCCGTTTTTGTTGGACACGTGGATAGACGAGATCTGCTCGTTGCTTAAATAGGGGTACAAAAGCACGTCGAACTCGTTTGACGAGGAATTGAACTCGGTGGTCTCGCCGCCGGCGGTCAACACCTTGGCCACCACGGTGTAAACACCGGTATCGGGATCAACGTTTACGATGGTGTTCAGCTTGGTGTAATAGTTAAAGCTGGTATTGTCTCTGGGCATCATATTGCCCTCTTCGTCCTCCAGCACGTACTGATCCTCCAGCACAACGACCTCGCCGTTATACTGCGTAGTGGTCAGATCGCGCTGACGGACAAAATAACGGGTGCCGTCATCATCGGTAAAAATGATGCGAGAGGTGAAATGATACACGATGCCAAAGGTAATGGCAAGCGCCACCACCACACAGGCAACGATGATCACCGCCAGCCGTTGGCGCTGCAGATGCGTGCGGCGCTTTTTTTGAATTACAGCGGGTACCTTGGTTTCTTGCGTCATCTGTATCTTCTCCTTACCATAATCACAATGCCCGTTACAAAGATGGCCAAAGCGGGGACCGCGGTCAGCACCACGGTATAGGTGTTGATGGCACCTACGGTAATGCTTTCAATGGTATTGTCGGTAAAGTACTTGGCGTCGATCGAGACCGAGATCTTGCTGGCACCCATCTCATGGCAGGCGCGGGTCAAAACGGCATGGTTGCCGTACTGTCCCACCAACGCACCGTTGGCCACAAAATCCGTCGAGGAGCAGGCCAACACGTAAGAATAGGACTCGCCGGAGGCGGCGTTATGATCCTCGTGCGTTTCCTGGGTGATCTTCATATACGAGAAGGGGCCTGTTAGGGCTGCCGCACTGCCGTTCAGCATAGCGCTTGCCCCCGTAGAGGAGGTAAACACGTCATAGCAGCGGCGACCCGTCATATTGGAATCGTTTTTATAGACTCTGTACTCCACGCCGCTCTTGCTGTCGGTCTGCTGATCAAAATCGGTATAGGTATTGATCAGTGCAGCAGGACGGGGGAACAGAACCGCAGGCTGCTCGGGTCTGGCAAGCAGCTTTGCGTTGATCGAGCGACCGAGACCGCCCTTGATATACGTGCCCACGTTGACCACGGAGCTAAGCTTATCCTCGCTGCTCTCCTCGATCATATAGCAGCTGCTCATCAGGCCGCTGTCGTCGGTCTGGCGGGAAAGACCAATGCCCCACTGGGCCAAAAGATCCTCCAGATTGGGCAGTCTGCCGCCCACGCCATAGTCGCTGCCGGTCTCGCTGTTCATAAAGACCATCAGGGCCTTCTTTTCATCCAAAAATCTTTCCAGCTTGGTGATCTCAGAGATCTTGCTGTACTCGCTGACAGCCTTGAAATCGCTGGTGGGGTTGTTGATGACCACAAGGGTGCAATCGGGATCGATCTCCTCGTTCCAAAGGTCAATGGTCTTGACCTTAAAGCCGCAGTCCTCCAGCAGCACCTTAAAGGCCGTGCCCTCGGGCGAGGTCTCACCGTGATTGGTGGTAAAGCAGACCACGGGCTGCTCGGATTGGGTCACGGTCAGGATACCGGAGACCAGTCGCTGCTCGCCGTTATAGCCGATCACGTTACCGCTGCTGTCTCCAAGGAACAGTGCAGTGGCGCTGTAGACCTGAGAATAGGCATCCTTCCACTCGCCGTTTTCATCCTTGACCTGACCGGCCAAAATGATGGCATAGGCATTGGGCGTGGTGCTTTCCCCGGTGAAATAGGGCTTTAGCTTGGTGGGGTTTTTGATGATGTCTACAAATTCCAGCTCTACACACTCGTCACCAAGCTCCTCGCGGATATCCTTGGCGGTATGGTAAGCATAGTAAATATAGGGGTCGGCCTCGATCTCATCCTCCGCGGCGCAGAAGATGATCTTAACGCGGCGCTGATTTTCGGAAATGGGTGCCAGATATTCCTTGGCCGTATCCGAAAGGGTAAACACATTCTCTGCGGTCATATCCAGATACAGCTCGTTTTTATGCACCAACGCGGTAACGATGGCATTGACCAGGATCACAGCGGCAATGATCGCCACCGTCAGTGCCACGGAAACGCTGCCATAGCGGACCTTTTTGCTTTTTAAAACGTTCATCCGTAACACCTCCCATCAGCCCCAGCGGCGCTTTTCGTAAACGCGCACCGTCAGGAACAAAAATACACCGGAAATCGACAAATAATAAAGCAGGGCAGAAAAATCAAACAAGCCCTTTGCAAAGGTATCAAAGCGGCTCAGCACAGAGACCCAATTCAGCACCGAGCGGATCCACTCAACGCCGATGTAAGAATTGAACATGCCCGCCAGCACCATGACGATGATAGCGGCAATGCTGATGACTGCGGCAGACAGCTGGCTCTCGGTCAAAGAAGAAATGAACAGACCCACGGCAATAAAGCAGGCACCGATCAGGATCACACCGATCATACAGCCGAACAGCTCACCCGCAACGGGGCCCACGTGGGCGTTGCTGCTGGAGGCAGCCCGCTCGGACATTGCATAAGACCACAGCGGGAAAAAGTTTATACAAGAAACCAAAATGCTGGAAAGGAACAGCGTAAAGGCTGCCAGGAACTTGCCAAACACCATACCCGTAATGGTAATGGGAGAGGTCAGCAGCAGCTGCTCGGTGCGCATCTTCTTTTCCTCGGAAAACAAACGCATGGTCAAAAGCGGGATCAGAATAACGAACGTGAAGATCAGATACTGAAAATAAGAGGTGGTATCATAGCTGGGCTCGTCCGCGCCATAGGTGGTGGTGGCACAGATCAAGGCTGCCGCAGCCAAAAAGATACCGGCAAACACGTAGCCCACGGGGGTGGTGAAATACGCGCGCAGCTCTTTTTTGAAAATAGCAAACATAACAGTTTATCGGCAAGGGCCGATGCTCCTTTCTTTGGGTTAAGCCTTACGGCGTCAATCCTCGCCCTCGTAGGGGGCAATGCTCTTTTGCTGCTCGGCAGTGGCATCCAGAATAGACTGGGCCAGATCCTGCTCAAGATCGGTGGCGGTGCGGCCACGGCGGTTTCTGCCACCGCGGGGCTTCAGCCCATCGGGCGCGTTGCTCTTGTTGACAATGGAAATAAACACGTCCTCAAGGCTCATGCCCATTGCCTCCATACCGATCATCGGCCAGCCGCGCTCGGCCAGCGTATAAAACAGCGACTTGCGCATATCCACGTTGGGCTGCGCCTCGATCATATAGACGTAGGCATCGCCGTCTCGGCCTGCCTGTGCCTCGACAAAGGATATATCAGAGCGGGCGTTGAGCATATTCATCACCTCGCGCTGGGGGCCGCAGATCTTAACGCGATAGCGGCGGCTGCCCTCGGCCACGCGATTGATGTTTTCGGTCAACTCGTCGGCCACGACCTTGCCCTTGTTGATGATAATGATGCGGTCGCAAACGGCCTGCACCTCCTGCAGGATGTGAGTGGAAAGGATGACCGTATGATCCTTTCCCAAGGTGCGGATCAGGTTGCGGATCTCAATGATCTGCTTGGGGTCAAGTCCCACGGTGGGCTCGTCAAAAATAATGACGGGCGGATTGCCGATCAGCGCCTGCGCAATGCCCACGCGCTGCTTATAGCCCTTAGAAAGGTTGCGGATCAGGCGCTTGTAAACGTCCTTGATCTTGACCACGTCGCAGATCTCCTCCAGGTGCTTTGCGCGGTTGAGCGTGCAGCCCTTAAGGTTATATACAAAGGTCAAATATTCTTCCACGGTCATTTCGGGATAAAGGGGCGGCTGCTCGGGCAGATAGCCGATGCGACGCTTGACCTCCAAGGGCTCGTCCAGCACGTTCAGTCCATCCACCATAACGCGCCCGGCCGAGGAGGAAAGGTAGCCCGCCAAAATATTCATCGTGGTGCTCTTGCCGGCACCGTTGGGGCCAAGAAAGCCAACGATCTCACCCTGAGCGATCTCAAAGCTGATATCGTCCACGGCACAGTTTGCGCCGTAATGCTTGACCAGATGATCGATCTTAATCATAAAAACAGGATCCTTTCGGTATGTTCTTTTCTGCTTTCGCAAAAATCCAGTTTATATTATAACATATTTAATAATAATAATCAACCGCCAAATGATAGTTTTGGCGCTTTCTTTTGTGATATTTTCATGAATTTTTCCAAAATCAGCCCTTTTGCCCCGCAGGGCGACAACAAAAAGGAGCCTGCGCCCCCGGGGCGCAGGCTCCTTGCTCTATCTATCAATCCTCGCCGCAAAGCCACGGCTCCAAAATGTGAGAGACCGTCAGATAAGAGGCGGCCACGGCAGGGGTCGCCAGCTCTGCGGGCATCAGTGCGGTGCCGTTATAGCTCCACCCCTCGGTATTGGCAAAGGTCACGTCAACAAGCGAGGTGCAGCGTCCAAAGGCGCCCGCGCCGATCTTGACAAGGCTTTGGGGCAACGTCAGCATTTTCAGGCTGCGGCAAAAGTCAAAGGCCTCGGCGCCGATCTCACGCAGCCCCTCTGACAGGGTGCAGCGCTCCATACGGCTGCAAGCGTAAAAAGCGGCATCACCGATCTTGCTCACACTGTCGGGCAATCGCACCGAGATCAGCGAGGGCATATTATAAAAGGCATACGGCTTGATCTCGGTCACGCCGGCAGGCACCACGATGTCCGTCATCAGTCCCCCCTTAACGTAAAGCTCCTTTGCATAGCTAAAGGGGTTGGCAACGGCGTTTTCAAAGGTGATACCAAGCCAGACCGAAACGTCCGAAACCTGCACCTTTTTAAGCATAGCGCAGCCCGAAAAGGCATTTTCACCGATCCGACGAACGCCATCGCCCAAGGTGATCTCAAGCAATCCGCTGCAATCTGCAAAGGCGCCCGCGCCGATCTCGGTCACGCTGTTCGGGATCACGATGCGGCGCAATCCACTGTTACGTCGAAAGGCGTCCGCGCCAATGGCAGTCACGGGCTTCCCCTTATAGGTCTCGGGGATCAGGATCTGATCGGCCCGAATGCCCCCCGAAAAGGTATAGGATTCACCATCGCTGTTCAGCGTAAAGGGCTCGCCACGCTCCCCCTCCATTTTTTCGCCGCAAAGCATACAAGCATCCACGCCGTTAAACGCGTGCTTGCCCGTCGGTGCCACGGCCATAGCTGCCTCGGCGATCGGCATACTGCCCGCCTGATCGGAAAAATTTTGGCCGCAGCCGTCGCAATGCCAATGGCTGATGCTGCCCGCCTTGCCACAGGTGGGAGCAACTGCCTCATAATAGGTCAGTGTATGCGTATGCCCGCCGCAGGCACAAAGCAAGCAGGCCAATAGGACAAGGCACAGAAAAACTGCTGTTTTTTTCATATTTTCTCCTTGATGCGCTCGGCACGTCCCAGCGCGCCTTCATTTCGCACACCAGTATAACATATTTACGTTTAAATGTCAATCGCGATGTTTTCGGCCCCATCACGGGACTGATTTTTTTTGACTTGCCGAAACAGGTAAAATGTGCTACAATAAAAGCAAGGATCCTTCAAACGAAAGGGAGGTATCGACCGTGCATACGTATGACCTTGAGGGCGGTAAGCTTTGCGACCTGCTGCCCGCGGCGCTCCGCGCCGACATCCGCTCCGGTGCTCTTGCCCCCGGTGAGCGTCTACCCTCTAAGCGCCGATTGGCCGAGCATCACGGCATCAGCGTCAACACCGTGCAAAACGCCTATGAGCAGCTGATCGCAGAGGGGTATATCGAGGCAAGAGAGCGCTATGGCTATTTTGTGGCCGCCCTGCCCGCGCTTGACCGCGACATTACGTCCCACCCCGTACACGAGCCCACCCGTCACGCCCCAACGACCGAGCCACCTACGGGCACCACCGACGGCTCTCGCTTTCCCTTTTCCCTGTGGGCGCGCCTGATGCGCCGCGTGCTGAGCGAGGAGGGCGAAGGGCTGCTTGCTCCCCTGCCCTCTACCGGTGCCCCCGCACTGCGCAACGCCATTGCCACCTATTTGATGGAGGAGCGCGGCATGGAGGTCAGCCCCGCCCAGATCGTGATCGGTGCGGGCACCGAATACCTGTATCATCTGCTGCTCCAGCTGCTTGGAAAAGAGCGCCGCTATGGACTTGAAAACCCCGGCCACACCAAGATCGCACGCATTTACGCCCTGAACGGGGTGAGTTTTAAGCCTGTCGACGTAGACCCCGAGGGCGTATGCGTTACCGAAAAGGATCTTGCCGACGTCAACGCGCTTCACCTTTCCCCCGCCCATCATTACCCCACCGGAGCCGTGACCTCGGCCGCCCGACGGCGCGCTCTGCTTGCTTGGGCACAGGCAGGCGACCGCTATATCATCGAGGATGATTACGACAGCGAATTCCGCTTTTCCGGCCGCCCCATCCTGCCCCTGTTCAGTATGGATGCCGCCGACCGCGTGGTGTACATCAACACCTTTTCTAAAACCATTGCCCCCTCTATGCGTATCAGCTATATGGTGCTCCCCCAAGCGCTGCTCTCCCGCTATCACAAGCTACTTGGCTTTTACGCCTGCCCTGTGCCTGCCTTCGAGCAGTATACGCTGGCGCGCTTTATTGCCGAGGGGCATTTCTCTACGCACCTGCGGCGCATGCGCACCTTTTACCGCGCAAGGCGGGATGCGGTGATCGGGATGCTGAAGAGTTCCCCCTTCTCCGGGCACATCACCATCAAAGAGGCCGATGCGGGTCTCCACTTTTTGGTGGAGGTCAAAACCGCCCGCTCGGATGAGGAACTGCGCCTTTTGGCGCAAAAATCAGGCATACGTATTACATTTTTGCAGGATTATCGCATTGACGGCCTTCGCCCCGACACGCACACTGCGGTATTGAATTACGCAGGGCTTGAGCCCACCGCGCTACAGGAGGGACTGGAAAAATTATACTCTCTTTTGCAAAACAAAAGGCACCTGTGACCGCGGTCACAGGTGCTTTTTGTTTTTAGGCTGCGTGGGTCACGCCGCGCTTTTTGTCGATGATGCGATGCACCAGCTTAACGATCTCAACCAAGGGAATGATGCACAGACCAAGGCCCATGGCAATGAAATATTCGGCAGCGTCGATGGGCGTCATGCTAAAGGCCTTTGCAACAGGCTCGATCAGCACGACCACAGAGGTCAGGACGAGCGAAAGCAGACCTGCGCCCCACAGCCACTTGTTCTGGCCCTTGATGGTAAAGATAGAACCGCGCAGCGAGCGCATATTAAAGGAATGGAACACCTCACACATAGCAAGGGTCAAAAACGCCATAGTCGTACCGTGTACGCTGTTGGTGATCTCAAGATTGCCGGTCTCGTACCAGTGGCCCACAAAATAAGAGATCAAGGTGATCAGGGTCACAAACACACCCTGATAGACCACGGCGGCGCCAAGACCGCCCGCAAAGATACCCTCGCGGCTGTCACGGGGCTTGCGCTTCATCACGTCAGCCTCGGGCTTTTCCATACCCAGCGCCAATGCGGGGAAGCAGTCGGTGATCAGGTTGATCCACAGCAGTTGCACGGGCTGGAAGATCGCAAAACCAAGCAGCGTTGCAAAGAAGATGGACAGCACCTCAGAGAGGTTGGAGGCCAGCAGGAACTGGATGGCCTTGCGGATGTTGTCGTAAATACGGCGACCCTCGCCGGCGGCAGAAACGATGGTGGCAAAGTTATCGTCGGCCAGGATCATATCGGCCACGTTTTTGGTCACGTCGGTACCGGTAATGCCCATGCCCACGCCGATGTCGGCGTTTTTGATGGAGGGCGCGTCGTTGACGCCGTCACCGGTCATCGCAGTGACCTTGCCCTTTTTACGCCAAGCGTTGACGATTCTTGTCTTATGCTCGGGCTGTACACGGGCGTAGACCGAATACTTTTCAACGGCAGTTTCAAACTCCTCGTCGGAGATGTTGTCAAGCTCGGCACCGGTGATGGCCTGAGAAGCATTCTCGATGATGCCCAGCTGCATCGCGATGGCCACAGCGGTATCCTTGTGGTCGCCGGTGATCATAATGGGACGGATGCCTGCAGAGCGGCACTGGTCAATGGCGGGCTTGACCTCGGGACGGACGGGGTCGATCATACCCACAAGGCCCACAAAGCACAGATCGCACTCCACAGCCTCGGCCTCGTAAACGGCGGGCTCGGCGGCAAGGCTCTTCTTGGCGGCGGCCAGCACGCGCAGCGCCTGATCGGCCATACCCTTATTGGCGGCAAGGATCTCGCTGCGGATCTCCTCGGTCATGGGCACCTCACCCTGCTCGGTCACGGCAGTGGTGCAGCGCTTCAGGATCTCGTCAGGTGCGCCCTTGGTGAACTGCACCAACGTACCGTTCACGTTATGAACGGTGGTCATCATCTTGCGCATCGAGTCAAAGGGAACCTCGCCCACACGGACGTATTCCTTCTTCTGATCATTCTTATCCATACCCAGCTTTTCGGCATAGTTGACCAGCGCGCACTCGGTGGGCTCGCCCACGGCGGTCTTTGCATCGCGATCAAACTCGGCATCCGAGCACATGGACATAGCGGTAGCCAGCAGCTTTTCGTCGCAGCCGTAATGATCCACCACGGTCATCTTGTTCTGGGTCAGGGTACCGGTCTTATCCGAGCAGATGATCTGGGTGCAGCCCAGGGTCTCTACTGCGGTCAGCTTACGGATGATGGCATTGCGCTTGGACATATTGGTGACACCGATAGACAGCACGATGGTCACAACGGTGGCGAGGCCCTCGGGGATGGCGGCAACCGCCAGTGAGATGGCAACCATAAAGAAGTCCATTGCCACGGCAAATCCAAAGCCGGAGCCCGTTGCCAATGCACGGATCACGTTGATGCCAAACACAACAACACAAATGCCGATAACCAGATAGGTCAGGATCTTAGAAAGGCCTGCCAGCTTGATCTGCAGGGGGGTCTTGCCCTCCTGTGCGTTGGCAAGCGCGTCGGCGATCTTACCCATCTCGGTATCCATACCGGTGGCGACCACCACAGCCTTGCCGCGGCCGTAGACCACGGTAGAGCCCATAAACACCATATTCTTGCGGTCACCCAGCGCCACGTCGCCGTTGGCGTTTGCAGAAAGTGCGCTATCCTGCTTGGTAACAGGCACCGACTCGCCGGTCAGGGCGGCCTCCTCGATCTTCATCGAGGCGCATTCGATGATACGTGCATCGGCAGGAACGGCATCGCCGGCCTCCAACACGATGATATCGCCCACCACAAGGTCCTCGCTATGCACCGTGATCTGCTTGCCGTCACGGATGACCTTAGAGGTGGCTGCGGCGATCTCCTGCAACGCCTCTATGGCCTTTTCAGCCTTGCTTTCCTGAAATACGCCCAGCACTGCGTTGATGATAACGACGGCCAGAATGATCACAACGTCAAAGGGGAACTCCCAATGACCGCTCTGCACACCGTTGTAGATCTCCATACCTGCAGCAATGGCAGCAGCCACCAGCAGGATGATGGTCATCGGCTCGGCCAGCTGCTTGAGGAAGCGGTGCAAAAGGGATTCCTTCTTACCCTCGGCCAGCTTGTTCTTGCCGTTTTTCTCCAGGCGCGCGGCGGCCTCCTGCTCGGAAAGGCCCTCGGTGCCGCTTTGCAGCTCACAAAGAACCGCAGAGCTTTCTTCCAAATAATGCTTCATATTGCTCCTTTCTGCCCATTGGGCAAGTGAGAGGATATTGCCGTAAATGCCAAAAAAGACTCATGTAGAGCATTCCCCTACATGAGTCTCGTTAATCAAGATATGCCAGACCTTTCGGCCAGTGATGTTGACATATCCGCACAGCGGCGTAACTACTCCCTCACGGTTGTCAAAAATTATACCACGTTTTGCAAATATTGTCAAGAGCGATTTGGGCAGATCCAAGGCGATTTTTTGTCAAAATCCCACGTTAACACCAACCCAGCTCGTCTTTTTGCAATTTCCTTACGGATTTTCTCCATGGCACACGTGTGTATATGCCTTTTGAGAGGGCTTGCTGCGATAAAGCGTTGCACTGTTGACCGAGGTCCAGATGTAATTGCCACAGCAGGCGGTGGTCACAGTGACCGAGTCGCTTTGCGAATCGCCCCAGGAGTCCACCGTATGAAGCACATACTCCTCTCCCTCGTGGATCACGATGTATTCCATAGTATAGTTGGTGTCAAGGCAATCCTGATTGCCGCAGGAGGCAAACACCAGCAGCACGGCAAGCGTCATAAGGATCAGCGCTATACGTTTCATCGTCCGACACCTCAGTGGGTATTCTTCATGCCTGCCAGCACCTCTACAAATTCGGCAAAGGGTGCTTTTCTCTTCAGCATATCATAGAAGGTACGGATCATCTTAACGTCAGCCTCATCCGTGATCTCGCTATACTTCTCCAAGGCTGCCGCAAGGCCGTTGGCCTTGACATAGTCGGTGATCTCCACAGCTGCGGGGTCGGTGGGCATATCAAAGAGATAGCCGGCGGCAACGCCCACGGCAATGTGAGCGGGGACGCCGCCCTGCTCGCGTACCATCTTAAAGGCGCCGACAAGGCGGTCGCCCGAAGAGAGCTTGCGCTTGGGATCGCGGCCAACGCGATCCAGCGAGTCTACAAGCAGCTTGTTTTCAAAGCGCACCATCAGATCCTCAACAAACTGCATCGTGTCGTCAAGGGGCGCACCGTGGCGCTTGCAAAGCGCACGGGCAGATTCCAGCAGGGCGCGGGTGAGGATATATTTGATCTCGCCGTCGGTGGCGGTCTCAAAGATAAAGCCGTATCCCTTGAGATAACCGATATAGGTCATCAGCGCGTGACCCATATTGTGGATCAGCAGCTTGCGCTCGATAAAGAAGGCAAAAGGAGAAAAGGGCACCAGCTCCTTGATGGGGGGCAGCTCGCAGCCGATCGGGCGGAAGCCGGCGGCGTCCACGGGCAGCTCGCTATAGGGCTCGGCACAAACGGCAAGCGGATACTGCGCCTTGAATTCCTCGGGCGTGGGGGGGACGGTACGACCCACCGACACGCAAACAAAGCCCACGTTCGCTTCAAACCAAGCCTTATCCGCCTCGGGGATATGAGGCTCTACAAGGCCGTGCAGATACTCGTTAGAGCCGATCATATTCTCACAGATCAAAATGTTCAAGGGGCGGTTACTGTCTGCCTTGCGCTTCAGGATCGCCTTGGCGATCAGAGGCGCCACAAAGGGCAGAATGTTCACGCCCAGCGCGGTGGCAAGAATATCCGCATCGGCAATGGTCTCGACCACGGCAGCCTCGTCGCGGCCGTTCACAGCCTTCACGTTCTCTACCCACTCGGGCACGTATTCGGTACCGCGGGTCACGTAAATGGGATATTTCCCCGCCTCGTTAATGGCATTGACAGCGTCGGTATTGACGTCGATAAAGGTGGTCTCATAGCCCGACAGGAAAAAGCGCTGGCCAATAAATCCGCGGCCGATATTTCCTGCACCATACATCACTGCTTTCATCGTTCTATCTCCTTTTGTCAAAAATTTTAAAGTATTTTTTCTGCGGCAGCCAGCACGCGTGCGGCCACCTCCTCGGGCGTTCCGGAAGCGTCGATCACTGCCACATTGTCACCAAGCGTTTGAAAAACGCGCAGGAACGTGTCACGAAAAGTCGTTAACGTATCCTCTTTTTCATAAATTTCCTTGGCCTCGCCCCGCTTACCGATGCGGGCCAGTGCCTCTTTGGGCGAGATATCCAAAAAAATGCAAAGGTCGGGCCTTCTGATGTCGGGGCAATTCACGTTCATCACCTTCACCCACTCATAGTCGCACAGGCTGCCCTGATAGGCAAGCGAGGAATAGTAATAGCGATCTGACAGCATATCGGCACCCTTTTGAAGCGTATCGCAGATGCCGCCCTCTGCCGTGTTATGCACGATGCGATCCAGCGTAAACATTGCCGCCATCTGGCAGGGCGTGGCAGGCATAGCGCCCGACAGCGCGCGTCGCAGCATCTTACCCGTCTCGGTCTCGGTGGGCTCGGCGGTCACGGCCACCTCTCTGCCCTTTGCCCGCAGAGCCTCGGCCAGCATTTTGATCTGCGTGCTTTTGCCACAGCCGTCAATGCCCTCGAAAACGATCAATTTTCCTTCTTTCACAGCAAAGCCTCCCGAAAAGGTATCTTCTACATTTTACACCTAACAGGAAAGATTGTCAAGACATAGAAGGCGAATCGTTAAAAATTTATCAATCCGTTGACACCGAACACTGTTTTTGATATAATAATAGACATCTGTAACAAGAGGTGAGCTTATGAAATACCAAGGTATATTGTTTGATTTGGACGGCACGCTGCTGCCTATGGATAACGACACCTTTATCAAGGGCTATCTGGGGCTTTTGTCGGGGGCCGTGGCGCATCTCGGCTACAAGGCCGAGGTGATGATCCCCACCATGTGGCAGGGCGTGGCAGCCATGGTAAAAAACGACGGCAGCAAAACGAATTTTGATATTTTTTGGGAATATTTCTCCAAAAGCTTTGGAGAAAAGGTCTACGGCGACATCCCCACCTTTGATGCGTTTTACAGCGATCCCAACGGCTTTCACAAGGCCGCCACTCTCACGCAGCCCACTCCCCTTGCCAAGGAAGCCGTTGCGCTGGCGCGGCAAAAGGCCGACTGCGTGGTGCTTGCCACCAACCCCTTTTTCCCCCGTGTGGCGGTGGAGAGCCGCATTTCGTGGGCGGGGCTTGCAGCAAGCGACTTTGACCTGCTGACCACCTACGAAAATTCCCGCTCCTGCAAGCCGAACCCCACCTACTATCTTGAGATCTGCGAAAAGCTGGGGCTTGACCCGGGCCAATGCCTGATGATCGGCAACAACGCCAAGGAGGACGTGTGGGCGGCACAAAAAGCAGGGCTTTCCGCCTTTTTGCTGACCGATTGCCTGATCGACGAGGACGGCCTGCTCCAAAAGGGCCTTGATTGCCCCAAGGGCAATTTTGCCGAGCTGATCGATTTTTTAAAAAGCATTTAAGCCAAACACCCCCTGCCGTATGACATGCGGCAGGGGGTGTTTGGCTTGTGCCGTCACTTGGCGATCTCCATCTTCGCAAAATCGGGCGTATAGGCGCTGTCGGCGCTTTCTTTGGTTTGAAAATAGCCCTCAAAGCCAAGGTCAACGGCGTGCTGCATCACGCTGTCGTATTCAAAGGACGTAACGCGTCTCAAAAGCGATTTAGGCCCCGAACGGGGTGCGAAATCGGGGGTATATTGCCGCATCAGCGAAAGGCGCACGTCTGCAACGGGCACCGTTGCGGCAATGCGATCCAACACCGCCATGCTGTCGGCGCGACTGCCGGGCAGCACCAAATGCCGCACCATCACGCCCCTTGTCATCAGCCCCTCGCCGTCAAAGCGCACTGTCCCCGTCTGGCGGTGCATTTCGGCCAGCGCCGCCGTAGCCACCTCGGCATAATCGGGCGCAGCGGAATAATCCCGCGCCAGATCACGCGACGCATACTTAAAATCGGGCAGATAAATATCCACCAGACCCTCCAGCATTCTCAAGGTTTCCACACGCTCATAGCCCCCGCAATTCCACACCACGGGGATGTCAAGCTCGCCCTTAACAGCCGCTAGCACCTCGGCGATCTTATCGGCGTAGTGCGTGGGGGTGACAAGATTGATATTGTGCGCTCCCTTTGCCTTTAAAGCACGCAAAATGTCACAAAATTCCGTCACCGTTGTGCTTTTTCCGCTACACGGCGTGCGAATGGCGGCGTTTTGGCAAAAGATGCAGCGCAGCGAGCATCCGGAGAAAAATACGGTTCCCGAGCCCCGCGTGCCGCTGATGGGTGGCTCCTCAAAGGGGTGTAGCGCCGCCCTTGCGATCCGCAGCTCTGCGGGCATTCCGCAAAAACCGATCTCCCCCGCTGTGCGATCTGCATTGCAGTGTCTTGGACATAACGTGCAACCCACGGCGGCACCTCCCTTCACCTGATTTTTATTTTATGATAACACATTACAAGGTTTTTTTCAAGTTTTTTAAAAAAATGCGTGCAAGCGCGCACAGAATGTGGTAAAATAGCAGTAGCTGTAAAGCGACAAGCTCCGTTTTCCGCACCTCAAATTTTGACAAGGAGTGTACCAAATGACCACACGTAAGCTTCGCCGTGCCGAGATCCTGTGCGTTGGCACAGAGCTGCTGATCGGCGACATTGTCAACACCAACGCCGCCTATCTTTCCCGCCGCCTTGCCACCCTTGGCATCGGCGTATATCGCCAATGCGTGGTAGGTGACAATCCTGAGCGCCTTGCCGAGGACCTGCAAACCGCCCTTGACCGCGCCGATCTGGTGATCACCAGCGGCGGACTTGGCCCCACTGCCGATGACCTGACCAAGGAAACCGCCGCACGGGTTTTTGGGCGCAAGATGGAAATGCATCTCCCCTCACTTGAGCGCATCAAGCACTATTTTACCGCAACCTGTCGCAAGATGACCCCCAACAACGAAAAGCAGGCTATGATGCCCGTGGGCGCCCATGTTTTTGAAAACGATTACGGTACCGCTCCCGCACTGGCCCTCACCCGCGAGGATGGCAAGATCCTTGTGATGCTCCCGGGTCCCCCTCGCGAGCTGGAGCCGCTTTTCCGCGAACGTGTCGAGCCTTTTTTGCAGCCTCTTTGCGATGCCGTGCTGTTCAGTCGCAACGTTCACATTGCGGGTATGGGCGAATCTATGGTAGAAAGCGTGCTGCCCCCCGCCCTTCTCCAAAGCGCCAATCCCACTCTTGCTCCCTATTGCATTGCGGGCGAGGTACGCTTGCGCGTGACCTCCAAGGCCGCCGATGAAAGCGCTGCTGCCGCCCTTTGTGACGCAATGGTAGCCGAAATTCAAAAAACCCCCGTGGCGCCCTATATCTATGGCATCGACACCCCCTCTGCCGAGGCGGCGCTGGTCGACCTGCTGAGATCCCGCAGCCTGACCGTGGCCACCGCCGAATCCTGCACGGGCGGCCTGATCGCGGGGCGCCTGACCGACGTAGCGGGCTGCTCTGACGTGGTGGCAGGCGGCGCCGTGACCTATCAGACCCGCGAAAAAACCGCCATCCTTGGCGTTGATCCCGCTCTGATCAAGACACATACGGTGGTCAGCGAGCAGGTTGCCGTTGCTATGGCCAAGGGCGTGCTTGAAAAATTTGACGTGGACACCGCCATCGCCACCACGGGCTATGCCGGCCCCGGCGGCGGCACCGAGCAGGATCCCGTAGGCACCGTTTACGTTGCCGTTGCAACCAAGGAGAAGGTATCCTGCCGCCGACTGTCTCTTTCCTCTCGCCGCGACCGCGCCTACATCCGCACCGTGGCCGCAACCAACGCCATTTTGGATCTTTGGCGACTGCTGTGCGACGTACGTCTGCCATAACCGTTGTCAAGAACATCGTTTATCCCTTTTTTTGCACTTTTTTACATAAATATAATAAATATTATTGACAGTGACACAAAAGTATGTTAAAATAATATCAATGTTTTTATGATGGGATTTTAAAATGACCCCGAATTAGGAAAGGATGGATAAAATCATGGCTAAATTCCGTAAGATCGGTGTGCTTGCCTCCGGAGGTGACGCCCCCGGTATGAATGCGGCACTGCGTGCCATCACCCGTAAGGCTCTTGACGAAGGCATGGAGGTCGTTGGCATCATTGGCGGCTACTCCGGCCTGATCAACGACAATATCATCACGCTGACCCCCCGCTCGGTCTCTAACATCATTTCTCGCGGCGGCACCTTTATGTACTCTGACCGTTGTGACGAATTCAAGACCGAGGAGGGTATGCAAAAGGCGATCGCTACCTGCAAAAAGCACGGTATCGAGGCCATCGTGGCCTGCGGTGGCGACGGCACCTTCCGCGGTGCGACCGACCTGACCAACCGCGGCATCCCCACCGTTGGCGTGCCCTGCACCATTGACAACGATATCACCGCAACCGACTATACCATCGGCTTTGACTCCGCTATGAACACCGCCCTTAAGATGATCGACTGCCTGCGCGACACCTGCGAATCTCACGCACGCTGCAACGTCATCGAGGTTATGGGCCGTGACTGCGGTCAGATCGCGCTTTTCACCGCCCTTGCTTCCGGCGCGGCTGCTGCCGTGATCCCCGAAATGCCCTTTGACGAGGCCGGCACTATCGAGCGTATCAAGGCAATGAAGGCCGACGGCAAGCGTGGCTTCCTTGTTGTTGTTTCCGAGGGTGTATTCACCGAGGACGGCAAAAAGTACGGCGAGGTCCTTGCCAAGAAGATTGATGCCGAGACCGGTGTTGAGACCAAGTTTGCCCGCTTTGCACACGTGGTACGCGGCGGTGATCCCACCCTGCGCGACCGTATGACCGCCACCCAGATGGGCGTGCGCGCCGTAGAGCTTTTGCTGGAGGGCAAGAGCAACATCGTTATCTGTGAGATCGACGGCAAGATCACCGATCTTGATATCAATTATGCTCTGATCGCAGACCGTAACTACAAGAATAAGCTGAAGCCCGGCGACCTTGACAAGTTCAGCACCGAGCAGGTAGACGCTATGAAGGCCTTGGCCGCACAGCGCCACGCCGAGATCGAGGCCATCTACAAAATGGTTTACGAAACCAGCAAGTAAGGAGGCACCATGCGCGAACCCGATTTAAGAAAAGTAACGATCATTGGTGCCGGCAACGTAGGTGCCACCATCGCCTATGCTATGGCTATAGAGGGCATTGCCAACAGAATCGTCATCATCGATATCAAAAAGGACAAGGCAGAGGGCGAGGCCATGGACATTACCCAAGGCTCCCCCTTCTTTAAGGGCACCCGCGTGATCTCCGGTGACTATGAGGACGCCGTGGATTCCGATATTGTGATCATTACCTCCGGCATTGCAAGAAAGCCCGGCCAAAGCCGCCTGGATCTTGCACAGACCAACGTCAACATTCTCAAAAGCATTGCCAAAGAGATCACCCGCTACGCCCCCAATGCCATCTATCTGCTGATCAGCAACCCCGTAGACGTGCTGACCTACGTATTCAACAAGGTCACCGATATCCCCGAAAGCCGTATCATCGGCAGCGGTACCATTTTGGATACCTCCCGCCTGCGCTCTTATCTTGGCGACCACTTCCACATCAGCCGCCAGAACGTACACGCATTTGTGTTTGGCGAGCACGGCGATTCTTCGTTTGTTCCGTGGTCTCAGGCCAACATCTCTTGCGTAGACGTTGATAAATACCACAAGGTGTCCGTTGCAAACGATGAGCCCGTCCCGCCCCTTGACCACGAGGCGGCCGAGGAATACGTACGCACCTCCGGCTCTCAGATCATTGCCCGCAAGGGTGCCACCTTCTATGCAGTCTCTACCGCAGCAGTACACATTTGCAAGTGCATCTTCAGCGGCAACGAAACGGCTATGACCGTGTCGACTATGCACCACAACGAGTACGGTGTTGACAACATTTGCCTTTCTACCTTGGCCTTGGTCGGCCCTGACGGCATCAAAGCACACATCCCCGTAGAATTGACCGACGAAGAAATCAAAAAGCTGCAACACAGCGCCGACTGTCTGCGCGCCGTTTTAGAGCAGATCGAGATCTAAAAGAAATAAAAAAAAGAAGCAAAGCACAGCTTTGCTTCTTTTTTTTATTTCCCAACGCAAAAGTGAGAAAAGATATCGGCAATGATACTTTCATCCACCGCGCGGCCGTCCACCTCTCCAAGGGCAGCCATCGCCAGCTCAACGTCAATGCAAGCGGCATCCAGCGGCACACCTCCGTGCAAAGAGGCCAGCGCCACACCCAACGCATCAACAGCGCGGCTCAGCGCAGCATACTGACGGGCATTGGAGACCACCGCATCCTCACGGAGCGAAATACCGTCTGAAAGATATAGCTTTTCTACCAATTCCCGCAGCGCATCCACCCTGCCGCAGGAGGCAGAAAGCCGCACCACGTGGTCAAAGCCTTCAAGCAAATGTCGCGAAAAACGCATACCGTTATCGCATTTATTCAACACGACCACCACAGTGGCAGCAGATCGACGCAGCTCGCTCAGCAGCGCCTCTTCCTCTTTGGTGGCGGGGGTGCTTGCATCCAAAACAGCCAGGATCAACTCGGCATCCTGCATCGCGCGGCGGGCGCGATCAATGCCAATGCCCTCTACGGTATCGTCGGTATCGCGCAGACCTGCCGTGTCAAACAGTCGCAAGGTCACTGCACCAAGTGCAACGGTCTCGCACAAAATATCACGGGTCGTGCCCGCCACGTCGGTCACAATGGCGGCCTCGCGCCCCACAAGGGCGTTATACAGTGTGGATTTGCCCGCATTCACCGGGCCGCAGATCACGGTAGAAATGCCCTCGGCCACAGCGTGGCCTGTGCGATAGGTGGCAAGCAAACCGTTCAAGTCGGCTTGCACACCCTCCAAGGCCTTGGTCAGCTCCTCGCGGCTCATACTGTTCAGATCCTCGTCAGGAAAATCGATCTTGGCGTAGGCATCCGCCAAAAGCAAGGACAACCGCTCAAAGGCGCCGCCCACAGCCTGCGAAAGCTTGCCGCGCATACCGCTGCCCGCCAACGTCATTTGCCCCGTGGTTTGTGCCTCCAGCAGCGCACCCAACGCCTCGGCAGAGGATAGCGTCATCTTGCCGTTCAGCAGCGCGCGGCGCGTAAATTCCCCCGCCGTTGCGGCGCGGGCCCCTGCCGCCAAAACGGCGGAAAGCACACACTCGGTCACCAAGGCGCCACCGTGACAGGAGATTTCGGCCACGTCCTCTCCCGTAAAAGAATTTGGCCCCTTGAAAAACACGGCCAGCCCCTCGTCGATCACCTGACCTGCGGCATCCAGGATCTTACCGAAGATCGCCTTGCGCGGCGCCGCTGCGGGATCGGTATTGGCACGAAACACGCGCGCCAATACCGGGGCGGTATCAGCACCCGAAATGCGGATCACCGCAATGCCGCCCTTGCCCCTTGGCGTAGAAACGGCGGCAACGGTATCAAAAATTTCAAACATTTTACTGCTCCTGTAACAAAGCCTCCCCGACCTGCTCGGGGAGGCTTGCATTTCTTTAATAAAAATCGGAATACTCTCCGCCGGACCAATTTTCAATATAAAGAAGCGTGCCGTCGGCTCCGAACTGCACATCGGAATTTTTCAAAAAGGAAGCGTGATAGATATGCCCGTCAAAAATGATGCCGGCATAGTGCGTATTGAAATTCACCGCCGCCCCCTCATTGATCCCGATCACAATGCGCTGTGCTTTTTTTTCATAACGCGCCGTATAGGGCGACGTATAGCCCTCGGCCTGCTTGGGACCGCTGAAAAATGCAGTAATATTGCCGATGGCATCACGTGTCGTATCAAAATTGACCACCGTATCCAGCACACCGCGCAAGAAAACGCGCTCTGCATCGGTTCCGCCGCGATAAGCATCGGCCGCCAACTGATACAGATGGGGCGCGGTGCTTCCCTTTTTGACAGTAACCGGAGCATAGACGCATCCCGTGCTGCCATCGGTATAGGCCACCGTCAGATACCCCGCCGCCAGCAGCTCGCGGCAGTTGTTTTTGGTCTTGATATGTCCAACGGAACCTGCCAGCCAGCAGGTCTCTTCGTCTCTGGTGTAAAGGCCAGCCGTCACCACGTCCAAAAAAGCCTTACCGGAGGAGGTCAACACCCCGTGATTCAGCGCCTGATTTTTTTTGAGGTGCTCCTTGGGCGTGATCAGCGTGCCAAAGCCCACCTCAGTCAAGGCTTCCAGTGCCTCCAGATCGGATCTGTCGATCTTGGTCAGATACCGCAAACCCTCTACATCATAGCGGATCTGGGGCTTGCTGCGCATTTGAATGCCAATATAAACGGCACGCAGCGTGCCGTCCGACGCAGGATCGATATCCGCGCCCTCCGGCAAAAACACGGGCTCACCCGCAAGCTCGCCCTGCCACCCCACAAATTGCTTGCCCTCGGGGGCAGTGGAGGCCGGCAGCACGTAGGACAAAGCCCCCGCAAGCACGATCGGCTCCCCCTCCCCCTCCAGGGTCAGTGTATGGGTCTGCTCTGTTTCGGCAGCGGTCGGCAGCACAGCGCAGGAGCATAGCGCACAAACAGAAAGTATAAGGGCGATGAGTTTTTTCATTGGCTCTTTTCCTTTCGATCATTCAAAATAACATACAGCCCCGCCCCGGATCGGGACGGGGCTGTACCGCGTTTGATCAGCAATTAAAATTCGCCGTTCTCCTCGTGATTGCGTGCAACGTAGTTGCTTTCAACAGCATCCTCGTTGTCCAGATACAGCACCACCTTGCGATTGTTCTCGCTGCCGATGGAGTTGGTAGAAACGCCCTCGACCTTCTGTACCTCAGAGTGGATGATGCGGCGCTCGTAGGGATTCATGGGCTCCAGCATCACGCTCTTTTTATAACGCAGGACCTTGTCTGCCATACGGCGAGCCAGTGCGCGCAGGGTCTCCTCGCGCTTCAGGCGATAGTTCTCAACGTCAACGGTAATACGGCAGTACTCGCGCTTCTCGCCGGCAACCTTCTTGTTTGCGGCAAGGTTTGCCAGATACTGCAAGCTGTCAAGGGTGTCGCCGTGATGACCGATCAGCACGCCTGCGCTTTCGCCGTCCACACGGATCAGCTTATTCTCGCCCTCGACCTCGGTCAGGGTGACCTTGGCCTCCAGGCCCATGCTGTCAACCAGATTGCGGATAAAGTCCAGTGCGACCTCAGCACCCTTGGGCGCATAGGTCACCTCTACCTTTGCGGGGGTGGCACCAAGGCCGAAAAAGCCCTTCTTTGCTTCCTCCAACACAGTATACTCTACAGCCTCGGCACTGGGAGCACCCAGCTCTGCCACGGCCTTTGCAATAGCCTCTTCAACGGTCTTTGCCGTTACGATCGTTTGCTTTTTCAATGTCTTTTCCTCACTTTTTGCGGTCATTTTTGCGGTCGTCCTTTAAGGGTGCGGCCATTTTGCTTTCAGGCTTTTCCTGCACGGCAGCCATCTCATCCTCATCATCCACGTACACGGCAGATTTTTGCACGCTACCGCGAGGGGGAAGATCGTCCTCGTCATCAATGTGATGGAGCGAGCGATACTGGCGGCCGTCGGTTGCCTGCATCACAGAGGGCAGGCGCTGACCCTTGCTCTTGGCCTTGATCTCCTTTTCGGCCTGCTTATAATCCTCTTCGGTAAAGGTGGGCAGCGGCATCAGCTTGTGGATGATATACTGCTTGCCAACACCGATCAGGCACTTAAAGATCCAGTAGATACCAATGGCGGCAGGAGTCACAAATGCGATGAACACACTCATCAGGGGCATGGTGATGTCCATCATATTGTTGGAGCATCCAACCTGCTGGCTGGTCATAGCGTCCATTGCGGGCTGATACATCAGCTTGCGGTTGATCTTCATGCTGAAGAAGTAAGCCACAAAGGTCAGCACGGGGATCAGCAGCAGCCAGAAGTAAACGGTTCTGTCGGGGGTAAAGGAGGGGGTCGCACCAACGTTCAGGCCAAACATAGTGAACTTGGGGAGCTGAATGCCCTCCAGTGCCTTAGCGCAATCGGCGCTGTTGGAATAGTATGCAAAATTCTGCAAGCCTGTCAGCTTATTGCTGTCAAGATTGGAAAGCAGCTCGATGGTGCTATTGCTGGATCCAAGCTTGATGCCAAGGCCGCCGGCGGCACGTGCCGTGGTTGCATAGGTGGAAAGCGCTGCGGAAAGGCCCTCGGCCTTGCCCAGCACGTAGTAAAGGGGATCGATCACGATGTTGTACAGCATGATCAGGATGGGCATTTGGATCAGCATAGGCAGACAGCCGCCCATGGGGTTAAAGCCCTCCTCCTGATACAGGCGCTGGATCTCCTCCTGCTGCTTGCGCAGAGAGACCTGATCGTTGCGGCCTGCATACTTTTTGCGGATGGCACGCTCCTTGGGGGACATACGCGCCTGCTTGATGGAGTTCTTTTGCTGCTTGATGCTGAAGTAGAGCAGCAGAATTTCTACGATAATGGCAAAGATCAGCAGCGCCAGCACGTAATAGCCGCCCGTGATCTTGGTCAGCACATTCAGGAACTTACCGATCCAGACCATGGGGTTGTTGGGCTCGGTCAGATCCACGGTGTTTGCAGCCTTAATGGCGTTGACAACGTTTTTCACCTGCTCTTCGGTCAGGTTGTTGTAAAGAGGCAAAAAGTAGTTGTCCTTTTTGCTCTGCTCGGTGGGGGTCACCTTGGAAAGCGCGGTCTTGGCCGCCTCCAGGTTTACAGTGCCAAGATCGGCCGCGGGCAGATTGCCGTCGTCGGCACCGTCCTTGTTCAGATCGTTGTCCTTAAAGCCCTGCTCATACATATTGTAGCCGCGAGATGCCGCCACAAATGCCTGTACAGCCTCTTGGTTGGTCATCAGCAGATTGGCCAGATAGCTGACGTGCTGCGTTTCGTCCAAGGGGGTGGGGATGCTGTCCGGCGTTGCCACGGCAACACCACCGCCACCACAGGCGGTCAGCACGCAAAGCAGCATTGCCGTTGCAAGAACTGCAAGCAAAATGCGCTTGATTACTTTCTTTTTCATTGATTTTGATCCTTTCGGTCATTGGAAATAGCGGTTTCTTCCAAGTTCTCTTCTCGGTTCTCCGCTTCCTGAGAGGCGATTTCGCCGTCGCAGTGACAGCAGCTGCCCTCCTCTCCCGGGCAGTGATGGTCATAAGTGATCGGGATCACCCGCGAGCCCTTGTATCGCAGTCCCTTGTCGGGCACGGGATCGTAGCCCCCCTCACAATAAGGGTTGCAACGCAAAATGCGCCATACCGACATGATAAGTCCCACGAAAAAGCCACGTTTTTGAAATGCCTCAATGGCATAGGCAGAGCATGACGGCACAAACCGACAGCAGGGCTTTCCTTTCAGGGGTGACAGACACTTTCTGTAAAATTTGATCAGCCAGATACACAAATACTTCATTTTATTTTATCCTGCAAAAGGTCAAGGCGGCGGAACAGGTACAGCATTTCCTTTTGCACGTTCTGTGCCTTTTTGCCCTTGATCTCCTCTCGCGCGGCCAATACGACCAGATAGCCCTTGGCCACACCCGCCGCTTGCACGGCACGGTAGCCCTCGCGCAAAAGTCGCTTTGCGCGATTGCGATGCACCGCACTGCCGATCCGCTTGCCGACCGACAATCCAACGCGGTTGAGATACTTCTTTTGCGGGTTGGCCTGCATAATGCGCTTTGCGGCATAATCCCGCAGCACGTAAACGGCCACCAGCTTGCCAACGGCACGCTGACCCTTGGAAAAGGCCTTGTTATAAAGATGGTGTTCTTTGATCGCGTATTGCTTCATCTGTATTCACTTCCGTTGAAAATTGTGATTGTGGAATTCCTTCCGGGATCGGCTTGGATGATCTCCCGGCTTCCCTCGCGGAATTTCTTCCGGACATCCCTTGGATGAAAAAAGCAAGCAAGACCAGGCGCACCGCAGCAGACGGGCGATAACATACTTGGCGTACGTTGAGGTCGTCTGCGAGGAGCAACGCCGTATTGCGCCGCTTATTTCATTCAAGATTTGGAGAAAAAAGACCGGTGTGAACAAATACACCGGTCATTTTCTATGTGAGAAATCCGACGACCGGGAATTAGTAGGTCAGTCTCTTTCTGCCTTTTGCACGTCTTCTCTTGAGAACGTTTCTGCCGTCAGCAGTCTTCATTCTCTTTCTGAAACCGTGCTCCTTCTTTCTCTGACGCTTTTTGGGCTGGTAAGTTCTGAGCATGGTGGCACCTCCTTAGATTTTTGGATTCGGAAGCGTATCGGACAGTGAACCCAATGGACGCTTTTTACAGTGACAACATATATTATATACGAAACCGGGTCGTTTTGTCAATAGTTTTTTTTATTTTAGGTCATTTTTTCGCATTTTTGGCAAGAAATGCCGGTGAAATCGCCGCCCTCTCGGCCATATACACAAAAAATATCACAAATATCCGTACTTTTTCCGCTTGCCAAGTATAAACAAAGCGGTCATTGCGGCGGCCAAAGCCTCGGCCACAGAGATCGAAAACCAAATGCCGTTCAGTCGGAACAGCGCCGACAGCAACAGTATGGCGCCCGCCTGAAACACCATCGTGCGGCAAAACGAGATCAGCGCAGATGTCAGTCCATCGCCAAGCGCGGTGAAAAACGAGGAGCCAAAAATACCAAAGCCGCAAAACAAAAAGGAAACGGCGGAGATCAAAAGGCCGCGCACCGTCATATCCAGCAGCGCCGTGTCGTAGCCTACAAATATAAGGGAAAAGGGATAAGAGAACGCCATCCCCACAGCAGTCAGCAAAACGCCGCCCGCCCCCACGATCACCGTGCTTTTTTTCAGCAGCCCCTTCAGCTCAGATCGGTTGCGCGCGCCGTAATGATACCCGATCACAGGCGCCACACCAATGCTGTAGCCGATAAAGATGGCCACAAAGATAAAGTTGACGTACATGATCACGCCATAGGCGGCCACACCGTCCTCGCCCGCAAGGGCAAGCAAACGGTTGTTATACAAAATGCCCACCACCGACATTGAGATGTTAGACATCAGCTCTGAGGAGCCGTTCGTACAGGTTTTTCGCAATACGTATCCGTAAAACTTAAACCGTTTAAAGTGCAACACCCTTCCCCGTTTGCCACAAAAATACAGCAGCGGCACAACACCGCCAACGCCTTGGCTGATGCCGGTGGCAAGGGCAGCACCCGCAAGCCCCAGGGAAAATACATAGACCAGCAAAAAGTCCAGCACCATATTGCAAACGCCCGCCGCCACCGTGATCCAAAGCCCCAGCTTTGGGCGCTCGGCAGTGATCAAAAAGCTTTGAAACATCGTTTGCAGCATATACGCAGGCAACGCCACCAAAATGATGCGCCCGTACAGCACGCAATCCTCAAGCAGTTCGCCCTCGGCACCAAGAAGGCGGCAAATGGGGCCCATAAAAGCAACGCCAAGCGCGGCAAGCACCGCGCCACCGCCAATCACAAAAACGGTGAGAAATGTAAAATAGCGCTTTGCATCGTCGCTCCTACCCTCGCCCATCGCCTGCGACACCACAGCGGTACCGCCCGCACCGATCATAAATCCAAAGGCAGCGAGGATCATCAAAAAGGGCATGATAAAGTTGACTGCGGCAAAGGGAACCTTGCCAACAAAATTAGAGACAAAAAAACCGTCTACCACACCGTAGATCGACGTAAAGATCATCATCAACACCGACGGCGCCGTAAAACGCAAAATACGCCGATAGGTAAAATGATCCGACAGATGGATGGCCACTTTATCACGCTCCTTTCTTATCACACGTAGCGCCCATTATAACACAAGCGCCGGACAAAGTCAACACCTCTCTCCGCAAGCGGTACACAATCGACATTTTTTGCAAATTTCAGCAATCCTATTGCCCCCAAAGCAAAAGTGTAGTATACTGTATCCGTACACTCTGCCGGGGGCAGAGGATCCGCAAGCCGCCAAGCTCCGTTTTTTGATACCGTTAGGCGGCTTTTTAAAAATTGGAGGTAAACATCATGTTAAAGATCGGAACACAAACCGCAGGCTGGCTTTCATTCGCTGATCCCGAAAGATCCTTGGAATGGGCCAAGCGCGTTGGCTTTGAAACCATGGATCTGGGCTTTGCCCACCTGAGCTACGATGCAAAAAATCAAACCATTCTTCCCTCTCGCTACGATCTGCCCTTTGAAGAATTTGCAAAGCCTTTTCTCGCTATGAAGGCTGCTGCAGACAAGCAAGGCATCACCGTGTCTCACGCCCACGCCCCCTTCCCCATCTGGCGCAAGGGCGAGGATGCGCACAACGAATTTATGATCCCCACTCTGGAAAAGATCATGCGTACCTGCGCTGCCATAGGATGCCCTGCCATCGTGATCCATCCCGTTACCAGATCCACCAAGGAAAAGGAGTGGGAGACCAATATGATGCTGTACCGCCGGCTGATGCCCATCGCCAAAGAGACCGGTGTCAAGATCTGCCTTGAAAACCTGTTTACCGTGGGAACGGGTCGCGTTTTAGAGGGTGTTTGCGCCGACGCCGAGGAAGCCGTTCGCTACATCGATACCCTGAATGCCGAGGCCGGCTGCGATTGCTTTGGCTTTTGCTTTGACGTGGGCCACGCCAATCTGCTGCACAAAAACATCTGCCACTATCTTGAAACCCTCGGTCACCGCCTGACCTGCCTGCACATCCACGACAACGACGGCCAAAACGACCTGCATATGGCGCCCTATACGCAGACCCGCTATTACAAAACCTGCACCTGTGCACTGGATTGGGAGCAATTTATCGCGGGACTCCGTCACATCAATTACCGCGGCTCGATGTGCTTTGAGACCTTCCGCGTGACCGATCTCACGCCCAAGCCTCTGTGGGAATCCGTCCTCTCCCACATCATCAACATCGGAAAATACTTCCGCGCACGCATCCTTTCCGAAAGCGATACCGATATTTGATCCCCCAAACGGCTGTGCCCCGCACTTGCGGGGCGCAGCTATTTTTTTGCTTGTTTTTTATAAAAAGCCCTTGCCCAAAAAGCGTTTTTGTGATATACTGAATGTTGTACGTAACGCAGTTAAAAACCGGAGGCTTTGACCATGTTTAAGATCGGATTTGATAACGACCAATATATCAAGGATCAATCCAGCCATATCCACGAGCGCATTCAGCAGTTTGGCGGCAAGCTCTATCTGGAGTTTGGCGGCAAGCTTTTTGATGACTATCACGCCTCTCGCGTGTTGCCCGGATTTGCGCCCGACAGCAAGATCCGTATGCTGGTAGAGCTTGCCTCCGAGGCAGAGATCGTCATTGTGATCAACGCCGCCGATATCGAGAAAAACAAGGTGCGCGGCGACCTTGGCATCACCTACGACCAGGACGTGCTCCGCTTGATCGATGCCTTCCGTGGCTTTGGCCTTTACGTGGGCAGCGTGGTGCTGACCCGCTTTACAGAGCAGGGCGCCGCCATCGCCTTTCAAAAGCGTCTGGAAAGCCTTGGCCTAAAGGTCTATCGCCATTATTCTATCGAGGGATACCCCCTTGACGTAAAAAAGATCGTCAGCGACGACGGCTTTGGCCAAAACGAATATATCGAGACCTCTCGCTCGCTGGTGGTGGTCACCGCGCCCGGCCCCGGATCGGGCAAGATGGCGACCTGCCTGTCTCAGCTCTATCTTGACAACAAGCGCGGCATCCGCTCGGGCTATGCCAAGTTTGAGACCTTCCCTGTTTGGAATCTGCCCCTGACGCATCCTGTCAATCTGGCCTATGAGGCCGCCACCGCCGATCTCAACGACCGCAACATCGTCGACCCCTTCCACTTGGCCGCTTACGGCACCACCGCCGTCAACTATAACCGCGACGTAGAGATCTTTCCCGTGGTCAAGGCAATGTTCGAACATATTTACGGCGAGTGCCCCTACCAATCCCCCACCGATATGGGCGTCAATATGGTCGGCAATTGCATTTTTGACGACGACGCCGTGCGCGAGGGTGCACGCGACGAGATCCTGCGCCGCTACTATACCGCACTCTGCCGCCAACGCAAGGGCGAGGGCAACGATACCGAGGTCGAGAGCATCCGTATGCTGATGGCCAAGGACGGCCTTGACACCTCTCACCGCCCCGTGATCGCCGCCGCGCTTGAGCGCGCCGAGCAGACCGGTGAGCCTGCGGTGTCGCTGGAGCTTTTGGACGGCCGCATCGTTACGGGAAAAACGACCAAGCTGCTTGGCGCCGCCTCGGCTATGCTACTGAACGCCCTAAAGCTGCTTGCCAACATCCCCAAGGAGACCAAGCTGATCTCCCCCGAGATCCTGGAGCCCGTATCCGCGCTGAAGATCCAACGCCTTGGCAACCACAATCCCCGCCTGCATTTAGACGAGGTGCTGATCGCCCTGTCGATCTGCGCCGTGGGCGACGAGACCGCGCGCCGTGCACTGGAGCAGCTTTCTGCACTGCGCCACTGCGAAGCGCATTCTACGGTGATCCTTTCTCAAAACGATCAAAGCACGCTGAAAAAGCTGGGCATCCAAATGACCTGCGAGCCTCGCTATCAAACCAAAAAGCTGTATCACGGTTGATCTCATCGGCTCCGCGCAATTTTGCGCGGAGCCTTTTTGTATGTTTGCGTGCTTTTCGGCAAAAACTATGAAAAACGCACACCGTTATGGGGGTAATCATGCTAAAAGAAGCTGCAAGAGCAAACGCAAGTGCCGATGAGATCACGTTGATCGCTGCCCTTTCGGCCCCCTTGGATCAGGGAGCGTTGTCATCGGGGATAGGCGGTAAGCGTCTGCTTCTGGACCCCTCTTTTCTGCACGCAGAGGCCCTGATGCACGCCGAGGAGCGCCTGTACAGCCAATTTGCAAGCGCCGTGAAAGCGGCGCTTGGGCAGCAGGTGATCCTTTCCGCTCCCGTCCCCAACGAAAAGAACGCTGCTTCCGGCATCCGCGCGACCCTGCAACGCCCCGCCCTGATGGAAGCCTATCTTTCGGCCGCGCTGCGCGCCTCCCGCCTTGGACCCGTGGCGCTGCTACTACCGCTTGTCTGCTCTACCGCAGAGATCGCAAGTGCAAGGCAGTATACAGAGACAACGATGCGCCGCTTGACAGCACAGGGCGAGACCTTTGACGAGCTGACCGAGCTATATATCTCCATTTCCTCCCCTGCGGCGGTTATGCACTCGCGCCGACTTGTGCAAGAGGCTGACCTTGTGATATTGGAGCTGGATGCACTGATCTCCCTGACGCTGGGGGCTCCTCCCAACGCAAGGGATCGTGCCGCGTTGCTTGCTGCCGGGCGCGATCCCTTACTGCACCTTGTCGAGATCGCAGTCGGCAACACGCATCTTGTGGGTCGCCGCGCCGCCATACGCGCCGGCTCTCTCGCCCTGCAACAGCTGCTGCCGGAGCTGATCGCTATGGGCATCGATGCGCTGATCTTATCCCCCTCCGATCTTTTCGGCGCAGCCGCAGTGCGGCACACAACTCCGTGATCCCGTTGCGGCCGCCCATGGACAGCAAGCTGCTGACAGTGGAGGATATCACGGGCAAAAATCGCCATTTTCTCGCCCCGTTCAAGGACTTTTTGAAAAGCAACACACCCTTGTGTCGCGCGGTGCTACTGCCCGAAAACGGCACGCTCCGCGCGCCGCTTTCGGGGATCCTTGCCTTATGCGAGCCGCAAAGCCTGTGCTTTGCCGTTTGCGGGCGGGCACAGGTCCTGCTCTGCCTGCACGCCAAAAACGATGCGGCGCTCCCGCTCTTGCACGGCGATTTTTTGCCCCTTGCAAGCATCGGCGCCCCGCTGGAGGGGGGGCAGCTCCTTGGTTGGCTGGATCTTGCCGCCTTGCGGCGTCGCGGCTGTGACGTCCTTCTTTCTTTGGTAACAGAAGCGCCGCCAAGCAACCTTGCAGAGCGTATGCAGGACCGCGCCAAAGAATAACAGAAAATTTCTGCTTAAAAAAACATCTTTTCTCTTGCAAAACAAAAAGAGTTGTGGTATAATAAAATGAAAGCTGTGAAATAAGGCCATACCAGCCGGGGAAGTAGCGGAGCCCTGCACCTGAAATCCGCTATAGCAGGGGTAGATCCCTCCCTTGAGGACCGAAGCGATGCGGTCCGGAGCGGGTTCTTCCGTGATGAAGAGTGGGTCTTGCGCAATCAGACACTGTGAACCATGTCAGGTGGGGAACCAAGCAGCATTAAGCGGTTAACCTGATGTGCCGCGAGGCAGCCTGCTCCGAGCGAAAGGCTCGAGATCCGCGCAAAGGTGACGTTCGATTGGGAGGTGTATGGTCTTATTTTGCAGCTTGTTTTTTATCTGAAGGAGGGCATCCGCCATGCATCAGGCATTATATCGCAAATGGAGACCGCAAAGCTTTGATGACGTTTGCGGACAGGAGCACATCACCTCGGTATTGCGTTACGAGGTATCCAACAACGCCCTCTCGCACGCATATCTGTTCTGCGGCTCACGCGGAACCGGCAAGACCACCTGCGCCAAGATCCTGGCCAAGGCCGTAAACTGCGAGGCGCCCGAAAACGGCAATCCTTGCGGCAAATGCGCTTCTTGCCGCGCCATTGACAGCGGCGCCGCCACCGACGTGTTGGAAATGGACGCCGCCTCTAACAACGGCGTAGATAACATCCGCGACATCCGCGACGAGGTGGTCTATCCCCCCACCCTGCTCCGTTACCGCGTTTATATCGTAGACGAGGTCCATATGCTATCCTCCAGCGCCTTTAACGCTTTGCTGAAGACACTGGAAGAGCCCCCCTCTCACGTGATCTTTATTCTGGCTACTACAGAGCTGCACAAGCTCCCCGCCACCATCATCTCCCGTTGCCAGCGCTTTGACTTCCGCCGCATCGCCTTATCGGTGCTGGCAAGCCGCATCTCTTATATTGCCGCGCAAGAGGGCCTGTCATTAGAGTCTGCCGCAGCCGAGCGCATTGCGCGTATGGCACAGGGAGGCATGCGCGATGCCATCAGCCTGTTGGAGCTTTGCGGCAGTGCCGGAAAGCACATTGACGTCCCCACCGTTGACGAAATGATGGGCTCCGGCGGACGTGAAGCGATGCTGGCGTTGGTCACTGCCGTGGCAGATGCCGATTACGACACCATCTTTTCTACTGTAGACGAGGCCGTGGCCTCCTCCCGCGATCTGGCTGTTTTTTGGCAGGATCTGATCGGGATCTACCGCGACATTCTGGTGATCAAGACCACTGCCGAAGCCGCCCGCTATCTGGATCTGACCGATAGCGAGACCGCACAGCTCCGCGCACTGGCCGATCGTTTTAAAAAGGGCACCCTGCTTGCCCATTGCCGCCTTTTAGAGGATGCACTGTTTGCCATGCAAAAGGCCAATGCCGTCAAGCGTATGGTGGCCGAGCTGACACTGGTACGGATGTGCGATCCCGCCCTTGATACCTCCACAGAAAGCCTTCTTGCCCGCTTAGAGCGGCTGGAGGACAGCGTGGCTGCCGGCGCCGTTATGCCTGCACAAGCACCAAAGGCTCCTGTGCCCGCACCCACCGTGCAAGAGGCCGCCCCCATCCCAAAGGAAGCACCGCCCCCGGCCTTCGAGCCCCTTACAGATCCGCTTTTTAACGCGCCTCCGGCGCCCAAGCAAGCTCCGTCAACCCCCGCACCGCAAAAAGCGCCCGCAACGAAAGCCCCTGTTGCAAATACCCCCGCAACGGGTCGTGTTTTGCACCGCATACGCGGCTATATGAACTGTGTAGAGCGCGTCCGCCGCGAGAATACGATGCTGGCCCCGTTTTTGGAGGAAGGCAAGGCGTTTTTGGATGACGACGGCAAGGTCGTGCTTCAGCTGGTCAATCCTATGGCACCGATGATGCTGGATACCCCCGCAAACAAGGCTCTGCTTTGCCGTGCCATTGCCCCCGAGATCAAAAGAGCCCCCACCCCTGCCGAGCTGATCCTAGAGACCATCGGCGAGCGTGAGACCGTCCGCGACACCATACTGGACGACCTGCTTGAGGCCGCCAACCAAACCGAATAACAAACAAGGAGAACATAAAAATGAGAGCAAACATTCCCAAAGCAAAAGGTATGAATATGAACAACCAGGCCGCTATGCTGCAGCAGGTCCAAAAGATGCAGGAGGATATGGCCGCAAAGCAAGCCGAGCTGGAGGAGCGCGAGTACGAGATCTCTGCCGGCGGCGGTGCAGTGACCGTTAAGATCAACGGCAAAAAAGAGATCCTTGCACTGGACATCCAGCCCGAGATCGTGGACCCCGACGACATCGAGACCCTTTCCGATATTTTGGTAGCCGGCATCAATCAGGCCATCAAGCAGGTAGAAGAGACCTCTGCCGCAGAAATGGATAAGATCACCGGCGCCCTTGGCGCACTGGGTCTGCCCGGCATGGGCGGTATGCCCGGCCTGTTCTGATATGTCAGGCATCGAGGCACTTGACGTTTTGACAGAGCAGCTTGCCCGTTTGCCCGGTATTGGCAAAAAAACGGCACAGCGTCTGGCCTTTTCCATATTGAAGTACAGCCCCGATGAGATCGAGGCACTGACCTCGGCTATCACCGAGGCCAAGGAAAAGATCCACCGTTGCCCCAACTGTCAAAACCTGACCGACCGCGAGCTTTGCCCCATCTGCGCCGATACCGCACGCGACAGATCGGTGATCTGCGTGGTCGAGGATCCCCGCGCCGTAATGGCCTTTGAAAAGGTCCGCTCGTTTCGTGGCACCTATCACGTGCTGCACGGCCTGATCTCCCCCATCAGCGGCATCACGCCGGATGCCTTGGCTCTGCGCGAGCTGCTTTGCCGCTTAGAGGACGACAGCGTGCGCGAGGTCATCGTGGCCACCGGCGCCACCACCGAGGGCGAGGCCACTGCCATGTATATCGGGCGCTTGCTGCGCCCCCTTGGCATCAAGGTCACCCGTCTTGCCCACGGCATCCCCTTTGGCGGCGAGCTGGAATACGCCGACGAGATCACACTCTCCCGCGCCCTTGAGGGCCGTCGGGATTTTGACTGAGATTGCACAAAAAATGCGCCTACGTACCCCCAAAAAACGGTACGTAGGCGCATTTTATATTTGTTTGCTTTCTTTTTTAAAGCTTGGGATCGGCAGCTGCGATACGATAATAGCCGCAAAGATCAAGGCCATGCCGATCCATTCTCTCCCCGTCGGTGCAGGCACCTCGGGCAGCATGATCATACTGGCCGCCACCGCAAAAAGCGCCTCTAAGCTCATAATCAGGCTGCCGACCGTAACAGGGGTGTGCTTTTGCCCCAGGATCTGCAGGGTATAAGCGATCGCGCCCGACAGCACGCCGGAATAAAACAGCGGAAACCAAGCGTGCAAAATGGCACTGATACTGGGCTCCTCATAGATCAGCATCCCCACAAAGGAAATAGCCGCCGCCACAAAAAATTGCAGGCAGGAAAGCGCAATGCCATTGACGTGAGGCGCCACGGTATCCACCAATATAATATGAAAAGAAAACGCCACCGAACAAGCGATCACCAAAATATCGGCGGTGGTAATGCCGGAGCCACCCATGCAAAGCAGCCAAAGTCCCACCAGCGCCACCACAACGCAAAGATACACGTGAAGGCGCGAGCGCTTTCCAAAAAAGAGGCCGATCACAGGCACAAATACGATATACAGCGCCGTAATAAAGGCATCCTTGCCGGGGGAGGTCACGTTGCCCGCAATGCCAAACTGCTGCAGGATCACCGCCACAGAAAGCAGCAGGCCGCAGCCCAAGCCGCCAAGCAACAGATACTTACGCGAGCGCGCCGTCATCGGCTGCCACGTGCCGCGCTTTTTGGCCACCGCATTGGATAAAAAGCAAAGCGGAAGCAGTATGGTTGCCGCCATCAGATTGCGTACCGCCTGATAGGTAAAGCTGCCGATAGTCTCGGCTCCCACGTCCTGTGCCACAAAGGAAGTGCCCCAGATGAATGCCGCCAAAAACAGCAGCACAGGGCCCGTTAGCTTGCGCTTATCCATCCAACTCACCTTCCCTTCAAAATTCCCATAGTATTGTAGCACACGATCACGCAAAAGTCAATTGCTTGCTACATTTTTTGCCGTTTCTCCTTGACAAAATGCCGTTTGTATGGTACAATTTGAAAACAGTTCTCATTTTCAAAAAGGATCCTTATGGAAAAAAAGCATTACAACACCGCAGGGCGCACGCGCCTTGCTCAACACCTGAAAAACGTGGCCGCCGAGCCCCCAAAAAGCGCCGAGGAGCTTTATAGCGGTCTATTGTCCTCCTGCCGCAACGCGGGCGTTGCAGCCCCCGGCCGCAGCTCGGTCTACCGTATGCTCTCGGAAATGTACGACGAGGGTGAGGTGGCCAAGCTCCCCGCCAAGGATGGTGACGGCTTTGTATACCAATACGTGGGGAACGCCCACCGCTGTCACACCCATTTTCATCTGCACTGCACCGTCTGCGGGCGCGTTACACATTTGGAATGCAAGTGTGGCGATGCCATTGCCGAGGCACTCAGCGCCTCTCACCAATTTTCGGTGGACCGCGGCCGCTCGGTCCTGTATGGGCTTTGCGCAGCCTGTGCCAAGGAGGGCTGACCAATGCATGAATTCCTACATATTTTAGGCCACGGCACACTGGATTCCTTAAAAATCCTCCCCTTTTTGTTTTTGACCTACGTTTTGATGGAGCTGATCGAGCACAAGGCGGGCGACCGTGTGCAGACCGCCGTCAAAAAAGCAGGCCGTGCCGGTCCCGCCATTGGCGGTGTGCTGGGCCTTGTGCCGCAATGCGGCTTTTCTACCATGGCGGCAGGACTTTATGCCGGCCGCGTGGTGACCCCCGGTACGCTGTTGGCGGTTTTTTTGGCCACCTCCGATGAGATGCTGCCCGTATTCATTGGTGAGGGCGTTGGCCCCGCCAAGATCCTGACTGTGTTGACAATCAAGCTGGTGCTGGCGCTTGTTGTCGGTTTTTCAACGGATCTGCTCTTGCACAAGCAGATCAAAGAGACCCACATCGAGGAGCTGTGCGAAGAGGAGCATTGCCACTGCGAAAAGGGCGTCTGGCGTTCGTCTATTCACCACACGCTGTTCGTTTTTCTGTTCATCTGGATCATCAATGTGGCGCTGACCGCCCTGTTTGAGCTGGTGGGCGAGGAGGCGATCGCCTCCGCCGTTGGCAGCGTTCCCCTCCTTGGCTCCGCGTTGGCCGCCTTGGTCGGCCTGATCCCCAATTGCGCTGTTTCTGTGGCCATTGCCACGCTTTGGGTCAACGGCGTGATCTCCGGCGGCGCTATGCTGGCCGGTCTTCTCACCGGTGCGGGCGCAGGCATTCTGGTGCTGTTCCGCACCAACCGTCACTTAAAAGAAAACCTGCTGCTCACCGCCGCCCTCCTTGGCTGCGGCATCCTGTTCGGCGTGCTGTTTGATCTCACCGGTCTCGCCGCAGCGTTGGGACTGTAACGCAAAAAGGCAAGCATTTGCTTGCCTTTTTCTTATATCGTTCGTTCAAACACAAAGCTCCGCCCCTCCTTGCCAAGGCGGCGGATCACGCCAAGCGCCTCAAACACCGCAATGGCATCATAAAGCGCATATCCCCGCAAACGGGTATGCTTTGAAAAGATCTTTGCCGTAAATCTTTCGGGCAGCTCCTGCGGGAAAAGCGCCGCATAATCCTGCTTATCACGCAGCACCGCCGTATCAAGCAGAGCAGTGGGGATCAGCTCGTAACGGTGAGAGCGCCGCTTGGGGTCCTTGACCCATCCGTCAAGCAAGCGGAACTCCTCCAGCTCCAACATTGGAAGCACCACCGTCAGCCGAGGATCGCCCAGGTACTGTGCCATTGCCTTCAGCTGCGCAAGCCCCGACAGCACCGTCTCTTTTTTTGTAGAGCGATTACGCTCTCGCACTTCTCCCGTTTCGGGCTCCAGCCAATTGACCCACTTGCGCGCAAGCAAAGGGTGCACCAGCGTGACCTTAAGGTCGGTCTGCTCCATATAAAATGCCACCTTGCGGGCAAGCGGGTACATTTTGCCGGTTTGGATCTCAATGATCTCCCCATCCGGGGTCAGAACGTCAGCCACAAAACGGCTGATTTTCCCACCCCGTTGGGGCACTTTTTGTTCGTGCGCCGAAAAATCGTCATACATCCAACGCTTTAGCACGCTGTGCAAGCGCTTTTCGGCATACAGGCCTATGCCATCCCTTTCCTTCACGCGGGAAAGCTCCTCGTGGCACAGCTTTTCAAACGTGATCTTGCTGCCCACCGTCATGTGGCGATCCCCGCAAACTGATTGCTGTAAAGCTTGGCATATTCCCCGCCGCGCGCAAGCAGCGCGTCGTGGTTACCCGCCTCTGCGATCACGCCGTCACGCAATACCACGATGGTGTCGGCATCACGAATGGTAGACAGGCGGTGCGCAATGATCAGCGAGGTGCGGTTTTTCATCAGTTCTACCATCGCCTGCTGAATGTGCATCTCGGTGCGGGTATCCACAGAGGAGGTGGCCTCGTCCAAGATCAAGATCTTGGGATCGGCCAGCACAGCTCTTGCAATGGCCAACAGCTGGCGCTGCCCCTGGGAAAGGTTTCCGCCGCCCTCGGTCAGCACGGTGTCATAGCCGTCGGGCAAGCGCTCGATAAACACGTCGGCACGCGCATGACGCGCGGCGCGCATCATCTCCTCATCACTGGCCCCCTCGGCACCGTATTTGATGTTGTTGCGGATGGTATCGCGAAACAGCACGGTATCCTGCAGCACGATCGCGATCGAGCGCCGCAGCTCGGCCTTGGGAATATGGGTAATATCCACCCCGTCCACGGCGATCCTACCGCTGTCGGGATCGTAAAATCTTGTCAAAAGATTGACCACAGTGGTCTTTCCCGATCCCGTGGCACCAACGATGGCGATCTTTTTTCCCTTTTCCACCTCAAGGTCAAAGCCCTGCAGCACGGGCTCGCCCTCAACGTAAGAAAACTGCACGTCCTCAAAGGAGATCCTGCCCTCCATATTCGCAACGTCAAGATGCTCCTTGCCCTCGTCGATCTCCTCGGGGTGATCCATAATGGCAAAAATACGCTCGGCGCCCGCCAGTGCCGTAAGAATGGCAGAATACTGATTGGCGATCTGGTTGATGGGGCGCGTAAAGCTTTTGGAATAGGACAGCATCGACTGAATATTACCGATACTGATGTTTCCGGGGCCGCCGAAAATGATCATCGCACCGCCCGTGGCCGCCACCAGCACGTATTGCAAATTGCCAAGAAAATTCATGATCGGGCCCATGATCGAGCCCCAAACACGCGCCTTGACCGAGCAATCGCGGTAATCGGCACTAAAGCCGTCAAATCTTTCAATGGCAGTCTGCTCCTTGCTGTAAGCCACCACCGTGCCATAAGAGGTCACCATCTCCTCAACGGTGCCGTTCATCGCGCCCAGCAGCTGCTGACGCACGCGGAAATATTTGCGCATAAACTTGGTCAGCTTGCCGGAAATAAAGATGGAAAGCGGAATGGTGATCATAGCAACAAGCGTCATAATGGGACTTAAGATCAGCATCATCACCAAAGCGCCCACAATGGTCAGTACGCCTGAAAACAGCAGCGTGATCGCGCTGGAGACGGCGTTGGAGATGTTCTCTACGTCGTTGGTGATGCGGGACATAATGTCGCCGTGCTTGTGGGTATCGGTATAGCGAATGGGCAAGTGAGAGATCTTTTCAAACAACTCGTTGCGCATCGTATAGACCGTGTGCTGCGCAAGCCTTGCCGCCACCACGCCCATCACGTAATGCAGTACGGCAGAGATCAAAAACAGCACGCCCATTGCGATCAGATAGGAGACCATGCCCCCCGTGTGCCCATCGCGCCCCACGTAATCCGATGCAAAGAAATGCACGCGATACTCCGTCCGCACGGCAACGCCTGCTGCCTTGGCGGCCTCCAGTGCATCGGCGCGGATCACGGCACCGTCTGCCGTATTGTAATAGATCGGTTCGATGGCATCAATGGCATTGCCCTGCAGCAACGGGCCGGTCAGCTCGATCACCGAGGTGATCAGCGTAATGATCAGCAGCGCGATCAGCACGTAGCGGCTGCGCCCTACGTAGCGCATCAGCCTTGTCAGGGTCTCTTTGGTATGTTTGGGCTTTTCCGCATGCACGCGGCTCATATTGTTTCGGTGTCCGCCACCGGGTCCACCCGGGCCAAAAGAGAGCTGCGGGCGCTTATCATTCATCGCTCCCTTATTCATTTGCCGCACCTCCTCTCTCCATCTGAGAGGCATAAATTTCGCGATACGTATCGCAGTTTTTCATCAATTCATCGTGGGGAGCACAGGCCTTGACCGTGCCGTTTTCGATCACGGCAATGCGATCTGCCTCTCGCACGCTGGCAATGCGCTGCGCGATCAGGATCACGGTGGTATCCTTTAATTTTTCGTGCAACGCAGCGCGAAGTCTCGCCTCGGTGGCAAGGTCCAGCGCCGAGGTGGCATCGTCCAAGATCAGGATCTCAGGCTTGCGGCACAGTGCGCGGGCGATCGACATGCGCTGCTTTTGTCCACCGGAAAGCGATGCGCCCTTTTCCGCTACAAAGGTATCAAAGCCATCGGTAAAATCCGCAATAAATTCTGACGCCTGTGCGATCTCGGCAGCCTCGCGCACCTCGGCATCGGTGGCCTCGGGACGCCCCCAACGAATATTCCCCGCCACGGTATCGGAAAACAGCTCGCTTTTTTGCAGCACAAAGCCGATCTTTTGGCGCAGAGCCTTCAGATCGTATTCCCGCACCGGCACGCCGTCCACCAGCACCTCTCCCTCGGTGGGATCGTAAAATCTGGGGATCAACCTCACCAGCGAGGATTTGCCGCATCCGGTGGCACCCACAATGGCAAGGGTCTCTCCCCGGTGCACCTCCAGATCAATGTCGTGCAGCACAGGGCGACCTACGGTGCCGGGATAACGAAAGCCGACGCCGCGAAAGGCCACCGCCACGGGGGCGCCCTCTGCGCGCTTATCGCCGCTTTGGATCACGGGCTCGGTATCCAAGACCTCGCGCACACGGTGCGCCGAGGCAAGGGCGCGAGAGACCGATTGAAACATCATCGTGATCATCATAATAGAGGATACGACCTGAATGGTATAGGTCACGGCGGCCATCACGTTGCCCGTGCTCATACCGCCAATGCCGTCTGCGATCTTGTGCCCGCCAAGCAGGATCACCGCGATCACGGCAAAATTCTGCACCACCACCAGCACGGGATGGATGATAGCCATCAGCTTTTGCACACGATAGTTCACGTCACGCAAGCTCCCACTGGCAGCACGAAAACGCTCACACTCATAATCCTCACGCACGTAGGCCTTGACCACGCGAGCGCCGCTGACATTTTCCTGCACCACGCAGTTCACGCGGTCCAGTCGCTTTTGCACCACCGAAAACATGGGCACGGCACGAAACAGCACCAGCCCAAGCGTCAGGATCAGCACAGGGATGGCCGCAAGCAGCACCACACCAAAGCTGACGTCCAGCGACAACAAAAAGAAGGTGCCACCGATCAGGAAAAAGGGCGACCGCACGAACATACGCAGGATCATTTCCATAAATTCCACGATCATCGCAATGTCATTGGTCATACGGGTGACCAGCGATCCGGTGGTAAATTTGTCGGTCTGCTCGATAGAAAGAGACATCACGCGGGCATAGGCATCACGACGCAGATCGTGCCCAAAGCCCTGAGAGGCCTTGGCCGCAGTCCACGCGCAAAGCGTGCCGAAAAAGCCACCCACAAGGGTGACCAGCAGCATCAGCACACCAAAGGTCAATATGACGTGCATCCCCTCAAATCCACCCGGAAACAGCGTGCTCATAATGCCAAAAGCCAATCCGCTTTCGGAAATATCCGCGCCAATAATGCCGTAGTTGACGATAAAGGACATCAAATAGGGCAGGCACAGATCGGCCGTGACCTCCAGGATCATCAAAATGGGCGACAAAATGGCAAAATGCCAATAGGGCTTTAAGTATTTAAACAATCCGCGCATCTCACTCACCTCCAAGCAAATTATCGCGTACGCGGGCAAGCAATCGCTCCAAAGTGGCCCGCTCCTCGGCGGTAAATCCCGCCATAGCCGCTTGATCGTTGCACGAAATGTTAGAAAGATGCAACCGGTCAAATTCTCTGCCGCGCTCCCCCAACGACACGCGCACCGCGCGCCGATCCACAGGGTCGGGCGTACGCACCACGTAGCCCTCAGCCTCCAATCGGCGCAGCAGAACGCTGACCGTAGGTGCCTTTAAACGGGTCAGCTTAACAAGCTCCAGCTGCTGCACGTTATCCTGTGCTGCCAGATGGGCCAGGATCAATCGGGCGGTATTCTGCGCCATAATGCCCCCCTCCTCGCGCGCTCTTACGCGAAAGCGGATCAAGCGCGAGATCTCCATGATCATACGGGGCGCCTGCGGCAAATGCCGCAGCTCCTCTCGCACAGGCGGAGACGGCGGCATACGGTTCTGCTTTTCCATAATACTCCTCTTTTCAAAAATAATTAGTTAGATAACTAACAATATTGTACCACATTTTTTGATAAAGTCAATAGAAAAAAGAGATATTATAAAAAGGAACGCAAGTCTGCAAAACGGATAAAACAGACAAGCGGTGTGTTAATTGCTATTGATGAAAGTCGGCATTTTTGCACATAGTAATATCACTGCGAGTTTTTGGGGGAAAACACACATGAAAATCAAAAAAACATTGAAACGGTGCGGCTTTTTGCTGACATTGCTTCTTTTCATTTGCATGGCCGCCCTGCCAACGGCGGCCGAGGATCGGCCCACCCTCACCGTGGGCGGCACACCCTTTGGCGTGCGCTTTCTCACCGATGGCGTGCTGGTGGTCAACTACTGTGACGTGCGATGCAACGGCAAAGATCGCAACCCCGCCAAAGAGGCGGGGCTGCGCCCCGGCGACTGCATCTGCGCGGTCAACGGTCGGCAGATCGACACCGCGGGCGAGCTGTCAGAGGTCATTGCTCAAAACGGCAAAAAACCCATCACGCTGCTTTATAAGCGAGATGGGCAAGAGAGCAGGGTCACGCTGACGCCACTCCCCTGCGATGAGGACGGCCGATTGCGCGCCGGGTTATTTGTACGGGATGCGGGGGCCGGCATCGGCACCGTGACCTTTGTTACCAAGGATCTTGCCTTTGGCGGGCTGGGGCACGGCATTTGTGACGGTGAAAGCGGCGCGCTGATCCCGCTTTCGCGCGGAACCGTGATGGGTGTTGGCATCAGCGACGTCCGCAAGGGCGCCGCAGGGGCACCGGGCGAGTTGCGCGGTCATTTTTCGCCGGAACGCAACGGCGTTTTAACGCAAAACACCGTTTGCGGTGTGTTTGGCAGCTTTACGGCCTGCCCGCGCTACCTTGGTGACACGCTACCCATTGCCTATCGGAACGAGGTGCAATCCGGCACCGCCACCTTGCGCTGTACGTTGGATGACGGCGCTCCTCGGGAATACGCGGTGGAGCTTTCTGCCATCCGTTGCAATGCCGACGGCAACAAATGCTTTACCGTAAAGGTGACCGATCCCGCACTGCTTTCCAAAACAGGTGGCATCGTGCAGGGCATGTCCGGCAGCCCCATCATTCAAAACGGCAAGCTGGTCGGCGCGGTCACCCACGTGATGATCAACGATCCCACCACGGGATATGGTATCTTTATTGAGAATATGCTTGCCAATATGGCAAAGGCGTCGTAACACAAAAAATGAATAAAACTGTTGTCCCTTACGGAACGTTCACTATGAGTGAGTTCAATAAGGGACAATCGTTTTTGTCCGAAGATTATTAAATTCGTTGCATAAAAGTGTTGTCTCTATTATAACACACTACTCTTCCTTGGATGATGCCTTTCATCTTGGCAGATTTATGGTTTCAAAAAACAATTCAAACGGTTTAATTGCTTTACTTTCTGTTAAAACGGTCTTTTCATAAAGGATAAAGAGCTTGTCATCCCATACTGCTATATCCGAGTATCCGCCGAAGTCGGAAACATATATGTTGTGAATTGTCTTAAAACAGTCGTCGGATATTTTAACTGTTAAATTTATCCTTTCTTGAACAGAATCGCAATTTGAGTGATATATCCTGCCATTATGGTGCGTCATACTTCCCATACATATGGGATCAGAAAGATTTTCCTCAAAGTGAAGCTCTCTCCATGCAGAGATGCCGTTAGCACTTTTTGCCAAGCCGCGCTTTCTTATTTCGCCTTCATGACGAATTGATATCAGGACCTCATTTTCTGCGGTGATAGCAAATGCGCACTCGCTGGGATTTTTAAGTATATCCCTAAAAATAATTTCGCCAACGCGAAAATGATCGCCACCGTCATCGGAATAGAGCGTGGAAATAAAGGACGGGCGATGCGCCTTTTCATCTTGCCTGTTATATGCAAACCAGATTGGCACCAAAAGTCTTCCTTTATGGACAATTCCGTGCCCCGGTCCCACCGCTACAACGTTGTAAAAAAAGTCAACGCTGTTCTCAAAATCCACACGCTTGGCTTCGCCAAAGGTTTTACCGTCGTCCGTGCTTACACATTTCCATATCTCTTTATAGTTTTTACAATAAAGAAAAACAAGCTTTTCTTCGTTAACAAACATAACGGGATTATTCAGCGTATTACCGCCGCTTTCTATCAAAAGAATCGTTTCCCATGTCTTTCCATTATCCGTGCTTCTGCTGATCTTAATATCAATATCTGCCCAATCGCTCCGAGAACGGCGGCATTCACAATATCGAAGCAGCGTACCGCTCTCTGTTACGACTAACCCCGGAATCCTGAAGTCTGTATAATCCGCTATCGCCTTTTCTACAACCATTTTCAACGCCTCTCCGTCAAATGCCGTTTTTTATAAAAGGCATTATTTTCTCGGCAATCAATGCCTTTTGTTCCTCGCTGATTTTTGAAAACGGCGGTAAGCAATCGCCAAAATCAAAACCTAGCTGATTCATAACCTCTTTTTCGGCTTGCATTACACCAATCTTGCAAAGAACGGTAATTATTCTGTTTGCCTCGTTTTGTATGCGTTTTGCCCCTTCAATCTTTCCTTCCCCAAATAGCTTTCTTATCAAAACAAATTTGTCAGCCATAAAATTATAAGTGCTTCCGATACCGCCATCCGCCCCCATCGCAAGTCCTGAAAGCATCATTTCGTCGTATCCGTTGAAAACAAGCTTGTCGGGAAATTTACTCTTGCACCGCTCAAGCGTAAAGAAATCGTTTGAGGTAAATTTAATTCCCGCAAACCGATCGTCACCAAGGAAGGAAGATATTTCATCAGACCCCATAGATACACCCGAAAACGCAGGAAAGTGGTAAACCAGCATTTTCATTCCCGAGGATTCTGCAAGACGAACGTAATAGTCCTTGATCTCAGAAAAACTAAACTTATAATAAAACGGTGCAACCGAGGAGATCAGATCGTAGGATAACTCACGGGCATACGCCGCCAATTTGTGCGCATCGCGTTCGTTCAAGCTTCCGATGTGTGCAATTAGATTTGCATCCTTTGCGTTATCTTTGACAATTCTCATGATCTCCATTCGCTCTTCCACGTTCAGCATCAGTGCCTCTGCCGTGCTTCCGCAAACGTAAAAACCGTCTACTCCGAGTGCGAGATTATAGCGCACAAGCTTTGCGAGCTCTTTTTCGTTGATCTTACCATCCTTTGTAAAGGGGGTTAGCAACGCGGTATAAATTCCTTTTAAGTTTTTCATTTTCTTCTTCCTTTCTTTGTTTTCATCATTATATCTCAAAAATCAGAGTGAAAAAAGTTTATTCTTGCCTGTTTTTTGACTTGTATTGCTTTTTTCTGCAAAATGCGGTATAATGGACGATGAGGTGATTGGGCAATGAGTGAGATAATATATCGACAGGTAGGGCGAGATGCGCATTACAAAATCTGGCATGAGCCAGAAAATAACATGTTTCTGTTGATCCAATCCGGCAGCGGAAGCATTGTTACAAGAGAGAAAAGTTATCCTATGGAAAAAGGGCTGCTCTGTTTTATCGGAAATCGGAAATACCATTACACATTCCCGGATATTCCCGAGCAATACACAAGAAGTAAGCTCTTTGTTGATTCAGAAGAGCTTGAAAAAATCTCCGGACTTCTATCACATAACCGAAAATTATATCCTATACTTGGCGAGGATAGGATCGTGATAGGGATGCTTTCCGAGCACAATTTTCACCGTGCGGAAGATATTTTTGAAGAACTTAATAAGCTAAGGAGCGACACAGATCATTTTCAAGCAAAGTCCTATGCGGCAATTTTCGATTTGACGGTACTGATCTCTCAGAGCATGGGGGATGAGCTCACCTGTAATTTCGACAACATCCAAACGGCGGTGGAATACATCAACCATCATATTACAGAAGAACTAAAAATTGATCAGATTTGTGCCTCGTGCTATCTGAGCAAATATCATTTTTGCAGACTGTTCAAGAAAAAAATCGGATTGACCGTTATGGAGTATATAATGAAAACGCGAATCACCATGGCAAAAGAGTTGCTTAGCAAAACAGATCTGTCGGTCACAGAAATCAGCGAAAGCTGCGGATTCAGCAGCATTTCATTTTTTTCACGCACTTTCAAAAACGAAACAGGCATGTCACCATTGCAATACAAAAGGCAAAAGACCAACAATATATAAAATAATACGCAACAGCAAATTTTTCATAAAAATATCATCTTATTGAAATTGATATAAAGGGACGATTTGCTTAACAAATGGTGTCAAAACAGTCAAAAAATTGCAAAAATGTGTTGTCCCTACTTGACCACACTCGTGTCCGGCAGCCCCATCATTCAAAACGGCAAGCTGGTCGGTGCGGTCACCCACGTGATGATCAACGATCCCACCACGGGATATGGGATATTTATAGAGAATATGCTTGCCAATATGGCAACGCCCCTGTCGCAGGCGGGGTAAAGACAGAAAACAGGCAATATCCCACACCGTTTGGGGGGATATTGCCTGTTTTTGTTTAGGGAATAATGGGATACAGCTGCACGGTGTTACCGCCGTCCACCACCAGCTCTGCGCCTGTGGTGTTTCGTGCGTGGGCTGCGAAGTAGTAGACCGCATCCGCAATATCTGCACCGACGGCCACGTCCCCAATGGGGGTATAGCGTGAGGGTACGGTGTTGTAAAAGTCGGGATTTTTCTCCCAGCGGTCGGTCTTGATCATACCGGGCAGCACGGCGTTGACGCGGATGTTGTACTTTCCGAGATCCAGTGTCAACGCGCGCATCAGTCCCAGCTGGCCGCCCTTGGAGGCCACGTAGGCCACGCGGTCGGGAATGGCGCGGTAGGCGGTGTTGGAGTTGACAAACACAATGTTGCCGCCGCCCTGTGCCTTCATGCGGAGTGCTGCCTGCTCACAAAGGCAATAGTTCCAGACCACGTTGGTATTGATCACCCGCATCATGTCGGTGAGGGGGCTTTCAAAGATCTTCATACCAAGGCCCTGATCGGCGGCGTTCAGCACCAGCGTTTCAACGAAAATGCCCTTTTGATCAAGGTCTGCAAACAGCTCCAAAACGCCGTTTTCGTCTACCGTTGTGGGGTTAATCAAGGAATCAATGGCATAGCCGAGGATCTTCACGTCGGGGAAGTTTTTGCGGTAGGCCGTCTCAGCCTCGGCCACCTTTTCGGGGCTTCTGCCGGTAAAGACCACGTCATAGCCCTCGGCAGCAAATTTTTCAACAATAGCCACGCCCGTGTTGATGCAGGCGCCGGTGATAAGTACGGTTTTGTTCATGACTTCACCTCAAAAATAAAACGCGGTCTCGGGAGGTCTGATGTCGGTCAGTGCCCCGGTGTAATGGCGCAGCGTATGGACGGAATAGGGATGCTTCAGGCACTCCTCCTCGTTAATTTCAATACCAAGTCCGGGCTTGTCGGGAACGGTGATATAGCCATCCTTGTACTCCAGCTTCTCGTTGGTCACGTCGGCGCGCCAGATCACGTCGCTGTGCATGATCTCCAGAATGGAGAAGTTGGGGCAGCAGGCGGCCAGCTGCAGCGTGGCGGCGTTGGCCACGGGGCCGGAGGGATTGTGGGGAGCGAAGGGGATGTAGTAGGCCTCGGCGGCGGCAGCGATCTTTTTCAGCTCCATAATGCCACCCGCATGGCTGATATCGGGCTGGATGTAGTCGGCGGCACGCATTTCAAACAGATCCTTAAAGGAGCGCAGCGTGTAAAGACGCTCGCCCGCAGAAATGGCCACGGGAGATTTGTCGCGCACGGCCTTCAGCGCCTCCAGATTGTCGGGGGGAACCGGCTCTTCAAAGAGCATGGGCTTGAACTGCTCCAGCTCCTTGGCGATCTTGATTCCCGTGGGCACGTTGAAACGGCCATGACCCTCGATGAGCAGGTCTACCTTGTCGCCCACCGCCTCACGGACAGCGGCCACACAGCGCAGCGCCTTGTCAAGGTCGGCATTGGAGATCTCCAGATAGGATTTGCCAAAGGGATCCCACTTCATTGCGGTGATGCCGCGCTGCACGGCTACTTTCGCCTTTTCGCCGAACTCCTCGGGCTCCTTGGCACCCGAGAACCAGCCGTTGACGTAGATGCGCACCTTGTCGTTGACCTTGCCGCCAAGCAATTGATATACGGGCACGCCAAGGTGCTTGCCGAGAATATCCCACAGGGCCATTTCCACGGCAGAGAGGGCGGACATCAGCACGGCACCGCCGCGCCAATAGGCATCGCGGTAGATATCGTGATAGTGCTTTTCAATATCCAAGGGGTTCTTGCCCACCAGATATTCCTTGATGTGCTCCACGGCGCCGATCAGCGCCTTTTCCTTGTATTCCAGGGTCGCCTCGCCCACACCGGTCACACCCTCGTCGGTGTAGACCTTAACAAACATCCAGTTGGTGCGGAAGCAATCCACGGCAAATACTTTTACATCGGTTACTTTCATGTGTTCCTCCTTGTTATGTATTATAAAATGGGTTGTTAAAATATTCGAATTTTGATTTGTGGGGGTATTTGCACCGCACAATGCGGCGCGCGTTTGGGGAAAGTTTTGGTCTCGCTTTTTCAAAAGCGAGCGGGTGCATGTCAACTTGCCTGCGGCAAGTAGGATAACCTTGGCTTGCCGAGCAACGGCTCGGCATTTTGCCACGCAAAACCGCCAAACTTACGGCGGCGCCCCATATACGGCATTTTCTTTTTGTTAGCTTTTTCTTTTGTGCCTTGTATAGGCAAAAGAAAAAGCGGCTATGGAGTTTTGCAGTGCAATGCGGCTACAGTTGGCCTTCCCCAGCGGGGAAGGTGGCAGGCGAATGCCTGACGGATGAGGAGATGCCGGTTTGTACTACATAATCGTTAGAAGAAGTTGCTTTGCGCCATTTTCTTT
>JAZQWJ010000068.1:0-8221 GCA_045632285.1 Eubacteriales bacterium | reverse complement strand
GCTTAACGACCTGTTTTTGGGGGTGTGAAAGGGACCACGCTCTTTATGAGCGTTTCCCTTTGTGCTATGATCTACGCCCGCAGCTCGCACAGTGCGCGCAGTCGGGCAAGCGCCTCGGTGGGCCAGAGGCGATCCACCGCGTAGGCGCGGCGCAGCAGCTCGCCCGGGATAAAGGGATCAAACTTGTCAAAAAGCGGCATTTCGGCAGGGCCGACCAGCGCCTCGCAGTCAATGCCCCTTGCCACCAGCGGTGCAAGCGCGTAAAGAAAATCCTCGCGGCTGCCCTCCATATGAAAGGTGATATAGTAGCAGCCGTCAAACTCGATACCGGAAATGCCCAGCTCCCTTGCGTGTGCGGTAAGAAAGCGCCGCAGCGTGCGGAAGGATCTGGTACCGAGAAATGGGAACAGGCACCACGTAGAGCCGCCCAAGTGCAGCAGGCTGTGCTTGGCAAGCCCCGTATTTTGCGCCAAGCGCCTTGCCACCTCCAGGCGGTGGGCGGCGTTGGGCTTGAGGTAGGGATAGACTGTATCCTCGGTCAGTATTCTTTGCATACGCTCCAGGATCTTGGTGTGGATCTCGCCGTAATCGCCGGGCCATGAGACCTCCATTTTACCCAAAACCGGGTGGACGTATACCAGTTTTCGGCGCACGTCAAGCTCCTCCACCTCCCAAACGCGGCCCGCCAGCGCAAAGCGCTCTCCAACGGGCGGCGGTGTGGTGATGGTGCCGATCTCCTCGGCAGTCCCCTTTTCGCGGTCGCCTGCGCGGACGGTAAAATCCTCGCTATCCTTAAACACGGCAAAAAACTGAAAGCTGTTTAAAAGCCGCTCGCCCGCAAGGCCCACGATCAGCCCCTTTTCCTCGGTCATTTGCAGCAGCTCGTTATTCAGCATTGACACCAGCAACGTGCGATAGTCCTCTTTGGACACGTGAACAAAGGGCGGGAGCGACAAAACGCGCTCGGCCAACGCCTTTGGCGTTTTTTCACCGCTTGCCGCCAGCAGGCTGAGGGTCTGGTGGAGCAGCAGGCTCATCGGCATCCTTTTTTCGCGCGGCGGCTCGATAAAGCGCTCCTCTAAATAGAGCTGAATGATGGCGATCGCCCGTAAGAGTCCCCACGGGATCAGCTGCGGCAGGGGGGTGTTGGGCAGCGGATCCTCCTCGCGAAAGACCATCATCATTTCGGGTGGCTGGCCGCGGCGGCCGGAGCGGCCGAGTCGCTGCAAAAAGGAGGAGACCGAGGTGGGGGCGTCATTTTGCAGCACGCGCTCCAGTCGGCCGATGTCGATGCCCAGCTCCATGGTAACGGTGGCGCAGGTGACCACCTGCTTTTCCTCGTCCTTCATTTTCTGCTCTGCATCCTCGCGCAGAGCCGCGGAGAGATTGCCGTGGTGGATCAAAAAAACGTCGGGCTCGCGGCGGCGGTCTGCGATCTGGCGAAAGGTGGCGGTCAGATACTCGGTCTCCTCACGCGAATTGGAGAACACCAATGCCTTTTTATCCTTGACGCAGTCGTACATATACTCATAGCCCGCGTCAAGCTCGGCTGTTTTTTCCGGCGCGGCTGTCTTGTGATCGTCGGCCTGCTCGGGGTCTGCATTTTGAAAAAAGAAATGCTCAAGGCCAAGGCGCCAACGCAAGCCTTCAGTGGGAAAACTCGGTACGTCTGTGGGGATATTGCTGTCACCCGCCAGCCATTTTGCCGCCAAAGCGGGGTCACCGACGGTGGCGGAAAGACCCACGCGACGGGGGTGTCTTCCGATCAGGCGTGCAAGCCTTGACAGCTGGCATTGGATCTGGTTGCCGCGGTCGGTGCCGGTGAGGGTATGCACCTCGTCGATCACCACGTAGCGCAGATCGCCAAAAAGGCGCACCATATCGTTGGAACGGCGGATCAGCATGGCCTCCAGCGATTCGGGCGTGATCTGCAAAATGCCCTGCGGCGCCTCCAGCAAGCGGCGCTTGTGAGAGGCGGACACGTCGCCGTGCCAATGGGTCACTTGAATGCCGCTTTCCTCCAGCAGATCCTCCATACGGGCAAACTGATCGTTGATCAGGCTTTTGAGGGGGGCGATATACAAAACGCCGATGCCGGTGGGCGGAGCCTCGTACAGCTCTGCCAAGATCGGAAAAAACGCGGCCTCGGTCTTGCCGCTGGCGGTGCCCGAGGTCAGCAAAAGGTGGTGATCGGTATCAAACAGTGTATGGGCGGCGGCAACCTGCACGCCGCGCAGGCTTTCCCACGAGTGGGTAAAGATATACTCGCGGATAAAGGGCGGAAAACGGTCAAAAATGCGATCGGCCTCGGTCACACCATCACCCCCTTACAGCTCGATATCAACAGGCGAAAAAACCGCTTTTTCTGATACCGTTGCGGCACTTTCTTCTGATTCGGCGGCCACAGGGCGGCTTTCTGCAGTGACCTTGGACAGGATGCGCTCAAGATCCACGTCGGGGTTTTGCATCAGGATATTCAGCACGGTGAGGTAGTCACGCAGCAGCTCGCGGGGGGTCATCATCAGGTCGCTGCCCGCCCGCGCCAAGGAAAGTGACAAAAAGCGCTGCTGTTGGGCGGCGGTGATGCGGGGCTCCCACTTATAAAATTGGGCATACAGACCGCTGACGCGGACGATCAGCGCAAACAGCTCGTCATCCGAAAGGCGACGCAAGCGGATCACGGGGCCGATGAGATTGCGGAACTCGGCATCGCCAAAGCGGCTGTCACAAAGGCGGGAGCGCAGTGCCTCGTAGCCGAAAAGGCCGCGGCGCGGATCCTCTAAAAACTGGGGCGTACCGCCCAAAACCATCAAAAGCCCCTCGGCCTTACCCTGCAGGGCATCGTTGAACATAGACAGGATCTTTTCGTAGTTATTTTCGCGGCTGACGCGATGGACGATCTTGTAGAGATTGACGCACTCGTCGATAAATACCACAAGGCCGCGATAGCCGATGCGGCGGGCAAGCACCGCCCAAAGCTTGATAAAATCATACCAGTTCTCGTCATCAATGATCACCGAGACCTGCATACCAAGGGCACGGCGTGCCTCGGTCTTAGAGGCAAATTCGCCGCGCAGCCAGCACATACAAGCCGACATCTGCTCGTCGTTGCCATCCAGGTACGCGCGATAATAGGAAAGGATGACGCGGGCAAAATCAAAGCCGCCCACAAGAAACTCCACGTCGCGCAGATCTGCCATCACCGCGTCACGCAATTTGGCACCCGTGGGATCGTTTTCGCCCACACGTATCTGCAAATTTCCGATCCAACGGGCAATGATCTTGGGGAGAGCGCCCCCATCGGGAGAGGCCTTGGAGGCCAGATTTTTCAGCAGCTCACGATAGGTGGCAACACCGCTGCCGGCGGTGCCGTACAGGCGGCGCTCGGGGGTAAGATCGGCATCGGCGGTCAAGAAATCACGCTCCAGTGCGTAGCCGCGCACCAGCTGCATCAAAAAGCTTTTACCGCTGCCGTACCGTCCGATGAGAAAGCGCATTGACGAGCCGCCCTCGCCAATGTTTTCAAGGTCGGTGAGAAAGGCGCCGATCTCATCCTTGCGGCCGATGGCCACGTAGGGTGCCCCCGCGCGGGGCACGACGCCTGCCGCCAGCGAGGACAGCAGCGAGGACAATATGCGGCGGGGCACCGCCACGGTTTGATTGTTTTCCATCATTTTAAAGTACTCCTTGTTCGATCAGATCGTCCAGATAATCTTCAATAATCTCATAAACGCCGTCGTTTTCCTCCAATATCACGTCACCCATCAGCTCTGCGGCTGCAGTGTTGATGCGATCGGCAACGGCATCGGGCATCATCCCGTGCGCGGTGGCAAAGGCGCGTTGCGCCGCGCGGTCGCGGGCTTTAGCCAAGGGCAAAAAGCCCGCAAGCTTGCCCAGCGCGGCGGCAAGGGGAGAGGCGGCCGCAGCGGCCGCCCCCGCAGGGGGCGGCGTGCCGCCGCAGGCGGCGCAGCCCCCGCGGAACGCGGGAACTTCGGCCGTGAGAGCTGCGGTTTCTTCGCCCAAATCGCCGTTTTCGCATACCGTTTGGGGGGTAAATGCAATTTCGCCATCCTCAAAGGCCTCGACCAAGCGTTTGGTGGTCTGCCAGGATTCCGCCTCGATCGCGGCGGCATTTTCAAAGGATACGGGGGTGTTTGGCAGATCATAGCGCCGCTCGTAAGCGGGGATCTCCTCTTTGCTCTGCTTGCTTTGGCGCACCGGGAGCGCCTTTTCCAGGTAGGTATCCAGTCTTTGCCGCAGCGGCACACTGACCGCATAGATGCTGAGCCGCGACTTGACGCCAAGCCGCTGACGCAGCGCGTTTTCGGCGTATTTCAGCACGTCGGTAATGATAAAACGCAGATCGTGCGTGTGCGAAAAGGAGGTATAATCCACCTCGATGCGCCGTTTGATCTGCCAAGAACAGATCGCCCCTGCAAAGGCATCTCGGCTGACGGTGCTGACGCCGTCATCTGCCGTCAGGTGCTTGCCATCGCTCTCGCGCAAAAAATCCAGCGCCTCTCCAACGGCACCGCCAAGCACGCGGTCGTAATCCGCTTTGGTATCGTCACGGTAAAACTTGCTTTTGGTATAGTCGTAATTGTTGCAAAACAGCAGAACGGCCTTGACCATTGCGCCTCGGTCCTCCTCTGCCGATACATAAAATTCCTTCAGCCTGCAGCCGGCCAAAAGCGTACGGTAAAGGGCGGGGTCAAGTCTTGGCGGCGGCAAGCGATGCAGCAGGCAAAAATCACACAGCCACTCGCGGATCAAAACATCCAAGCGCGGGTGCTGCTGACGGTAGGCGATCCACAGACGAACCATATTTTCGCTACCCGTTTGCGGATTTTGATGACGCTCGTCCAAATTGATCAGCTCATACAAATACAGCAAAAGATAAGAATAGGCAGCGGGCAGACAGATACCGCGGCGGAAATTGCTGCGCCACCAAAGATAGTAGGAGAGCTGCGCGGCATTCAACTGCGTGTACTGGGGCATATAGGAGAAAAAGTCCGCATAGGGGCACTCCTTCCCCTCCCGGGCCGCAAGCCGCTCGGCATGCAGACGGAACTGCTCGTAATACTCATACTTGCTTTTCCACGGATACACGCGCACGTGGCGGATCAAGGCTCCCGTGGGAATATAGGAGAACAACGGCTCCGGCGGGGCGACCAAAGGCGCAAAGGAAACAGGGCGCTCGGTCAGCGGCACGTCCGCAAATTGAGCGTTGCCCTGCTCCGCAGCCTTGGCCACGGTGATCTCTATCCCATCCACCGAGGGGCGCTCTGCGCGCTGCGGCTTATCCTTTTTCAGCTTTGGAACCAGGGACGAAAGATCCCAAAAATCATCAAGCTCGGTGTGATTTTTATCCTTTTCCTGCATTGCGCTCCCCCCTTTCTGTAATATTCTATTATACCACGGAAGAGATCCTCTGTCAACGCTTTTGCATTTTTTAGCCCCTTTCCTTTGGTTCATTTTTGTTTTACGACGCACATAGCTCCCCCCGTTTGGCATAAACTTTATTTCCCTCTTGCAAAATCCGCAAAAATTTAGTATAATAGTAGAGATATTGAAAAAGGAGGGATCGCTTTGAAGATCGTTGACCTAAAGCACCCCGACCGCGAATTCCCCCTGACCACCGCCTGCGGCCTGTGCCTTGGCAATTTTGACGGTGTACATCGCGGGCATCGCGCACTGATCAAAGAGCTGCAGACGCAAAATGCAAGGCTGAAGCTAAAGCTCCCCTTGGGCGCTCTGCTGTTTGCAGAGCCCCCCGGCATTACGCTTGGCAGACCCGTGCCTCAGCTGACCACCACCAAGGAAAAGCTGGAGCTGCTGCTTGAAGCCGGGCTGCGCTTTGCCATCCTGCTTGATTTTGCCGAGCTGCAGCATATGCCCCCCGATGATTTTGTGCGATCGATCTTGATAGAGGGCTGCAACTGCCGCCTTGCCGTTTGCGGCTTCAATTACAGCTATGGGGCAAGAGGCGCGGGCACCCCCGCGCGCCTTGCCGAAACCTTTGGCGCACAGCCCGATCGCCATTTGCACGTGGTTCCGGCAGTGGTGGACGCAGACACGACCATCAGCTCCACGCGTATCCGCGCAACGCTTGAGAACGGCCATCCGGAGGAGGCAACACGGCTGATGGGGCATCCTTATTTCATCACGGGTACAGTCGCGCACGGACGTCAGATCGGCAGCACGATGGGCTTTCCAACCGCAAATCTATCCTTTCCCAAGCACGCGCTGATCCCCGCACACGGCGTTTACGTTTCTACGGTGCGCATTGCGCGACGGAACTATACCGCCATCACCAACATCGGCACCCGCCCCACCTTTGACAACGGCGAGGTAAATTGCGAGACCTATATTTTTAACTATCACGGCGATCTTTACGGCAAGACCCTGCGCGTTTCGCTGTTGCATTTTTTGCGTCCCGAGAAAAAATTTGCCTCTAAGGCAGAGCTTGAGGAGCAGATCTGTCGCGACATCACCCGCGCCAAGGAATATCTGTGGTAACGCGCCCAAACCGCATAATTGAAAAGACGCAAGGCTGTGTTGGCGGTTTTTGCGTCTTTCTAATTTATTTTGACAAAATTCCAATTTTTATGATGAATTTTCTTGTTTTGTGAATCGGTTTGTCTAAGCTTTTTTGACTTTTCTTCAGTCATTTCATCTTTTCAAAAAAGATTTGCCCTGCCATCAAGATTTTTTGCAAAGCCCCTTGATTTTTCAAGCGAACTATGCTATACTATTATGCGTGCCAAAAAGCACACGATTGAATCAGGTTTTATATTTTTGGAGAAGTACTCAGGTGGTCGAAGAGGCGTGACTCGAAAACAAACCGACTTCGTCACAGTTTATTTCTCAAAACCCTTGCACCGCCTGGCTTTTACGGAATTAAAGCGCAGGAAATGCAACCGGGCAGTCTACAGTTTTCTATCAAAATTCCGACAACTGAATATTTGGAGGAGTACTCAAGTGGTCGAAGAGGCGTGACTCGAAATCTCGTAGGCCGTTAACGCGGCGCGTGGGTTCAAATCCCACCTCCTCCGCCAAGTTGGATTTATCCGAACCCACGGAAAATTCCAAAAACAAAAAGCCCTTCCGGTAATGAACAAGTCCGTTAAAAACGGACATTGAAAAAGAAAAGCCTCCTATGGTAGAATGAAAGAACTACCATAGGAGGTTTTGCTATGCCCAGAGAATACAGACATATCGAACAATACGAAAAAGAGATTTTGAAGCTGCGAGAGCAAGGATTAACCAAACGGGAGATTGGGGAGAAGCTTGGCTTTAGCAAGGAGCAGATCAAGGGTGTTTTACAACGCAAAAGACGGCGCGAGGAGAAATTGTCATACGGAATCTTCCCCAAGAAGCGCGGACGTCCACTCAAGCAGCAAACCGTGCCACCCAATACAACAGCCGAGCTTCAATATCAACTTGCACGCAAAGAAGCACAAATCAAACAATTAGAGATGGAAAATGAGTTACTTCGGGATTTTCTCTCGCTCACAGAAAGGAAGTGAGGACAAGTGTAAAATATATGGCCATCTACCGTCATCGGGAGAAGTATAGCATTAGCGAAATGTGCCGGTTCTTTGCAGTATCGAGAAGCGGCTACTATGACTATGTCAAAAGAATGGACGTTCCTGCTTGGGATTTGCCTCTGGCAGAGAAAATTCGAGAATGTCAGGAACATTCTCACAACACATATGGCTACCGCCGTGTTCAGATATGGCTTGAAAAACAAGGGATACACAAAAATCCCAAAACGGTGCTACGTGTTATGCAAAAGTATAGCCTTTTGTCGGTTGTACGTCGCAAAAAATACCGCAATTACGGTGAGTATTTGCATAGATATCCCGATCTCTTAAATCGAGATTTTCACGCAGAGCGTCCTAACCAAAAGTGGGTCACAGATATATCTTACATTAAGACCAGACAAGGTACACTATACCTTTCGGTTATCCGAGATCTTTACGACAACAGCATCGTTGCCTACAAGACAGGCACAGAGCAGAACATTAACCTTGTCCTTTCCACGATCCGTGCTGCAAAGCGTAAAGAAAAGGTCACCGCAGAGCTGCAACTCCACAGTGACCAGGGCTTTCAGTACACTTCGCACGCATACTACAAGCTAACACAATCTTACCATATAACGCCGTCTATGTCAAGACGTGGAAACCCGTATGACAATGCAATGGCTGAAAATTTTTTC
>JAZQWJ010000067.1:0-16957 GCA_045632285.1 Eubacteriales bacterium | reverse complement strand
GGCTATGGAGTTTTGCAGTGCAATGCGGCTACAGTTGGCCTTCCCCAGCGGGGAAGGTGGCAGGCGAATGCCTGACGGATGAGGAGATGCCGGTTTGTACTACATAATCGTTAGAAGAAGTTGCTTTGCGCCATTTTCTTTTGCTATATCCGCCTAAATATAATGCGGTGCAAAAGGTGTCCTCCTCATCCACCGCAAGCGGTCCCCCTTCCCCGCTGGGGAAGGCCAAATGCAACAGCCGCTTCAAACGCACCTCCCCCACAAACCCCAATTTGCCTTTACTTGATATCAAACACGCGGACGTGGTCAACCAAAAATACGTCGCCTGCCTTGGCGGTCGCCTTCGCCTCCTCGGTGGGGCGATGATCCTCATTGCGATAGCCGCTGACCTCGGTGGAAATGAGGATGAATTCCTCAATGGCAGAAACGTTCTCGGTGATCACGCCGTCCTCCACGCCGTCCACGTAGAATACGTACTTGTCGGGGAGCCACAGTACACCGAAGTGGTGAAATTTCTCCTTGTCCACGTCCATACCGCCGATCTTGCGGCGCTGCATATCCAGACCGTAGCCACCGGTGAATACGTTGTGAGCCTTGACCTCACCGGGCTTGAAGCTTTCCATCACGTCCACCTCGGAGCCGGTCAGCTTGGGATCAAGCGAGGCGCCGATGATAGGGGACTGGATCCAGAAGGCCGACCACCAGCCGGGCAGCTGTTGGAGCTTGCAATAGCACTCGTAATAGCCGTAGCGGTGGGTGAATTTGTTCTCGTGGAGCTTGCCGATGTTCCATTGCAGATGCTCCTTGCCGAACATGGTTTTTTCTACGGGCTGATCCATAAAGTTATAGCCCGTTTGCAGCTGGGAGGAAACGATCTCACCGTTTTCCTCAAAAATGCTGAAAACGGCACACCCGTTCTCGATCTTTACGCCCTTATCCGTCCAGGCGGGGTGGCGCTTGCCCATCATGCAAAGGCGATAATCCCATTTTGCTTCATCCAGTTTATCGCCGTCAAATTCATCCGACCAGACAAGTTCAAAATCGTAGCCGTCGGGCAGCAGGCTGGGGGCGTGATCCTTCACTTCAAATTTTTTCATTGCATTTTCCTCACATCTTGATTTCTTGATAGATTTCAGGGATAACGCGGGGCTCTGCCTTGAAGATATCGGGAGTCTTTTCATCAAACATTCCCACGTGCAGGGGAACGGCCACCTTGGCGCCGCTGGCCTTGAAGAAGCGGGCCGCATCCACCTCGTTCATATTGTTGCCCACGCCGTTGACGGGCAAAAAGATCACGTCGATGCCCTCGGGTAAGTCGGATAGAACCTGCCTGTTATACAGCGTGTCGCCCGTGACGTAATAGGTCTTTTCCGTTTCAAGATCCTCAATGATCACGCCGATGGCGTAAGGATCGCTGTGCGCGGCACGCACGGCGGAAAAACGCAGTCCGTATGCGGTCCATTCGGTAAAAGCGTCAAACTGTACGTAGTTGTGCCCTCCCCCGTTTTTGCGTGCCTTTTGCCACACCGACGTGGGGCAAAGCACCAGCATCTGTTTGTCGGTCTTGGCAAAAAAGCGCTCGGCGGTCTCGGGGTCGTAGTGGTCAAGATGATCGTGGGTAAAGATCATCACGTCGGGGGTCATCTCAAAGAATTTTTCCTCCACGGGCACGCGGCGGAAGTTCAGGGGGTTGACCTTAGCCACACTGTCCGAAAGATAGGGATCGATCATCACGGTCTTGCCGTTTTTCTCAAACAGCAGACCTGCTTGTCCAAGCCAGGTGATCTTCATATTCTTCTCCTTTCAATCAAAAAGCAGTGCCAGCGGACAGTCGGTAAGGGGGAGGTTCTTCAGGCGAACGCCGCCAAGTCCCAGGTCCTCTACCATCGTGTCGGGCAGAGCATAAATGTTACCGTTCTTCAGATCCAACAGTCGTAGGTTGGCCGTTTTTGTCCCAAAAAGCTCAAAGGAGATCGTGCCCTCATAGGCGGCGGTCAGCAGATCGGTGGCATTCCAGTAGATCAGCGCCTTGCGACCGTCATCCAGCAAAAATGTCTCGACCTGCCTTGTGGCGTCGGTGCAATCCTGGCCGTTCACACGCTTCGAGGGGAGGGAGAGGGAGCGCCAGGGAAAGTCGCAAGGCCTCGCGTTACCGCGCATCAGGGAGGCGAAGGCCTGCAAGGCGTAATAGGAGGGCTTTTCGGTGTACTCGCCGCTGGCACGTCCGTTTTCGTCAAATTCCGCACCGATCACGCCGAAGTAGCCGAAGTCCATATAGGAGGCCTTGTCCGCAAGGCGGCCGCGCAATGCTTCGACCATATCCATCGTCGAAAAGTAAGAGGTGAACTCCACACCCTCGGCCATATCCATCACAAGGCCGCGCAGCAGTGCCTTTACCTGCTTTTCCGGGGTCCAGGCAAAGCCTTTCATGGCGCCGTTGCCGTCACTGCGGGATTGGGCCCCCGTTTCACCCTGCACCAGACCGATGCTCGGATCAAAGCTGTCGATCAGCTTGCGCAGACGATGGGCGCTGCGGCGGCGGTTCAGCTCGCTTGGCGTATAGGCATGGAAGGAGATCAGGTCGAGATAGCGGTAAAGCCCCGTAGAAAGGGCGCGGTTGACATATTCCAGATCCCATGCGTGCCCAAGGGCGAAGCCCATGGTGCGTGCGGTGCTGTCGGCTTCCTTGATGGCCTTGGCGGTTGCCAGCGCAAAGGTGCCGTATTCGTCTGCGTTGCGGTTGTGGTCGATCTCCTCGTTCTCGCAGTGCCGCCAGGAGTAGCTGCAGTCGGGCTCGTTCCAGATCTCAAAAATCGTGACACGTCCCTTGAAATGGGAGACGGTTGCCTTGACGTAGGCAAGCCAGGCGCTCATCTCGCGCTCGGTGGCGATAGGGGGGCAGCCCACCGCGCCAAACACGGGCTTGGCAAGCTCTGTGTAGAGGGGGTTGCCGTAGCAAAGGCAGATCCAGGGCTCAAGCCCGCGGGAAAGCAGATTATCCACGATCTTGTCAAGCCACGTGAAATCGTAAACGCCCTCAACAATTTCGGTTCGGGCCCAGCCCGACTGGATGCGAATCTTTTTTACCCCGATGCGCGCCACCTTGTCGTAGGCCTTTTCGGGATCGAACACATCGCGGTCCAGCTTTTCAAAGCCGATGCCGACACGGGAAAAGGGGATATCCTTGGCACCTGCCACCGGCAGCTTGCCAACCCAATACAATCTTTCCATAAAATTCTCCCTCCTTATTGACTTTTCACTGATTTTATTATATAGTATATCTTATCCATTCAATATACAAAACTTGCTTGTTTTATTAGATATCTTATCTTTTACCAAGGAGAACGTCAATATGGACACGCTCAATATCGTGGCAACAGGGCTTTATAACGCGCAGCTCGCTTTTAAAACAAAAAGCGTATCTCCAAACCGAAAGACCACCATGTTTGAGATCGAGCTTCCCACAGAGGCGGGCGGCGTTTCCTATATCAATGACGAGGCACGCCTCGTCTCAGAGCACACCGTGATCTGCGCCAAGCCGGGTCAAGTCCGCCACACGCGCCTGCCCTTTAAGTGCCACTATATCCATATGATCGTTGGTGAGGGGCTGCTGTATCAAACCCTGACCGCTTTGCCCAACTTTATCGAGGTTACCGACACCGAAAGGCTTCGTGAGATATTTTTGTCCATACAGCACTACGGCGGAACGGGTTTGCCTGAGGACACCCTGATGCTCCACAGCCTTGTGGCGGAGCTTGTCTATCTTTTGCACAAATGCGCCGCCCCCGTTGCGGCAAGATATCACCCCAAGGCCAACAATCGTGCGGTGATCGAGCAAACGCTGGACTACATCCGCCACAATCTAACCGCCGACCTGTCGCTGGAAGCATTGGCCTCGGCAGCCAATTTCAGCCCCATCTATTTTCACAAGCTGTTCAAGGCCTCCACAGGGCAGACCCTGAACGAGTACATCAAGGAGCAGCGAATCAAAAAATCGATCACGCTGCTGCTTTCCACCGACATGACGATGACACGCATCGCCTACGAATGCGGATTTTCGTCGCAATCTTATTTCAGCTATGCGTTCAAGAAAAAAATGAAGCTTTCTCCCCACGAATACGCAAAACGGCTGATCGACAGCTACGGTGAATGAATCAAAGAGCAAGCCGCACAGCGCAATATCTGCAGCACACAAAAAAACACGGCATATCGTTTTCAAGATATGCCGTGTTTTTATATAGAAAAAGCGACCTGACGGCGATATGCTCCCGCGCGGTGCGGATCGTTCAAGCTCCCCCTCAACCGCACGTTCAAGGCATATCCGATCTGCCACCGTCCTTTCGATAGCGCCCCGGGGTCTGTCCCATATATTGCTTAAAGGTCTTGTTAAAATAATACACGTCAGAAAAGCCCGCGCGCTCGGCAATATCGGCAACACCAAGGTACCCGATCGCCAGCAGCTCGGCGGCATACCTCACGCGCTTGGTCACGATGTAAACGTTTGGCGTTTGCCCATAGCTCTGCTTGAAAATATCGTTAAAGCGCCGTGCGGAAACACCGCTTGTCCGAACGGCCTGTGCAAGGCAATCCGCCTCGCTGAAATGCACGTCCATATAGGCCTTGGCGGCAGTCATGCGCTCGTCCCGCTTGCCGTAAGGGGCGGTATACAACCGATGCAGCAGATCGCACAGCGCATAAAATTCCGCGCAGGTGCGCAGTTCTCCGTCACCGCGCAGGCGGGCACGCTCCACCTGACGGATCAGCTTGACGACCTCCTCGGTGTTGTTCACTTTTTTACAAAAGCTGTCGGTCTCGATGGGCTCAGTGGTGGTAAAATGCACCGAGTAGCAATAGCCATTCTCACGGACGGTGGCCCTGTAGTCATCCCGCTGATTGAAAAAATAGATGTAATCGGGGCCAAGATCCATGCGTTTATAGCCCAGATCGTGATCGGTTTTGCCGCTGATGTTGATGCCGATGATATGGTCGCGGCGGTTGCAAGCGCTCCACTCGCTGATGTCGGCGCAATAGCGCACCACGGTCTTGATGCGGTCTAAACGCAGCTTAGAAAACTCCACGGCGCACACCTCCTTTTGCTTCGATTATACCGTATCGCCCAACAGTTGTCAAGAAAAATTTCCGTATTATACAAAAATTTCTCTAAAAACCATTTCCGCAAAAGCGCCGCCGTGCTACAATGAAGGTACAACTTATCTTGGGAGGTCTCCTATGCAATACCAAGCCATGCGCGACGAGCTGCGCGCCTATTATTTTGAAAAAGCCGACACCCGCGCCGAGGAATTTTGCGACCACTGCCTTGCCATTTTGGATAAAAAATACAATCCCGATATGACCCCGCAGGCCATGAAGCGCCTGCAATATACCGTGATCACCGCCGAGATGGAGCCCTTGGTGTTTTGGAACTCCCCCTTTTATTATGAGGTGGGCACCATAGCCGCCCACTGCGACGGCGCACGCGATTTCCGCGGGCACCGTCACGCAGGCGGCTGGACGTATTGGAAAAACCGCCATCTGTTTGAGGATCAGGACCCCGAGCTGTATGCGCTGGTGCGCCGCCAGAAGCAGGAAAAAATGTATCTGATCTGCGGCTCCTATAACGACGTCAGCCAGCACTTCTGCTTTTACCATCGCCCCGTTCTGAAGATGGGCCTGAAGGGCGTTTACGAAAAGGCACTGGCGCAAATGGAAGGAGCCACCGACAGTGAAAAGGACTTTTTGCAATCGGTCTGCACCGGTCTGCTTTGTCTGAAGGAGATCAGCGAAAAATTTGCCGCACGTGCCGCCGAAATGGCGAAAAACGCCACCGATCCCGCGCAAAAAAGCGATCTTTTGCGCATTGCAAATGCCGCCGCCCGCACCCCGTGGGAGGCACCGCAGACCTTTTATGAGGCACTGAACCAATACGCCTTTTTGCGTAAGGCCATCGGCGCGCTGGAGGGCATTGGCTTCAGCAGCTTCGGTCGCATCGATATGGATCTGTACCCCTTTTACGAAAAGGATCTGGCCGAGGGGCGCATCACAAAAAAAGAGGCGTATGAGCTGATCTCAAAATTCCTTGTGACCTTTGATTGCCACTATGACCACGATATGAAATTTGTGGGCTATGCCGATCACGAGCTGGAGAACACCTACGTGCTTGGCGGCTGCGATGCCGAGGGCAACCCCGTTTGCAACGACCTCACACTGATGTTCTTGCGCGCCACCCGAGAGGAAAAGGTCATTTTCCCTAAGATCAAGCTGCGCTATGGCTCCAACTCTCCCAAGGAGATGCTGGACGAGGCCAACATTGACCTACTGAACGGCACCAGCGTGGTGCTGTACCAAAACGACGAGGCCACCGTCCCCGCCGTTGTGAAAAGCGGTCACACTCTGGAGGAGGCGCGTGATTATCTGATCTTTGGCTGCTGGGGCATAAGCGCCAACGGCGTTGAAAAGCAAGACGACGGCTCCTATCTGAACCTCATCAAGCCCTTGGAGCTGGCCGTGCACCGCGACTTTGCCAAAATGGACGAGATCGGCATGCACTTTGCCCCCTTGGACGATGCCAAGGATTTTGAAGAGCTGTATCGCACCGTGTGCGATAATATCAACGTGTTGATGAAGGAGCGCGCCCGCATCACAAGGGCCGGCGGCAACATCTGGCACAAGGTGGATCCCCTGCCCCTGTTCTCCTGCACGCTGGAGAGCTGCCTTGATAAGCGTCTGGACTATACCGAGGGCGGCGCCAAGTACCGCAACGACCGCAACGAGCTGTTTGCCTTTGCCAACGTGGTGGACGCCCTGATGGCGATGAAGACGCTTTGCTTTGAGCAAAAGAAGTATACGTTGCGGGAATTTCTTGACGCAGTGCGCCGAAACTGGGAGGGTGCCGAGGATATGCGCATCGATGCCACCCGCGCCCACGGCTGGGGCGACGGCAATGCGGACTCCACCGCCCTTGCCGTCAGGCTCAACGCCGATATTGCAAAAATGGCAAGCAAGCTGACCGGTACCTACGGCGGCAAGATCACCATTGGACATCTGGCCTATACCGAGGTGCGCTGGTGGGGCGAGGCCACAAGAGCCACCCCCGACGGACGCCCCGACGGCGACTATCTGGCGCAGGGCCTGACTCCCTCCCGCCTCAACCGCATCCCCCACGTGACCAGCGTGATCGCCAGCCTTGCGCAAATGGACCCCTCGATCATAGGCGGCAACTCGGTGATCAACGTGATCCTGCCCTCGGCCAAGTCCTCCCTTGCCACCGTTGAGGCATTTTTGCGGGCGGCAAGCGGAACGGCAATGCAATCGCTTCAGCTGAACTGCGTTTCCAAGGAGCAGCTGCTGGATGCGCAAAAGCACCCCGAAAAATACCCCGACCTGATCGTGCGTGTTACGGGCTTCTCAGCCAAGTTCACCAGCCTTTCCCCCGAGTGGCAGCAAGAATTTTTAACGAGGAATTTCTATGAATAACCCCTTAACGGGTCGAGTTTTCGACATTCAGAAGTTTTCAACCATCGACGGGCCCGGCATCCGCACCACGGTATTCTTCAAGGGCTGCAACCTGCGCTGTGCGTGGTGCCACAACCCCGAAAGTCAAAGCGCCAAGCGAGAATTTCTGTTTCACAAGCGCAAATGCACCGCTTGCGGTGCCTGCCTGCGCCATTGCCATTTGGCGCAAAAGGACTGTGACCTTTGCGGCGAATGCACGGTCTATTGCCCCGCCCACGCCCGCGAGATCGCAGGGCGTGACGTCACCGCCGACGAGCTGCTTGCGGAGATCCTTTCCGACAAGCCCTTTTACGAGGCCTCGGGAGGCGGCGTGACCTTTTCGGGAGGCGAGTGCCTGCTGCAAAGCGATTTTCTTTGCGAGCTTGCCCGCAAATGCAAGGAAAACGACATACACGTTGCCGTGGACACGGCGGGCTGCGTGCCTTGGGAAAACATTGAAAAACTCATACCGTTTGCCGACTTATTCCTGTTTGACGTCAAGGCGGCAAGCGAAGATCTGCACAAAAGCGGCACAGGTGCCTCCAACAAGCTGATCTTAGAAAATCTGACCCGTCTTTCAAGCAAGACCGATCGCAAGATCACCGTTCGCGTCCCCGTGATCGGTGGCTTTAACGACAGCACAGAGGAAATGGCGGCCATTGCCGCCATCCTGCGCCCCTTGCGCATAAGCGGGGTGGAGCTGCTGCCCTATCACGCCATGGGCAACGGCAAATATGCCGCCCTTGGCCGAACCCCCGCCGCATTTACGGTACCAAGCGACGAAAAAATGGCAGAGCTGCGTGCTTTATTTGCCGATATCTCTTGACAAGGCACCTTTATGACTTTATACTAAAGTCATAAACCGAAAGGAGCGCGCCATGATCTTTCATCCACAAACCCCAAGCAAAAACAGCTTTGTGTTCGCCGGAACTATGCAGGCCTCTGCACACCCTTGCCTGCACAAGCCCATTTTCCATGAGCTTTGGCACAATTTTTCCTGCCGCGCCTCTGCGCTAACGCTTACACCGTGTAGCGACTATCTGTTTTCGATCGGTGACGTCGCCGCCCTCCCCCTTGACGACGCGGATTACAGCATCCGCGTCACGCCCGAAGGGCTCTGCGTCTGCGGTCGGGATGAACAAACACTGATCCGGGGTCTGATGACCCTGCTGGATCGCTTTACCGCCGTGGACGGCAAAAGCGGAACGGCGATTCAAATTACCTGCGACGAGATCTGCGAGCGTGCCGACATCGCCATCCGTATGGTGCATTACTGCGTGTTTCCCGAAACCGAGCTGTGGGAGCTGCAGCGCTTTCTGCGCTTTTGCGGCGCGCTGAAATACACCCACGTGGTGCTGGAATTTTGGGGAATGCTGCAGTACGACTGCATGAAGGAGCTGGCTTGGCCGAACGCCTTTACCAAGGATCAGGTGCGCCCCTTGATCAGCGAGGCGCGTGAGCTGGGGCTTGAGATCGTCCCGATGTTCAACCACTGGGGGCACGCCTCGGCAGGCCGCGTGATGCACGGCAAGCACGTCGTCCTTGATCAGAACCCCGCCTTGCAGACCTATTTCAGCGAGGACGGCTGGTGCTGGGATATCCGCAGTCCCAAGGTGCGCGCGCTGCTGCGCCTTGTCCGTGCCGAGCTGACCGAGCTTTGCGGCAAGGGTGGCTATTTTCACATCGGCTGCGACGAGGCTTACAATTTCTCCTTTACCAATGAAAATATGGCAGCCCTTGCAGATTTCATCAACGAGATCGGCGAGGAGCTGGCCGCCGTCGGCCGCCGCCTGATCATCTGGGGCGATATGCTGCTCTCCCCCTCTCCCCATTACAATTCGGAAAACCGCTACACCTGCAACGCCCCCGCACCCGAGGTCGAGGCCTATTTCCTAAAGCATCTGCGCAAGGATGCCGTGATCGCAGACTGGCAATACTGGGCCCCCTCCTTTCCCGTAGAAACGGCAGCCGTTTTCCGCAATGCGGGCTTTGACTGTCTGCTTTGCCCGTGGGATACGGGCCGCCCCCATGCCGAAGCGGCACTGGCCACGGTAAAAAGCGAAGCCCTGATGGGCTATATGCACACCACCTGGCACACGCTATCCAAGGGTATGCCCTACGTCACGCTGATGGCCGCAGGCGGTTACGGCGATATATCGACCTATCCCGCCATTGCCACTCGCACCCATACGGCGGCGCTGTTGCGGCGCGTAATGCCCGCAGGCGGTGATTACGAGCGGGCGGGCTGGAGCAAGCATCAAATTGATTTCAAATGGTAAAAACAGGCAATATCTCTACCCGTTGGTGGGGATATTGCCTGTTCTGGCAACTGCTGCATCGGGCAAAGCAAGCACACGGACAGTGTTTTTATTTCCCATCGTGCCTTGACAAGCCCCCTTTGAGCCTGTATACTAAAACCATCAACCGAAAGGAGCATTTCTATGAGGATCTGTTTCAAAAACGCCGCCGCTCTGCAGGAAGGGATCGCGCTTGTAGCGCCCGATCTTGGCATCGAGGCTGTGGCCGAAAACGCCGACCTGACCGTGACCGTCTGTGAATCCGCGGAGCGCATCGTTACCGTTACGCTTGACAAAACCAATGCCACCGTCACCTACGGTGGTGGCAAGGCCCGCTTTTTCCGCGGACTTGCCACGCTGATGGGCTGGCTGTGCGACGGTATTACGCAAAAAAGCGCCACCGAGCGCCCACTGTTTGCTACCAACGGCGCTATGGTGGATATGTCCCGCAACGCCGTGATGAACGTCAAGACCGTCAAGGAAATGCTCCGCCGTATGGCGTTGATGGGTCTGAACACCTATATGCTCTATACCGAAGACACCTACGAGATCGAGGGTTATCCTTACTTCGGCCACCTGCGCGGCCGCTATACCAAGGCCGAGATCCGAGAGCTGGATGCCTACGCCCTCTCCCTTGGCATCGAGCTGGTGCCCTGCATTCAGATGCTGGGCCACCTTGCCACCCATCTGCGCTGGCCTGCGGCCGTGCCCTACAAGGACACCGAGGAAGCGCTGCTGGTGGGTGCCGACGCCACCTACCAACTGCTTGAGGCCATGCTTTCCACCATTGCCGATTGCTTTACCTCCCGCCGCCTGCACGTGGGTATGGACGAGACTCACGATCTGGGCACCGGAAAATATATGCGCCTCCACGGCTACCGTGACCGTCAGGAGATCTACTTTGAGCATTTGACCAAGGTCATTGAGATGGCTCGTGCCCACGGCTTTGCACCGATGATGTGGAGCGATATGTTCTTCCGTCTGGCGGGCAGAGGCCTTTCTTCCTATCAGGATTACGATATGCGGGTGCAGTTTACCGACGAGGTGATCGCCAAGGTGCCCCATGGCATTCAGCAGGTGTTTTGGGATTACTATCGCCCCCAAGAGGAATTCTACGCCACCAACATTGAAAAGCACGTGCAGGTGTTTGGCGAGCAGCCCCTGTTTGCAGGCGGCATCTGGACCTGGAGCGGCTTTGGCCCCCTCTACTCCCGTTCGCTCTCTTTCACGATCCCTGCGCTGGACGCCTGCCGCAAAGCAGGCTTGCAGGAGATCTTTGCCACCATCTGGCACAACGGTGCCGAGGGTAGCCTGATCCTTGGCCTTGCCGGCCTTGCGTGGTACGCCAATTACGACTATACGGGCGGCTACAATGCCGACAGTATGAAACGCTGCTTTCAAAACGCCTGCGGCGTGAACTATGACACGCTGGCGCTCTGCGAGCTGGTGGAGCATCCCGATGCCACCGCCGAGCAGCCAAACGGCTCCAAATATCCCGTCACTCGCCCCTTTGTTTACGGCGATCCGCTTTGTCCCATTGCCGACAAGCATTTTGAGGGGATGGATCTGCAGGCCTATTACCGCAGCGTGGTTGAAAAAATGACGGCCGTCACCGAGGATAAGGGCCTCTTCGCCCCCGCCTTTGACACGGTCTTGCGTGTGGCCGAGCTTCTCACGCAAAAGGCCGATTTTAGTCTGCGCCTGCGCGCCGCATACAAGGAGGGTGACAAGGTAGCACTTGCTGCACTTGCCACCGAATGCGACAGCACCGCAGATCTGGTCAAGACACTGCGCGAGAGCCATCGCAAAAGCTGGATGACCTATAACAAGCCCTTTGGTTGGGAGGTCTTTGACATCCGCTACGGCGGCATTTTGATGCGCCTTGACACCGCCAAGGAGCGGATCGCTGCCTATCTCACAGGCGAGCTTTCTGCCATCGAGGAGCTGGAAGCCCCCTCGCTGCGCCTTGACGGCACCGCCGAGGACGACCCCCGCCTGAACAGCGGCTTTTTGTGGGGCGGGTACAGAAAATACGCCACCGTTAGCGTCATTTAACGACAAAATCAGGCGTTGCCCACCGGGCAACGCCTGATTTTTATTACGTCAATTCCATCTCATCGGGCCCCGGCAAGAGCGGATAGTCATCCTGCAGGTTATCGGAATACCAATAGGCCACCGAGGAGATGTCGTCCTGCAACGGCAGATAGCGCTTGCCGCTGCGCCACCCCAGTGCCTGAATCGTCACCCGCAGATCCTTGTTGAAGCAAACGGGATCCTGAATATGCCAACGGTACATATTGAAATAGCGCTGGGCACGGTAGGTATCGTCTGTATGCCCCACCTTATACATACCCGAATAGGGTGTGGTAAATTCGGTATATTTTCCGTCCACGTCAAAATTATATGCACCGCAAAAATAATCCTCGGTACCCGTGCCGCATATCGTGGGGAATTCGCGGTCACCGTCAATATAAAACTTGACCTCGCCTTCTCCCCACCAACCGTTGGACTTTACCCCCCAATAGAGGTAAGTGCCCACGTAGTGTCCCCGTCCCTTCACGCCGTCCAGAATGGTGTAGACCTCCTTATAGGGCAGCGGATTCACACGACGGAACTGTGCGTGAAAATAGAGGCTGTCGGCGGAAAGCGCCTTTTCCTCGCAGTCGATCTGATAATAAATATGGCAAGGATCCGCACCGCGATTTTCCACCTCCATGCGAAAACCCTTGAAATAGGGCATTTCAAAGTAGCAATTCAGCCCTCGCTTGGGGTTAACACACATCGCCAAGCTGGAAAGCTGACGGTATTCCCCATAGTCAGCATTGCAGAAAAAGTCAGAAAGAGGCGCTTCTACGGCGGGGCGCTCCTGTCCGTCAAAAAAGATGCGCAGGATCAGCAGCCGTCCGCGCTTGGCGCTGTCGGTGATCCAGATGTGCTTGATAGCACCCTGTCCCTTGATGTCGGCCATAACGGTGATGGTATCGGGCTGCAGCACAAGGAAGGGATTGACCTTCCATCCCTGACCCAGATCGCGGGCCGCATTTGAGGCGCTCCCCTCCACGGCCATACCTCCCTTGCCCTTTTCACCCGTTGGATTTTCGGGGCTGATCGAAAAGGTACGAATGTTCTTTTTTAACGTCAGTTGATTTAACATTTTTATATCTCCTTTCGGGTATCTATTGCCATTATGCACCAAATGTGCTAAAATGTAAATGATATTTCTTGCCCCATATTTAACATTTCTTGCGGAGGACGTTATGACTGTATCCGATCTGTATCGCATCAATCCTTATATCCGCGTGGCCATGCACTCGGTGCTGAAGCGCGGCACCCACATCAACGAGCGTGCGATTTTTGACTATGAGCTGCTTTACGTGGCCGATGGCGCCTTCGTCCTCACCTACAACGGGCAGGCTTATCACTGCACGCAGGGGCAGTTTCTGCTCCTCTGCCCCGGGGTCCCACATAGCTTTGATTGCACCGAGAGCAACCTCTCCCAGCCCCACATTCATTTTGATATGATCTACACCGCCGAGAGCCCATCGATCCCCGTCTCCTTCAAGCACCCAAGCCGCTTCACGCCGCAAGAGCGAGAGCGCATGCAGCCAAACTTTTTCGAGGGCGCCTCGCCGCTGATCTCCTTTGCGGAAAAGCCTACCGCCCTTTCTCTTTTTTACAGCGTGATCGAGGCCCACGGGCAGGGTGATCTTTTGCCGGCAAAATCCAAAATGACCGCTCTTGTGGATCTGCTGATCCGAGATCATTTCGCCGCCACACCCACAAGCGAGATGAGCTCCCTTTACGCCGTAGCTGATCAGATCAAGGGCTTTTTTGATGCGGGTCAAGGTCTTTCGATGAGCCTTGACGATCTGGAACAGCAATTTTCCTATAACAAATTTCACTTAGAGCGCTTATTCCGTCAGCGCTATCAAACGGGGCTGATCGCCTATCGTAACCGCCGCCGTATGGCCGTTGCCGCAGAACTTCTTACCGCTCATTCCGTATCGGAGGTGGCAACCCTTACGGGCTTTTCCTCGATCTACGCCTTCAGCCGTGCCTTCAAGCGGCATTTTGGCGTCCCTCCAACCAAATATGTGCCATAACGGTATTTGTTTTGGCCAAAAAACATTGACAAACCCACCCGAATATGCTACCATAATTTCAACCACAAAAAGGAGGCTTGCACAATGCAATTCATCCGATTTTTTGACATCCCCGTGCTGAAAAGCAGTACCTATTCCGAAATGGTGATCCGCCCCGACTGCACCGTAAAGGCGCACGCCGCCATTGCGGCGGGGCTGAAGTCCGACGGCTTTGAAGAGCGCTTTTCCGCTACCAACGCCGCCCTGCATACCACCATTTTTGAAAACGGCACCGAGGTAGTGACCCTGTGCCGCAGCTCCTCCACAGGCGAGCTGCGCGTGATGCGCGAGGAGAGCAGATACAACGACACAACGCCCCTGCAAAAGCCCGCCGAGGCCACCGAGGGCGAGGTGCTCCTTTCCCAGATCGGCGTGGGCGCTTACGGCCTGTTTGACGACGACCCGATGATCGGTATGCTGTACCTGATCAAACTTGCCGACGGGCGCGCGATCCTGATCGACGGCGGTATGCCCTGCGAGGGCTGTGCCGACGACATTTTCAAGGCACTGGAAAGTCACGGCATTGCAAGGGATGAAAACGGCAGATATGCGGTGGCCGCTTGGGTCTTTACTCACGCCCACGGCGATCACATCGGCGCATTTATGCACTTTGCGCCCAAATACGCCGACCGCGTGTCGGTGGACTACATTCTTTATAACTTCCCCGGTGACGGTAACGTGGCCTCGCGCGATGCCGACTTCCCTGCCTTTGAGCGCACGGTCAACACCCACTTTCCCACCGCCCGCCGCATCGTTCCCCGCGCGGGCGCCGTTTATCACTTTGGCAACGCCGCGCTGCGCTGCCTCTGCTCCCCCGATCTGCTCTACACCCCCGACCGCCGCTTGCCCTACTTTAACAACACCTCCATCACGCTGATGCTGGAGGCAAACGGCACCAAGACCCTGTTTATGGGGGACGGCGGTGATGCCGTGGCCGCCAAAATGCTGGAGTGCCTTGCGCCCAAGCTCCTGCGCAGCGATATGGTGCAGATCACCCATCACGGACTTTATACCAACGCCTTTGATACCCCCCGCACCCCCGAGGAGCTGGCGGTGATGACCAAGGAAGAAAAGGCCGCCCGCGAGGCCGAGCGCCATATCCACAAAAATCTGACAAGATTGTATGAGACCGCCGCCCCCTCCATCGGCCTTTGGCCCATGGGCGACACCAACGGTCAGCTCCGCAACGGCCGCACCACGGTGATGCAACACTGGAGCCGCGAATACGGTCAGGTGGCCTACTTTGTGGATCTTGAAGCAGACCGGGTGGGCTATGACGGCGTCAACGTCGTCAAAAAAGGCCCGCTTGTCACCTACACCGCCTCCTCCGAAACCGAGCTGATGCTAACGCAGTTCTCACTTTACGAGGGCGCCGTCAAGCTGCTTTATAACGGCACCTGGCAGTCGTTTCCTGTAAATTGACGCAAAATTTCGCATACGTATTCGCAATTTTACGACAAAAGCCGCCCAACGGCGACTTTTGTTAAAGAAAGGATCTCTATGATCACCAACGCCTTTATACTAAAATACGGTCAATCTACTCTGCCCCATTCACAAGTGCTTGCAGGGGGCGATCCCGCGGTAAAATGCCCCATTTCCTTTTGCATCTATCTGCTGCAAGCGAAGGGGCGCAACATTCTGGTAGACGCGGGCTGCGACACCATGCCCGGCTTTGAAATGGCGCATTTCTGCTCGCCGGTCGAGATCCTTTCCCGCTTAGAGCTGTCGGCAAGCGACGTCACCGACGTCATCATCACCCACGCCCATCACGACCATATCGAGGCACTGCACCACTTTGCAAACGCCACCGTCTATATACAGAAAGAAGCCCTTGCCAAAGGACAAAAATACCTGCCCGCCACCGCAAGCATCACGACCTTTGAGCAGCGCTGCACCGTGGCCGAGGATGTTGAGGTCATTCACGTGGGCGGCCACGCAAAGGGCTCCTCTGTGGTGCGCTTTACCTATAACGGCACCGACCGCTATATCGTGGGCGACGAGTGCTATACCCCCGACTGCGTCAGACTGGGCATTCCCACAGGCGTCTCGTGCGATCCCGCCCGCAGTGCCGCTTTTTTAAAGGAATATGCAGTAAGGCCCCTGCTCTATTGTCACGACCCCGCCATTTTACCCGATCAAAACGGTTTTGTGCAGCTGCTTTGACGAAAGCTGTCGTTTGATTTTTGCGTTCTTTTTCCCTTTTCCTGTATAAGCTGTGCTTCCTTGGCCAAAATAGGAACACAACAACAAAAAAGGAGAAAAGCCCATGACAAAGCAACGCAAAAACATTTTTGTAAAATTGAAGGAGGACAAAAGCGCCCGTGCGATCACCATCACCATCACCGTGATGCTGTTAGTGCTAACGACCATCATTGTGACCACCGTGATCGCCAACCGCGCCGTCACCGAAACGCCTGACACCCCCGCAGGCATCACCGATCCCGACAACACCCCTGCTCCCACCCCCGACACACAAAAGCCGGACACACAAAAGCCCGAGCAGACCCCTCCCGCACAGGACAAGCCCACCGACGTGCTTCCTACTCGTTTTTTGCTACCCGTTTCGGGGGTTATGCAAAAAAAGCACAGCGCCGAACTGCAGGTCTTTTCCGACACGATGGGGGACTATCGCGTGCATCTTGGCATTGACATCGGTACCGTAGCGGGCGCCAACGTGTCGGCAATGGCCGACGGCACCGTTGCACAGGTCTGGGAGGATTTTTATATGGGACAGTGCGTGGCCGTGGCACACAGCGGCAATGCCTATACCATCTATAAAAATCTCTCTGCCGAGCTGCCCGAGGGCGTTGTGGTCGGCGCCACCGTTAAGGCGGGCGACGTCATCGGCACCGTGGGAGAAAGCGCTATGGTCGAGCTGGCCGACGAGCCGCACCTCCACGTGGAAATGACGGTAAACGGCCTGCAGGTCGACCCCACCGACTATCTGGACGAGGATGCCAAGGCCACCCTGAACGAGGACACCAATTACGAGGACGTTTCTTGATAAAAAAGCCGCGATACGCTACA
>JAZQWJ010000066.1:0-7904 GCA_045632285.1 Eubacteriales bacterium | reverse complement strand
CGACCCACGGGACCCATTTATGGGTAGTAAGTAACCCATGCATGACTGGCAGGTCCTCTAACGCGCACTTGTGCGCCGCCAGTGACGTAAGGGCTATGCCCGAAAATGAAATACCCCCCGCTACGCGGGGGGATATTTATTCTTGTGTCGCCGATCAAAGCGCTTTTACAAACGTTTTTGTGATCGCCACCGAGGCCTTTGCCGCCAAGGGTGCAAATTCTGAAAATTCCATACCGTCGCCGCCGTCAGAAATGGTGCGAAGCACTGCAAAGGGTATGCCGTTGGTATAGGCTACCTGACCGATGGCAGCGCCCTCCATTTCGCAAGCGTGGGCAGAAAACAGCGCCTTGATGCGGGTTTTGTCCTCGGCCTTGGCTACAAACAGGTCGCCCGAGGCCACGGTGCCCACAAGGGTCTTAACGCCGTTTTGGCGGCAAGCGGCGGCAAGCAGTTCGCACAGCGCTTGGTCGGCGGGGATCTCTACAATATTCAACCCCGAGATCAGGCCCGCAGGGTCACCGATGGCTGTGGTATCCATATCGTGCTGTACCACGTGAGAGGCCACCACGGCATCGCACACGCAAAGCCCTTCGGCAAGGCCGCCCGCAACGCCCGTGTTTAAAAGCGCGTCCACGCCAAAGCGCAGCAGCATTGCCTCGGCACACATGGCCGCAGCAACCTTGCCAACGCCGCAGGTGGCCACCACAACGGGGGTGCCCTCTAAAAGCCCTTCGGTAAACAGGATGCCGCTGACGGTGACCTCGCTTTTCTCGGTCATGGCGGCGCGGAGCCCCTCGGTCTCCATTTGCATGGCACCAATGATGCCGATCTTTTTAATCTGCATAGTAAAAATCTCCCTTTCCGTCGTGGTTTTTCAGCACGTCAAGATAGGCGGCGCATTCTTTTTTGGCCGCGTTGATATCCAGCTCCAGATAGTTGCCGCACTCCTTGCGGCTTTTGCCAAAGACCTCCCCTTGGTGGTCAACAGTGGCCGCAAGCGCGTTTTTCAGTGCGTTCAGCACGGCAAGGGGGGCGAGGTCGCGGGTCAGCAGATAAAAGCCCGTGCGGCAGCCCATAGGGCCAAAATAGATCACGCTTTTGCCGATCTCACCGCCGCGCAGATAGGTGGCCAGCATATGCTCGACTGAGTGCATGGTGACGTTGTCCATATAGTCGCCCGCGTTGGGGGTGCGGGTGCGCAGGTCAAAGGAGGTGACGTCTCCGTCGATGCGGGAGATATACATACCGGGTGTGATCTTGTCGTGATCCACCGAAAAAGAAGCGATGCGTTCCATAAAATATCCTTTCTTTTTGTTGATGCGTCAGTTTTTTACGGGCGAGATCTGTGCAAGCGAGGCGCGGCGGTATTCGCCGGGGGTGCGCCCCATCTGCTTGAAAAATGCGCGGTTAAAGGTGCGCAGCGTGCCAAAGCCCACAAGGTCGCTGATCTCGGTGATCGAGCGGTCGCTGTGCCGCAGGTGCTGGCAGGCAAAGGACACGCGCAAAGAATTGATATAGTCGTTAAAGCCGATGTGCAGCTTGTCCGAAAACAGGTGAGAGATGTAGTATTTGCTGATGTGTAGCTCCTGCTCCAATACCGAAAGAGAGAGATCCTGGGTATAGTTTTTGGTGCAGTAGTTGACAATGGTCTTTAACGAGCGAGAGTCGCCGTGGGCGGCCTGGGTCAGCTCCATTTTGGCAAGGAGCTTGCCAAACAGCGCCAACAGATACCCGCGGCGCTCGGCCTCCTCAAAGGTGCTTTGGGGCTGCTTCATCTGTGACAGCCGCCGGAACAAAGAAAGGATCTCGGGGTCGTTGCCGATCCCCTTGATCAGCGCCGAGCGGGGCACCGAGCCCGTAAACAGTGCGGTAAGCTCGGGGCACATATCGGGACTGACGATAAACAGATAATAGCGCTCCGGCCCGTGGCTTTCAAAGCGGTGGATCTGGTTGGGAAAGGTCAAAAACACATCACCCGGCGTAATGCTGCATTGCTCAAAATCCGAAAAGCCCAGGCAATCTCCCTCCAGCATCAACACAAGCTCCAGGTGATAGTGCAGGTGGGCGGTGCAGTGCAGGCGGTGCTTGCCCCCCGCACTGTTTCGACTGTAAAACTCGGTATTTCTGTTTTCGTAAAAGGCGATCATATCCTTCTTTTCCTTTTTGATTTATCTTGTTACCCGTTGCACCCGCTGAGAAAGGGCGGTCAACAGCTCATAGGGGATGGTTTTTGCATAGGTGGCGGGGGGCGCGGCGCTTTGCCACAGGCAAACGCTGTCGCCAAGTTGGGCGGGGGTGTCGGTCAGGTCTACGGTCAAGGAATCCATTGAAATGCGCCCCACGATGGGGGCGGAAAAGCGCTTCCCCTTGTGAAGCAGGGTAACGCAAAAGCCGCTGAGACAGCGAAAAACACCGTCAGCATATCCAATGGGGAGGGTGCCGATCAGAGATTGGCGCTTGGTGACAAAATTGCCGCCGTAGCCAACCGGGGTGCCCTTGGGGACGCGGCGCAGCTGCACCACGGGGGCATAAAGCGCCATAACGGGGCGCAAGGGCAGGTCGGTCTTAACGGGAGAGATGCCGTAAAGCGCAAGGCCGGGGCGAATGCCGTTTAAGCCGCAGGAGGGGAGCGTCAGTGCCGCTGCCGAGGCGGCGGCGTGGCAAAACAGGGGCACTTCCGGCGCAGAAAGCGCCGGTCTGCACTGCAAAAAGCGCGCCAAAGCCAACGCGGTGCCCTTGGGATCGGTATCGGCGGCGGGGAAGTGGGTAAACAGGCCGGTCACGTCAAGGTGGCGGCGCAGCTGCCGATAAAAGCGGGCAAGAGAGGCGGGATCGGGCTCAAGCCCCGCGCGGCAAAGGCCGCCGTCAAGCTTAAGATGCACCTTGATGCGACAGCCCGCGTTGCTTGCCACGCGGGCAAGGGCGCGGCCGTATTCCCGCGAAAAAACAGACTGCGTCAGCTGTTCTCTTGCTAGCAAGGGGAGCCTTGTGGGGGGCGTGTAGCCAAAGATCAGGATCTCGGCCTCCTTGCAAAGGTGGCGTACCTCAAGGGCCTCCTGCAGCGTGGCTACGGCAAAGTGGCGGCACCCCTCGTTTAGCAAAGTGGGCAATACGCGGGCCACACCGTGCCCATAGGCGTTGGCCTTGACCACCGCCATGATCTGCGTGCTGCCATCGGCCCCTTGGGCGCGCTGCAGCAGCAGGCGATAATTGTTGGCAAGGGCGGCTGTGTCAATTGTGGCAAGGGCGCGCCACGGCGGAAGGTAAACTGACCTCATAAGCTCCTATCCATGTCATCATAGCACAATTTTTGTCTTTTGACAAGGGCTATTTGGCATTTTTTTACGGGATTTGCATAGGATTTCAAAAAAGAAGGGGGCGTGCGATATGAAAAAGAGCGTGCGTGTTGCGGCGGTGCTGTTGCTGTTGCTTGCGGTCCTTTTGGGGTGCGCCAAGGGGACAGAGGATCCTTTTTCGGTGTTTTGCGGCGGCTTTTGCGCAGACGTTGCGGGGGAACTGAACGGCGTGGCGTTTTCTGCCGTGGTCAAGGCCGATGCCGTAACCGCCGCGGGCTTACTGCCCCTTACGGTAACATTTTATGCGCCAAGCGGTCTTTCGGGTACTGTTTTGCGGCGCGAGGCTGACGGCCGCGTTTCTCTTTTGGCGGGAGACGTGCTGCTGCGCGATCTTGAAAACGCAGATTTTTTGGCACTTTTTTCGCTGTTTCCGGTTTCGGGCGAGGTCATAGAGGTGGGGCTGGAGTCAAGCGGGCTGACAAGGGTGGTTTTTAAGGGTGGCAGTTTGCTTTTGTTGCCCGACGGAATGCCGCACGCTTTGGAAGGCGGTGGGGGACAGGTGCGCGTGTTGAGCTTTACGGCGGGGGAATAAAGAGGCGGCGAGGTCCCCCTTGCGTGTTTGCGCTCGGTATGCTATAATGGGGACGAGAGCGAGGTGTTTTGCTTGGATCTAAATGCTTTTGTGCCCGTGTGGGAGACCGAGACACGGCAGGCCGTGCGGAAATGGGATTTTGAAGAAAAATGGCAGGCGTTTCACACACCAAACGGACGGCTGATGTCCTGTGCCCACCGCGGCGACCGCAATCAATACTACCCCGAAAATTCTGCCGAGGGGTTTTGCAGCGCCATTTTGGCGGGGGCGGATATTGTAGAGGCCGATATCCGTGTGACCAAGGACGGTGTACCGGTGGTGATGCACGACGATAGCCTGACCCGTACCACAAACGTTGCGGCCTTGCGCTCCGCCGATGCGGCTTGGGTGCCCCACAGCGATCTTGTTTTGGATTGGACGGCGGAGGAGATCAACCGCTTGCGGCTGATCTTTCCCGACGGCAGGCTGACGGATTGCCGTATCCCGACCTTGGAGGAGCTGATCCTACTGGCCAAGGACCGTTGCTTTATCACCTTGGACAAGGCGGGAAATGCCGACAGCCCCGAGGAGGATCCCTGCTTTTGCTTTGAGGCGCGGGTGCTTCCCCTTATCGAAAAGCACAGCGCGTGGCGTACGGTGCTGGTGCCCTATGAGTACAAGTTTCACCGCGCCGTGGCCATTCAACAGATGATCAAGGCCAAGTGCGGTCATTTTGCCCCTTATTTCGTCAAGGCCTGCAGAAGCGGCCAAACGGACGTGGAGCGCACCGAGGAAGCCGTACGTTTGATCGGGGAGCAGGGGCTTGTGCCTATCCTGCGCAGCGGTGAATTTGACCCCGAAAACGAAGAGTTCAACGCATTTTTGCGGGAAAAGATCAAGGGCAGCTATCGCTTTTATGCCGAATCTCTGCGTGCCGAGCACGACAACGAGGAAAATTGGCGGCAAATGGCCGAGGCGGGCTGCAATATCCTGATGGGCAATCGCAATTACGAGCTGATCGATTTTGTGCGGCGATATAACGAAGGAAATTGACCAAGGGGCCTTTTGAAAAAGGCGCCCCTTGGAACCCCCAAAACCTTTTAAAAAAGGGAATAGCAAGGACGGAATGCCTTGTGCTATGTTTGCACTTTACGGCGTTAAGGGCAGAGCCGCGGGCGGCGTCGCCCCGCATCTGCCGGTCAATAAAGGGTGGTGCATTTGCATCCGCGCCGCCGTAATAAAAAAAGAAAAGCACCTTGCGGTGCTTTTCTTTTTATCAATTCAATCAGCCGATCTTGGCAGAGTTGATCTTGATGCCGGGGCCCATGGTAGAAGCCAGGACGCAGGACTTGATATACTGACCCTTAGCAGCTGCGGGCTTAGCCTTGATGATGGCGCTCAGCAGAGTGTTGAAGTTCTCAGCCAGCTTCTCGTCGCCGAAGGAAGCCTTGCCGATGGGGCAGTGGATGATGTTGGTCTTGTCCAAACGGTACTCGATCTTACCGGCCTTAGCCTCGGTAACAGCGCGAGCAACGTCGGGGGTAACGGTGCCTGCCTTAGGAGAAGGCATCAGGCCCTTAGGACCCAGAACCTTACCCATGCGGCCAACCAGACCCATCATGTCGGGGGAAGCGATCACAACGTCGAACTCGAACCAGTTTTCCTTCAGGATCTTGTCAACGTACTCCATATCGCCAACGTAATCAGCGCCGGCAGCCTTAGCAGCCTCAACCTTGTCGCCCTTGGTCAGAACCAGGGTGCGAACGGTCTTACCGGTACCGTTGGGCAGAACAACTGCGCCACGGACCTGCTGGTCAGCGTGACGAGAGTCAACACCCAGACGAACGTGAACCTCGATGGTCTCGTCAAACTTTGCCTTGGAAGTCTGGCAAACCAGAGCCAGAGCCTCGGCGGGATCGTACAATCTGTTCTTTTCAATCAGCTTTACGCTATCTGCATACTTCTTTCCCATTGTTCGGTCCCTCCTTAGTCAACAACTTCAATGCCCATGCTGCGGGCGGTGCCGGCGATCATGCTCATAGCAGCCTCGATAGAGCCTGCGTTCAGGTCGGGCATCTTGGTCTCAGCGATCTTCTTGACCTGCTCCTTGGTGATCTTTGCAACCTTGGTCTTGTTGGGCTTGTCAGAAGCCGTCTCAATGCCGCAGGCCTTCTTGATCAGAACGGGAGCGGGGGGAGTCTTGGTGATAAAGGTGAAGGAACGGTCAGCGTAAACAGTGATGACAACGGGGATGATCAGGCCGATGTCGTTCTTGGTGCGCTCGTTAAATTCCTTGGTGAATACGGGGATAGCAACGCCGTACTGACCCAGAGCAGGGCCAACGGGGGGCTGGGGGGTAGCCTTACCAGCGGGGAGCTGGAGCTTGATATAACCCATTACTTTCTTAGCCATTTTAAATAACCTCCTTAAGTGGTACGATACGGGAGAACTGAAATATTTTTCTCCCTCCCACAGTCATCCGAATGTTTTATAGAAGCTCGGATCAGGCTTCTTCGCGAGTGAGGCTGGAAGCCTCGATCTCAACGGGCATGTCGCGGCGGCCCTTCTTAACCAATACCGTAACCGTCAAGCGGTCGTCGGAAATGGCCTGAACCACACCGTTATAGCCCTCGAACAAACCGGAGCTGATCATAACGTTGTCGCCCTCGACAAAGTCAAGAGAAACGCGACGCTCGGTTTCTTCGGTTTCAGCCACACCCTCCAGATTGAGAGAGCGGACCTCCTCGTCGGACAAAGGGGTAGGACGGGATCCGGGGCCAACAAAGCCGGTCACACCCTGAATGTTACGCACGGCGTGCCAGGTCTCGTCGTTCATCACCATCTTGATGTAGACGTAGCTGGGGAAGAGCTTTACTTCAACTTCCTTTTGCTCCTCGCCTTTTTGCTCGATGATGATCTCAACGGGAATGTTGATGTCGCGGATCAGGTCGCCGAGTCCTCTGTTCTCGATAACCTTTTCAAGGCTTGTTTTAACCTTGTTTTCGTAGCCGGAGTAGGTGTGCGCCACATACCATTTCAGGCCAACGTTCATTTCATTGATGTTGCTCATTGTCTGCCTACCTTATCAGCGGCCGGCCATCAAATCCTGCACCTTAAAGATCGCGATGTCAAGGAAGCCAACCACAACTGCGATGGCAACCATGCAGATCAGCACGAAAACGGTGCAACGCCATACCGACTTCCAAGGGAACCAAGTGATCTTTTTCATTTCGCTCTTATAAGCGCGAGCGCTTTCGGCAACCTTTGCGCGCTTGACGATGCAAACGACAACAACGATCACCAGCACAACGGCCAGCACGATCAGGGAGACAAAGTTAAAGGTCTCCATTCCAAAAATCTTGCCGGAGTTGTCAGCGGCTGCGTCCTCAGCAGAAACGCCAAGGCAAAGTGCGAGAGCAAGGCAAAGGGAGAAGACAAGGAACAGTGCAATGCTTTTCTTTGCTTTCATGTTTCGCTCCTCTCGAATTACTTGGATTCTCTGTGAAGAGTGTGCTTTTTGCAGAAGCGGCAGTACTTGTTGAACTCGAGTCTGTCAGGGTCGTTTTTCTTGTTCTTCTTTGTGTCGTAATTTCTCTGCTTGCACTCGGTGCAGACCAGAGTAATCTTGACTCTTGCGTCATTAGCCATTTTTTTCGGCACCTCCCATTAAATTTATTTAGGTTACGATGTAACCCGTGTACCTCCCTCCGTGGCGGAGTACCCGTTGGCGCTTTGGGCACGACAAAAAAGCCCGCTCGCAGAGGTAAGAAACATTATAGCACCAAAGGGGTGTGCTTGTCAATAGAATTTTGCAAATTTCCCGAAAAAAACTTAAACTTTTTTGCAAAAAGGTATTGCAAAGCGAAGAAAGGTATGGTATAATAGCACTGTTGTAGGAAAAATCCTGCGACATACAGGGGTATAGCTCAGTTGGTAGAGTACTGGTCTCCAAAACCATGGGTCGTGGGTTCGAGTCCTTCTGCCCCTGCCAAACAATAAAGCCCGACACTGCTTTGGCGGTGTCGGGCTTTATTGTT
>JAZQWJ010000065.1:0-43580 GCA_045632285.1 Eubacteriales bacterium | reverse complement strand
TGCCTCTGTAGCTCAGTTGGTAGAGCAGAGGACTGAAAATCCTCGTGTCGTTGGTTCGATTCCGACCGGAGGCACCATTGCGGATTTAGCTCATTTGGTAGAGCGCGACCTTGCCAAGGTCGAGGTGGCGGGTTCGAGCCCCGTAATCCGCTCCAACAAAAAAGGAACACCCCCACGGTTGTGGGGGTGTTCCTTTTTTGTTGCCGCGTCTTACGGGTGTGAAGAACCCTCGTGGATTTTCAAAGAAAATCCACGGCGGGGCAAGTTTTGCCGTGGCAAAACTTAGCTTTTCGCCGCAAGGCGAAAATGACGAGCGATGAATTCGCCTGCGGCGAATAACCGGAGTTTTCTCGACGGCCACGCCGTCGATTTGCTTCGCAAATGCGAAAACTCTACCCGTAATCCGTCCAATCGGGCGGTGCTTTTGCTGTTGCGTCTTATGGGGTCTCTTAAGAAAAATTTTTCTTGATTTGTTTTTGCTATTGAAAATGAAATTGCAGTATGTTATATTATGTTATAAGACCGGTGGAACACGTTGACGCCGGAAAATGTAAAAGGAGTGCTTTTATGGTTTATGCAAACGATTTCTTTGGAGAAAGCGATGCGGATATATTAAATTCTGCCATTGAAAACAGGGGCCGCGACGGGATCGTTGTGATAGAGCCGAGAAAGTCCGATAAAGAGCCGGAGCGTTGCGATTGGTCGTTGGATCGCGCGATCCTGTTGCCAAGCAATACGACCGTTATCATTCGGAATTGCAAATTAAAGCTTTCGGATCGGTGCAGAGATAATTTCTTTCGTTCCGCAAACTGCGGCCTTGGTATTGAGGAAAACGAGCCTCTTTTCAATATACATATAAAGGGAGAAGGATGCGCTGTTCTGGAGGGTGCAGACCATCCTCGCGCCACGGGTGATTCGGGCAAGATCCTGAAAGATCCCTGTCCCTTTACCGTAGAGGATATCTGTAAGCACGCCGATTGGATTGAGGAGCAGAGGAGAAGCCCTGAGCAGATCACCTTTGCGGACAGACACGATTATTCTTACGGCACAGACGCGGGCAAGGACGGAGAAGCACAAACGGGCGATTGGAGAGGCATCGGCATTTTGCTTGCTTGCGTAAACGGTTTTTCGATCAGCGGTATCACGATACGTGAAAGCCATGGCTGGGCGATCTCGCTGGAGGATTGCGCAAACGGATGCGTTGAAAAGATCTGCTTTGATGCCCGTATGAATAAAATGATCGACGGCATGCTGCAAAATATGGAAAATCAAGACGGCATCGACCTCCGCAACGGATGTCACGATATCACGATCTCGGATATTACGGGAGAAACGGGTGACGACGTGGTCGCATTGACCGCGATCGCCTCCCCCGAGTACCGTCCCGGTGGATCGCTGGGCAGCACACACGTGATGCACAATGATTGGACGCGCCGTGATCCCGATATCTACAACGTAACGATCCGCAACGTGCGCGCCTATTCTTCTCTTTGCTATCTGGTGCGTTTGCTGCCCTGCGAGTGCAGCATCCGCAACGTCATCATTGACGGCGTGATCGATACCTCCCCCGAGGATGTGGTCTGCGGCGGTATCTTTTTGGGAGAAAAGGATCAGGTGTACGGCAGAAATTTGCCGGGAAGCATTCGCAATATCACGATCTCCAACGTGATCTACAACAATATCAAAAAGGCGATCCGTGTGGACGGTTATCTGCAGGACAGCACGATTACGAACGTTGTTGCAATGCGCACCCAATTTCCCGTTGTATCCGTACTTCGTGAAGGGGGACTGCAAAACGTAAGCATCAGCAACGTTGTTTCGGGAAACGGTACGCCAAGCGTTGAAAAAAAGTGAACTTCGGCTACTTTTCTGCCTTATAAAATGACAAAAAAGGCCCCCGCAAAGCGGGGATCTTTCGTTTTGCGGTCGTTTTTAACTGCTTGCGGAAAACTTTGTAACCGTCTTGCACAATAGGAACGGCTGTGCTATAATGAATGCAACGACCCGAAAGGAGAGTAACAACATGAGCTTTGAACGCTATACGCAGATCTATGACGGCGGTGATCGGGGAACCACCGTGCGCCCAAAGGGAAAGGGCGCAAGCTTTTCTTTTTCTCTTGACAAAAAAGAAGATATGCGTTACCGCCTGTTTACCGTGGGTGAGACCGAGCAGTTTTATTTTTGGAAGGACGAGCCCGATGCGCTGTTCCTCTACCGTATGCTTGGCGATGCGCTGGATACAACGCACGCCATCAAGGATCGCTATTGTTTGAACCTTTCTTGCAAAAGATTTGAAACCTACTTAAAGCGCGTTTATAAAAAGGTTGCGTGGCGTCCCAAACTCTCTTATCTTACCATGAAGCCGCTGCCCACTGCGTGGTGCTTTGGCATCACGGTCAGCGCCAAAAATCTGACCTTTGCCAAGGGCGGCTTTTTGCAGATGCGTGTGGACGTGCGCCTGAAAAAGGAGGGCGTTGACCCTCGCTCGGTGGCAGGCGAGCCCGATTTCAGTTACGTGCTGCCGTTCTCTGCAGGCAGCTATGACGCCATGTCCTTGCTCCGTGAGATCGAAATTCCAACCGACACCGCCCACGTGGGCGTGTTTATCGAGGGCAAGGGCTATCGCGGCGAGTGCTATGTTGAGCAGCCCCACCTCTCTGCCAATGGGCACAATCTGCTACCGGCCTTTACCGAAAGTACTGCCGACTGCGAAAAAATGGATTGGGTGGCGCAGTATCTCAGCCGCAAGGAGTGGCCCGAATTCCGCGTGCGCCTCAACGGCCGCGTGATCTTTACGGGTGAGATCTTTGAGCGTTGCCACCGCTATTCCGAGTGGGGGCTGGATCTGCCCACAGATCTGCTTTGTAACGAAAACACGATCACGTATGAGCTGATCTCCGACTATCACGAGCCGCTGCCCTATACTTTTTACGAGATCGGTGTCGCCGAGCAGCCCGATGCGGCACTGTCGGTGATCGCTGTATCCGAGGTGGCAAGTGCGGGCGGCAAAGCGCGTGTGTTGGTACGCACCGCAAAGCCGAACACCACAGTGACCCTGACCTGCCATAGCGATGCACTGGCAGGGAAGGAAAGCTACACCTTCCGTGAAGTTGGCCTTCACGGTATCCTACTGGATTGTAAAAAGCCCTGTAACGGGGCGAGTTTTAGCCTGTTTTGCGAAGAAAATGAGATCAAATGCGCCGTTTCTCGCATTGTCTGCCGCACCGAGGATCGGGTGATCACGGGCACGGGGGATATGATCTACGTGCATCAGGATGATACCAGTATGGAGGAATATCTTGCGTGGTATCTTTCCAACAACGTCGGTGATCTGATCACCATTCGTCCCACGTATCGCTGGTCGGGCACACGCACGGTCAACGTGCCGATGTGGCGCCGCTTCCGCCGACTGATGAAGGAGCTTGATCTCCATTACGTACTGATGTCCGACGGCCGCGAGCTGCCGGGCCTTTCCACTCAGCCTCAGGTCGAGCTGCTTGGCGGCAAGGGCTTCCACGGCATTCAGCTCCACGAGCGCGACGGTGCGCAGTATTACTGGGGATTGCATAAGCAGGATACGCACACCAAGGAAATGATCGGCGATCTGTTTGCATTTGCCTTTGACGAGGATCCCGATCATACCTCCTCTCACCACAGTGCACTCAATCATTTTTATACAAGCGGCCCACGCAATGTATTCGCGGACCGTGCCATGCCGGCCGATTACAGAGCGGCGCACGAGCAGTCGGTGAAGTCTCTTGCAAGCTATCGCCGCCCGTGGGATACTCGCCACACCGGCCCCGCTTGCCTGTTCGGCGCGATGGCAGAGGCGGGCTACAGCTGGCTTGGCGCCGAGACGATGTACTCTACGATGGAGCCGCTTCTTGGCTTTTTGCGCGGTGTGGCAAGAGATCGTAAAATGCCCGCCTTTGGCGTGCATCACGCCGTGCAATGGTCGTCCACACCCCACGAAAGCCCTGCGCGCTACCGCCGCTACCGCTTGGCGCTGTATGCCTCCTATATGCAGGGTGCGACCGACATTAATACCGAGGAGGGCCTGTGGCGCTTGGAGGAGTACTACGAGCATCACCACCGCTTTAGCAAGGCCTGCCGTGCGCACCTGAAGGAGCAGCAGGATTTTTATCGCTACGTGTCCTCCCATAGCCGCACGGGTACGTATACAAGCCCTATGGCATTGGTCCACGGCCGTGATGACGGCGTGCACTTCTTTGGCAAAAACAATATCTGGGGTGTGCGCCGCCCGCAGAGCGCAGCCGAGGATAGCTGGGAGCTGTTGAAGACTTTTTATCCCAAGGCGGCGGTCAACTGTGCCGTGTATAAGCACGCGTGCCCCGAAAACGAGCCTCAGGGCTATCACAGCGGTACGCCCTACGGTACCCTTGATATCATTCCCGCAAGCGGCAAGCCCGCTACGTGGAACGCTCACCGCGCATTGGCCTTCCTCGCCTATAACCGTTGCGAGGAGGGGGACGCCAAGCAGATGCTCTCCTATGTAAAAAGAGGAGGCAGACTGCTGCTGACCAGAGCGCATCTGACCGCAACAAGCGATATGGATGCCGTATATAACGGCGAGCTGGAATTTGCCGAAAATGCAATGAATTTTGCAAACGGTGTGCCGAAATTCGTACAAAAGACGGTGAACGGAGTTGCCGTTTCGGTGTGTGAAAACGCCCAAAAGCCCGACGAGGTGTTGGCCGCTTGCGATGACGGCACGCCTCTTGTCTGCGTGTATCGCAGGGGCAAGGGAGAGGTGATCTTGTTCAACACCTACGCCTATCCCTCCCATCCTGCCATTACCGCAATTTACGAGCGGGAGCTTGTTAAAATGGCCGAGTGGGCCAATGCCGCCGAGCCTGTGTGGGCATCTTGCGGCGATGATGTGGAATTTGCCGTTTACCGTCAGGCCGAAGGCGGCAGTCACGTGTATTTCCTTGCGATGGATTGGTATCGCGAGCCTGACTTCCTGCGCCACGCCACCTTGCGCGTGGGCGCAGAGCAGTATGACGTGGAGATGCCCTTTGGCGTGATGCTGAAGTGCGTTTGTGACGGAAAGACCGCCGTTTGGGCAAAGAGCGAGGATGGTGAGGTGCTTTCGCTTGGCGAGAACTCCGCCACAGTACAGGGCACGGGTGTTGTGACCTTCTGTGTGGCAAAGGACGGTATCATCACCGAAAAGACGGTAGACTTCACCCTTGCTCCTGTCCTTGAGATCGCCCTTGACTAAACCTCTTGCCAAACGGAGCGAATATGAGTAAAAAACGGAAGGGAAGCTTATGAATAAGATCCTATACCAAATGGCTCTGCGCACCTTTACACCGGAGGGAACACTGAAGGCGGCAACTGCGCGACTTGCGCACGTTGCTTCGCTGGGTGTAGATATCGTTTATCTTTGCCCCTTTTACGTGCAGGATGACGATGAAGATCCGGATTACTGGAGCCGGCGACAGATCGCCTCGCATACAAACAACCCCAAAAACCCTTACAAGATCAACGACTATTTCCACGTGGATGCGGAATACGGCACCGAGGAGGATCTGAAGGCCTTCGTCAACGAGGCGCACCGCCTTGGGTTACTTGTTCTGTTCGATCTGGTCTATTTGCATTGCGGCAGACGGGCGATCTTTATCGAGGCGCATCCGGATTTTGTAGAGCGGGATGAAAAGGGCAACGTAAAGGTGCCGGATCGCTGGCCCTTTGCGCGTTTGAACTTTTCAAGTCGGGCGCTTCGTGAGTATCTGATGCAAAACATGATGTTTCTTGTAACCGAATACGGCGTTGACGGTTTCCGCTGTGACGTGGGCGATTCTGTGCCGTTGGATTTCTGGCAAGAGGCGTTTGCATACGTAAAAAAGCAAAAGCCGGACCTCATTACCTTGAATGAGGGTATTGAGCCCGCCTATATTGACGGCACCTTTGATATGGGATATTCCTTCGACTTTCAAAAGCGGGCAAGACAGATCTTTGCCAGAGGCGAGAGTGCCTCGGCCTTGCGCGTGATGTTTGAAAACGAGCGCGAACGGTATGAAAAAAACACAAAGAAGCTGATGCGTGCACTGGATAATCACGATACCGCAAGCGATGTGGGAACAGAGCGCAACGAGCGATTGATGACCGCGCGCGGCGTGGATGCCGCCCTGGTGCTTGCCACCACCTATGAGGGTGTGCCGCTTTTGTGGAACGGCGTGGAGCTGTGCGATGCCGCCGAGAACTGTATGTTCTCCAACCGTGACTATGGCAGGCGCAGTGCAATGGATTGGTCGGGCGCTTTCACCGCCGACGGTGTGCGACGTTTAAAACTGGTCAAGACCTTGCACGCATTGCGGCACAGGTGTGCTGCTTTGGCTGAGGGTGAGCAGATCTTTTTGGAAAACAACCTGCCGGATGCAGTGATCTCCTATTTGCGTGTGCTGGGCGATGCGCGCATTGCGGTGCTGATCAACACAACGGCTGCTCCCGTCACCGTGTCGCTTTCCGGATCGGTGGTGGGCAAGCGAGCGCTGCTGCGTTACGGCGCGCGTCGCAAGGGTGAAAAATTTCGCCTTAGCCCATATGGCTATCTTGTAGTGGAGGAGTAAGAAAATGGGAATTGAACAAAATACCGTTGCCGCAACCGAGCAGGTGCGTGACCTGGATCATTTGCGCGTTGTAGACCGCGGCGGCAAAAAAAGAATTTTGTTTATCGGCAATTCCATCACCCGTCACGGTCCCAAGCCCGAGATCGGCTGGCCCTATGACTGGGGGATGGCCGCAAGCTGCCCCGAAAAGGATTATGTGCATCAGACCGTGGCCTTGCTTGAGGAAAAGTGGGGCAGGGTAGATTACGCCTTTGCCAACTTCTCCCGTTGGGAGGTCAACTATTGGGATGACACAGTCTTAGAGGAGTGCGACGATTTTCTGCGCTTTGAGCCCGATATCGTTGTGATCCGCATTGGCGAGAATATCTGGAGCCGCGCGGTAAGACACAAGCTGGAGGAGGTCGCACTATATCCTCAATTTGACAAAATGGTCAAGGCCTTTGCCAAGGGGGGCGCCAAGATCGTTCTGACCGATCTGTTCTGGGCACACGAGCCCATCGATGAGCCCATCCGCCGTGTGGCCGCCCAAAATGGCTATCCTTTGGTGCATCTGGGCGATCTCGGAGAGCAGGATGAAAATATGGCCAAGGGGCTGTTTGAGCATAGTGGGGTGGCGGCGCATCCCGGCGACCTTGGTATGTATCGCATTGCAGAGCGTATTGCGGACAAAATTCTGGAAATAACGGAGAAGTAAAGATGAATGAATTGAAAGTAAACGGTATGACTTACACCCTGACCAACAGTAACGCCTGCGTGTCGCAGTCTTTTACCTGCGTCGAGCAGACCGAAGATCTTTGCGTGCTGCGTGTCAAGATGGAGTTTGAGCAGGACACTGTCCCCGCACCCCTTACCGTGCGTTGGCTGCAGCCCATGATCGGCTTTTGCGGACAGTGGGAGCCTCTTTCAAAGTTCACCCGCAATATCGGTCCCAACTGGGCCAAACGGGGACCCAAGGCACGCACTGCCGTCAATGCGCCTTTGCTCTGTGTTTTCGGCTATGGTCAAGAAAACAAGGTAACGGTAGCACTTTCTGATGTCAAAAACGCGTCCTCTATCCTTTGCGGCGTGGTGGAAGAGAACGGCGAGCTGGATTTTCGCGTCAATCTGCTGACCGAGGGTGGCGAGCCCATCACAAGCTATGAGGCTGACATTCGCATAGACCGGAAGGCCTGCCCGATCTTTGATGCGGTGGCAGCGGTGCGCACCTATTGGGAGGATATGGGTTATCGCATCCCCTGCGTGCCCGAGGAGGCCTTTGAGGCCGTTTATTCCACGTGGTACAATTTCCATCAGGAGCTGAACGAGGCCGAGCTTTTGCATGAGCTGAGGCTTGCCAAGACCCTTGGTATGAACACCGTGATCATCGACGACGGTTGGCAGACCGACGACAGCTCCCGCGGATACGCCTTTTGCGGCGACTGGGAGGTCACGCCCAAAAAGTTTGCGGATATGAAGAAATTCGTGGATGCCGTCCACGCCATCGGTATGAAGGTGATGGTTTGGTATTCGGTTCCCTTTATGGGCCATTCCGGCAAAAACCATACCCGTTTCGAGGGTAAATACCTCTATACGATCCGTCATCTGAGCACCGACGTGCTGGATCCCCGATACAAAGAGGTGCGCGAATTTTTGGTGGATACCTACGTGCGTGCCGTGCGTGACTACGGCCTTGATGGATTGAAGCTGGATTTTATCGACGAGTTTAAGCCCAAGGAGGGCAAGTCCAATACCGATTATGAAAATATGGACTGCCGTTCGGTCGAGGAGGCGGTGCATCAGCTGCTTGACGACGTTTATAAGGCGTTGACGGCTATCAAGCCCGATATTCTGCTGGAGTTCCGTCAGGGCTACGTTGGCCCTGTGGTGTCCTCCTATGGCAATATGCTCCGCGTAGCGGATTGCCCCAACGATCCGCTTTCCAATCGCACGGGTGTTGTGGATCTGCGTATGCTCTCGGGCGTGGCGGTGCACAGCGATATGCTGATGTGGAACAAAAACGACACCGTGGAAGGTGTGGCCAAGCAGCTGATGTGCGTGATGTTCGGCGTGCCGCAGATCTCGGTCAAGCTGGAGGGGCTGCCCGCGGCGCATCACACCTATCTCAAGGGATTTTTGGAATTTTGGCGTGCGCACCGCGATGCCGCCGCCAAGGGCAAGCTCACAGCCAAGGGCGTGGCCGCTTCCTATACCCAAGTCACGTCCGAGAGCGACACCGAGGCAGTGACGGTCTGCTATGAGGATAGTACCGTAACGGTACGAGAAAAGGCCCATTTTGTGTTTGCGGGCGCACCCGATGCCTGCCTGTATCTGGACGTGGTCGACGAGGCCCCGCGCTGTGTGCGCGTGTTGGATACGGCGTGGCGGACGGCAAGAGAGTTGACGCTTTCCGGCAAGGGCGTTTACAAGGTAGAGGTGCCTGTCGGCGGCTCGCTTGAAATTGTCTTATCAAAATAAGAAATCGTATTGACTTGGCGATACCGTTGTGCTACAATGTGCTTGACGGCTTTCCGTTAGCCTTTGAACTTAAGGAGGATTTCACCAATGAATTATTGGACGCAAAGTAAAAATAACATCTGGGTGGCCGCTCACCGCGGCTGGTGCTCCGACTATCCCGAAAACACCATGGAGGCCTTCAAGGCTGCCGTGGAGCTGGGGGTTGACCAGATCGAGCTTGACGTGCGCGTGACCCGCGATAACGAGCTTGTCATCATTCACGACAGCACTGTAGACCGTACCACCAACGGCACGGGCAAGGTCTGCGATAAGCTGCTGGCCGAGCTGAAGGCATTGGATGCTGGCTCTCACAAGGGCGAGCAGTTCAAGGGTGCGCAGATCCCCACCTTTAAGGAATTTATGGATTACATCAAGGATCATCCCACCATGACCATTGATATCGAGCTGAAGGAGTATCCTCACGGCGGCCGTGACGCCATTGCCTACGACGTGTGCGACCGTGTGCTTGCCATGGTGGACGAGTACGGCTTTACCGACCGTATCGTTATCAACACCTTTGATGCCAAGCTGCATGAGTACATCAACGATAAGTATGGCAAAAAGTACCGTCAGCACGTGTACTATCCTATCAGCTGTATGGGCGGCGTCAAGCGCAATCCCTATGACTACGCTTACTGCTGTTGCATGTTCAGAGCAACCTATAGCGAGCTGAATATGGCAGAGAAGGCCGAGTTTGACCGTATGGCCTCCTATGGCGTTGAGCCTTGGGCGGGCGCCTGCGTCAAGGATGAGCAGGGCGTGGATCTGGCCATTGCCAACGGCGCGACCCTGATCACCTGCAACAACCCCAACGTGGTGCTGGATCTGCTGCGCAAGAAAGGCTATCATAAATAAAAAATAGCAAAAAGAGGGGTGCGTACCCCTCTTTTTGCGACAAAGGAGGCTTTTATGAAGATCGGACGTTACAGCGGCGGCGCTCCCACAAAAGAGCTGTTTGCCGCATACAAGGAAAGCGGCATCGAGGTGATGGAGCTTTCGGTGGGCAACAAAAGAGAGCAGCACGATGCGATCCCTCTGGCGGACGTGAAGCGGTGGGCCGGCGAATTTGGCGTTGAACTGTGGTCGTACCATTTGCCCTTTTTCGTTTTCAATATTGCGTCCTTGAGCAAGGAGCGCCGCAGTAATGCGGTAGAGACTTATGGTGAGCTGATCGCACGAGCAAGAGAGATCGGCGTGCGCCGCTTTGTGGTGCATCCCAGTGCCGAACCTCATACGACCGAGGAGCGCCCCGACCGCATTGCCGCCTGTAAGGAGAGCCTTTTGAAGCTGGCCGAGATCGGCCGTCGAAACGATGCCATCATCGCCGTGGAGGATCTGCCCCGCACCTGCCTTGGCAACTGCTCGGCTGAGCTGCTGGATCTGGTCAGCGTGGATGACAGTCTTGGCATTTGCTGCGACACCAACCATCTGCTTGGCGAGGATCTGATCGAGTTTATCAAAAAGGTGGTGCACCGTGTGGTGACCACGCATATTTCGGATTATGATTTTATCGATGAGCGCCACTGGCTTCCCGGCGAGGGCAAGGTGGACTGGCAGGCAGTCTACAAGACCTTGACCGAGGGCGGCTATATGGGCCCGTGGCTTTATGAGGTGGGCTTTGGTACGCCCACCAAAACGTTGCACCGCCCACGCGATCTCAAATGCGCCGATTATGTGCGCAATGCAAGAGAGATCTTTGAGGGCAAGCCCATCACCGTGATCGGCACGCCATTGGTGTAAATACTTAGGGAAAAGAGGGTGAGTATTGCACGCCCGAAAGGGCGAGCTTTACAGCACCGGATAAGGAGAGGGTCGTGAGAAAATTTCTATGCTTATTGTGCTGTGCGGTGATGCTTTTTTGCTCCTGCGGACAAGAGCCACCGATCGCCGAGCCTCTTAAGCCCGTAGCAGGTGAGTGCATTTTGCGCGAAGGGGTTTGGGAAAACGATTTGCTACGCCTTGAAATCACAAATGAGGCATTGACGGCACCCCTTGAGGAGCTGACCCTTACTTTTTATAATGATAGCGATTATGCCGTTTTGGTGCGGTATCAGCATCTGTCGGTAGAGCAGCTTTGCGACGGTGCGTGGAATGAGGTGTTGACCTTTAATATGATCAGAGATGAGCTGGTCGAGCCTTTTTGCGTGGAGCCGCATGAAGCGCAAAACAGTTATGGCTTGATCTTTGTCGAAGGCGGCGGAACGTATCACGCCACCTATCCGCCCTTGGCGGCAGGCTCCTATCGCTTACGCATTCCTTGCTATCAGCCCGATGTACAGCGTGAGGTAGATATAGAATTTGTAGTATATTTTACCGTAGATCCGCAGTTATAACACAAAAGAGCACCGCAAAAGCGGTGCTCTTTTGCATAAGCAGAAGCAGATCGGGTATGATAGAAAGAGAAAATAAAGTAAAAATGGAAACTTTTCTCTTGACAGACAGCGCTTGCTGTGTTATAATGATGTACGTTGTTTCAGCAACACCACATAGGGATGTCGCCAAGCGGTAAGGCACCAGACTTTGACTCTGGTATCCGTCGGTTCGAATCCGGCCATCCCTGCCAACAAAAAGGCGACCCCACACGGGGTGCCCTTTTTGTTGGCAGGGATGGCCGGCAGGATAACCTTGCCGCCGTTGTGATTTAAAACCGTTCTTTAAGCCTGCGCGCTGAACGAAATGCACTTGAATGCTCTGCACACTTGTGTTATAATAAGGCTATCAAACAGTCAAGGAGCCTATGATTATGGAAAACGGAGCAAAAAATAGTCCTTCTGCCAAAGGCCTGGCTCGCCCAAGACGCCTGATCAACTGGTGGATCAAGTGGGAGGATCTGAATTGGCCGAACAGTGACGTTCACGAAAAGATCAAACGCCGCGCCGAGGCCGCCGCGCAGGCGGGCGTGACCACGGTGATCTTATTCGGCGCACATTTCAGATGGGATTTTCTCCCCTATTTTACGCTTTTGCACGACTATATCGCCACGGTTGCAGAGGAATTGCACAAGTACGGCATCGAGCTGTATGACCGCCATTCGGTCAACCTTGTCCACCGCTACGACACCCGTGAGGAGATGCGCCACGTGATGCTGCACAGCGGCCCGCATCTGCCTCTTTCGCCCTCGCGCGAGGTCGCCGCAAGCTGGGAATACCGCGGTAAGCGGCTGAACGACTGGCGGATGCTGGACGTGCGCACGGGCGAGGCGCTGTATTATCCTCAATATGCCGCTGAGGGCTTTTGCTATAACAACCCTGATTTTGTACAGGCCTATTGCGATTATGCCAAACGGCTGGTGGCCGATACGGGCATTGATGGACTTGCCTGCGAGGATTCGGTGCATTATATGCACTTTAACTCCTGCGCTTGCCCCCATTGTAGGGCGGATTTCAAGCGTCGCACCGGCATTGATCTCCCTTCAATGGAAAACACGGAGTTTTGGGGAAACTGGGAAAATCCCCACTGGAATGCGTGGATCGATATGCGCTATGATGCGGGCAAACGCTTTTTTGAAGCGCTGACCCCCGAGCTGCCCAAGGATTTCCCTTTGATCACCTGCGGCGCCAACAGCGCCTCGTATTCCGCCACGGGAAAGGCCTGCGATGCGCGCGTGTTTGCGTTGGGCGGCAGTAACTACGTGCATTCCGAAATGAGCGGTAACACGCCTCCCTACAAGCAGGATCCTGTCACGGTAAACGTACCTGTTCCCGAGCGTTTGGTCAATTTCTCGCACCATCAGGCTGTGGCAAGAGAAAACGGTATCCGTTCCTTTTCCACGGGCTATGGCTTTACCGAGCCTTCGGCCAATATCATTTGGGCGGTGAACAAGATGCTGGATACCGATTGCCTGTTTTCTACGCTCAAATCTCGTTTGGGGCTTCCCGATCATATTCTGAACACGCTTCCTGAGGAGTCTGCGCTGATCGGCAAAGCCTTTACGTTTGAAAGGGAGCATCCCGATCTGTTCGGCGGCAGATCGCTTGCCCGTGTTGCCGTATATTACAGCGGAGAGACCAGAGACCATACCTTTTTCGGCAATTTGCAAAAGGGGTATTATAAGGATTACGGCGCCACGCTGCGCGCGTTTTTTGAAGCGGGCATCAGTGCCAATACCGTTTTTTCTTTCCCCGAAAACGCAAAGGAATATGCCGCTTTGGTAGTGCCCTCTGCCGTCAAAATAAATGCCGAGGAAGAGAAGGCAATGCAACGCTATATCGCCAACGGCGGCAGAGTGATCGTGACAGGCCCCAGCGCCCTGTCTACGTGTCCAAGCGGATGGCAATTACCCACCCGACCTGTGCTTGCTGATCCTGCTGACTTCTTTGACGGCGTTGCAAACGGCGTATGGCACAAGTATGCCGATTGGGTCTCTCAAACGCAGATAGCGCCTGTGGATGAGCCCTGCGTGTGGCGAGAGGTGAAAAATGGATTGCTCTTCAATCCGCACCGTATGTCGGAGGGGAAGATCACCGATGCGCTGATCGAGACCGTGCGCGGTTATCTTGGTGAAATGCCCTTGGAGGTGCTGTCTGTTAAGGGCTATTTGATCACCGCCTTTGAAAAAGAGGACAGCATCATTTTGCATCTGTTGGCGGCAGACTATGACACCGATATCGATCACAAGTTGGATGAGATGCGTTTCCACCGCAGCCGCGTAAACTATGTAAACAAGGTAGAGCCGGTGGGCGTAGAGCAGAACGTTGCGCTGCGCTTTGGCGGTGAGATAGAGGTCTATACTCCATTTGACCAAAAGGAAAGTATGGTCAAGCGCAACGGCGATGCGTGGAGCATCACGCTTCCGGAAAAAACCGCTTATGCTATATTGAAATGCTTGAAATAAACACAAGGCAGACGCCATTGGCGTCTGCCTTGTCGCTTGGTTGTTTTGCGCACGGTGACCGACCGTTTTTTAAGGGACTATGCGCAGGATGCACAAAAACAAAAAAACTTGTGAAAAACACTTGACAAATGGATGGAAATACCATATAATTTACGTGTTAGCAAACGCTAACTTTTTACATTTCATTTTTGTTAGCACGGACTAACAAAAAGCTTGAAAGGAGCAGCTATGAACACGTTGCGAGATGTTAAGATCGGCAAAAGCGCCAAGGTGGTAAAGCTCCACGGAGAGGGCGCATTGCGCCGTCGCATTATGGATATGGGCATTACCAAGGGTGTGGAGATCAAGGTGCGCAAGGTGGCACCCTTGGGCGACCCGCTTGAGATCACGGTGCGCGGCTATGAGCTGTCATTGCGTAAGGCCGATGCCGAAATGATCGAGGTTGAATAAGCCCCCTTACGCTGTATCCTATTTTAAATAAATCGTTAGTCTTAACTAACTTGAGAAAGGAAAACTATGAGCATTAAGATCGCACTTGCCGGCAATCCCAACAGTGGCAAGACCACGCTGTTTAACGCGCTGACAGGCTCTAACCAATTTGTAGGGAACTGGCCGGGCGTGACCGTGGAGAAAAAAGAGGGAAAGCTCAAGCGGCACGAGGGCGTGATCGTCACCGACCTGCCCGGCATCTACTCACTTTCTCCTTACACGCCCGAGGAGGTCGTGGCACGCAAATATTTGATCGAGGAGCGTCCCGATGTGATATTGAACATTGTGGACGGTACCAATCTAGAGCGCAATCTTTACCTGACCACACAGCTGACCGAGATCGGCATCCCCGTTGTGATCGCCATCAATATGATGGATATCGTCCGCAAAAACGGCGATAAGATCGACCTTGCGGGACTTTCCAAGGCGATGGGCTGCCCTGTGATCGAGGTGTCTGCGCTGAAGGGCGACGGCGTCAACGAGGCGGCAGATCTGGCGTTGGAAAGCGCCAAAAGCAGCAAGACCGTGCCCGTGCATCATTTTTCGGGCGTGGTTGAGCATGCGATCGCTCATATCGAGGAGGCCGTGGTGCACGACCTGCCTGAGGAGCAGCAGCGTTGGTATGCCATCAAGCTGTTTGAGCGCGACTGCCGCGTGCTGGAAAAGCTGCAGGTAGGCGAAAGCGTGATCGCGCATATCGAAAAGGATATTGTCGCCGCCGAGCGTGAGCTTGACGACGATGCCGAGGCCATCATCACCAACGAGCGGTATTCCTACGTAGAGCGCATCCTGAAGGGTGTGTACGTCAAAAAGAACGCAGGAAAGATCACGACCTCTGAAAAGATCGACCGCGTGCTGACCCACCGCGTGTTTGCACTTCCTATTTTTATGGCCATCATCTTTTTGGTCTATTACATCGCTGTCAGCACGGTTGGTACGTGGGTGACGGATTTCACCAACGACGGTTTATTTGGCGACGGATTTTTCCTGCTTGGTATCACCAATCACGACGAGCTGGTTGAAGAATACGTGGCTGAAAAGCACGTGATGGAGCAAGCAGCTGTGATCGTTGCAGGCAACGTTTTGACCAAGGACGATATCAAGGGCCTGGATACCATAACCGATGCACTTGGCAAGCTTTACGATCCCGAAAGCGGGGATGAACCCGATTTTGGCGCCTTTGAAGAGGCGGTCGGCGCTTACGGCTCGCAGCTTTCCGCCGGCTTTGACAAAGAGGGGAACGAGCTGACCCTTGATGCTTGGCTGGAGGCCGTTATGGAAGAGGCTCCCGCACCCGGCGACGAGGGCGTCAGCGGCTTGTGGATCCCCGGCGTTCCCGTTTTGTTTGAAGGCCTGTTTGACGCCATGGATATGCAAGAGGACAGCTGGGTACGCAGCCTTGTGATCGATGGTATTGTGGCGGGCGTTGGCGCAGTGCTCGGCTTCGTGCCGCAGATCCTGGTGCTGTTCATTATGCTGGCGTTCCTTGAAGCTTGCGGCTATATGTCGCGTATTGCTTTTGTGCTGGACCGCATCTTCCGCAAGTTCGGCCTGTCCGGCAAATCCTTTATCCCGATCCTGATCGGTACGGGCTGCGGCGTGCCCGGTATCATGGCCAGCCGCACCATTGAAAACGAGGCCGATCGCCGTATGACGGTGATCACCACCACCTTTATCCCCTGCGGCGCAAAGCTGCCCATCATTGCTATGATCGCCACCGCAATGTTCGGCGGTGCGTGGTGGATGGCGCCCAGCGCGTACTTCATCGGTATGGCCGCCATCATCGTGTCGGGCATTATTCTCAAAAAGACCAAGCCCTTTGCAGGCGAGCCTTCTCCCTTTGTTATGGAGCTGCCTCCCTACCATATGCCCACCTTTGGCAACGTGATGCGCTCGATGTGGGATCGCGGTTGGTCCTTTATCAAAAAGGCGGGAACGCTGATCATGGCCTCTACTGTTGTGATCTGGTTCTTCTCCAGCATCGGTACCGATGCAAACGGCTCGTTGGTGTTCTGCAACGACGCACTGCAAAAGAGCTGGCTTGAGTATATCGGCGGGGCGTTCTCTTGGATGTTTGCACCCCTTGGATTTAACGATCCTACTGCCACTGTGGCAACCTTTATGGGCCTTGTGGCCAAGGAGGAGGTCGTTGCCGTGTTCGGTGTCACCGACTTCGGCGGTATGACCCGACTGGCCGCATATTCCTTTATGATCTTCAATCTGCTGTGCGCTCCCTGCTTTGCGGCTATGGGTGCCATCAAGCGTGAAATGAACAGCGGCAAGTGGACGGCCTTTGCCATTGGCTATCAGTGCGGCTTTGCCTATCTGATCTCGTTGATGATCTATAATTTCGGCTGCCTGTTCAGCGGTAGCGTGTCGGGCGCGCTTGGCGTGATCGGTGTTGTGGCGGCATTCCTTGCCCTTGGCGGATTTTTGTATATGCTGCTGCGCCCCAACAAATATCTGAAGCATAAGGCTGCTTCTGCGGAAAAGCAGAATGCATGATCCCGAAAGGAGTTGACGGTATGCTGCAATGGCTTTCACAAAACTGGGGAAATATCGTGGTCCTGTCGGTGCTGGCAGTGATCGTCGGTGTGATCGTGTTTTTTCATCTTCGTGCAAAGAAAAAAGGCAAAGGCGGCTGTGGCTGTGGATGTAAGCACTGCGCGATGAGCGGCACGTGCCACGCCGCACTACCCTCCGAGCAAAAAAACGATCAAACCTAAATAAAGCACGCAGACGGCATTGCCGTCTGCGTGCTTTTCTTATACCGTTATAGGGGTAAATTCAAATTTCGGGGGCGATATATCCCTTTTCGGCAAGCGCTTTTTCTATGGCGTTCAGCGTCTGCTCGCCGTCGGCGCGGACGGTGTGGTAATGATAGCCTGCGGTGATGTGCATCAGCTCCGAGGAGCGGCCGGATTTAATGCCGTCAATAAACTGATCGATGCCGTGATGAGAAAAAATATTCAGGGGAGCCTCCAGCTTTCCATAGACCTTGTGCCAAACGAACACATCCACCACCGTGCCGCCCAGATCCACAATGGTGGTCAGCTCGTCGGCGGTCTGCTCGCTGGTGTGGCGGAGCTTAAACACGCGCTCGATCAGCGGCGAGGTCTTTAAAAGATAGCCGTTGTGCGTGGAAAGAATGTCGTAGCCGGCGGCGCGGAGCAGTGCGATGTCCTGCACGATGATCTGACGCGAGGCGTGAAGCCGCTCAGAAAGCTCACCGCCCGACACGGGCTTGTTGGTGGAGGAAAGGATCACCACGATCTCTTTTCGTCTGTTATCTGCTCTCATATCACACCACCGGATGCAGATTTTTCAGGGAAAGGTCAAGGATGGGCGCAGAATGGGTCAGCGCACCGCTGGAAATATAATCTACGCCGATGTCGATCAGGCGCGCGATGTTTTCCTTGGTCACGTTGCCGCTGCACTCGGTCTCGGCGCGGCCGGCAGTCAAACGGACAGCCTCGCGCATATCCTCAACACTCATATTATCCAGCATAATGATGTCGGCACCTGCCTCCAGGGCCTCCTTCAGCATATCCAGGTTTTCCACCTCAATTTCGATCTTGCGTACAAAGGGGGCGTACTCCTTGGCCATTTGCACAGCCTCCTTCACGCCACCGGCAGCACCGATGTGGTTATCCTTTAACAAAATACCGTCACTGAGGTTATAGCGGTGGTTACAGCCGCCGCCTACCTTAACGGCATACTTTTCAAACACGCGCATATTGGGGGTGGTCTTGCGGGTGTCAAGCAGCTTGGTCTTGCTGCCTGCCAAAAGTGTAACGATCGAGCGGGTATAGGTGGCAATGCCGCTCATGCGCTGGAGATAGTTGAGCGCCGTGCGCTCGCCCGACAGCAGTACGCGTATGTCACCCTTGACGGTGCCCAGCTTTTCGCCCTTTTTGACGGTGTCGCCATCCTTGCAGACAAAATCGCATACCGTTGCGGGGTCAAGCAGTGTAAAAACGCGCTTGAATACGTCAAGACCTGCGATCACGCCGTCCTGCTTGCAGATCAGGTCCACCTCGCCGGGGCAGGCGGTGCGCATCACCGAGTTGGTGGTGATATCCTCGCTTGTGATATCCTCCTTTAAGGCGCCGAGGATCAGCTCGTCGGCAACCAGTCGCATACTAATTTCATTCATGGCTTGCTTTCTCCTTTTCAATGGCGGCAAGTACGGCTTTTTTGTACTGCTCTTTATAATCTTGATACTCCGCGGGATCTATGATAGCGGGTGCATAAGTGGCGGGACGGGTATAGTTTTGCGCGATATTTTGCGCAGCACGCTCGGCAAAAACAAGGCTTTCCAGCAGTGAATTGCTGGCCAAACGGTTGCGACCGTGAACGCCGTTACAGGAGGTCTCTCCCACAGCGTACAAACGCTCCATCGAGGTGCGGCTGTGCTCGTTTACGTCAATGCCGCCCATAAAATAATGCTGTGCGGGAACCACGGGTATGGGCTCCTTGGTCACATCATAGCCCTCATCCAGACAGTGTTGATAGATGTTGGGGAAGTGGGTCAGGATCTCTTCCTTGGGGATGGGGGCAAGTGACAGCCAAACGTGGGGGGTATGATCCTTTTTCATTTGCTCGTGGATGGCATTTGCCACCACGTCACGGGGTAGTAGCTCATTTACAAAGCGTTCTCCCGCAGCGTTCAGCAAAACGGCACCCTCACCACGTACCGACTCCGAAATAAGGAATTCACGCCCTTTTTTTGTGGTGTAAAGTGTGGTGGGGTGGATCTGGATGTAGTCGATATTTTTCAGCTTGATCCCGTGCTTGATGGCAATGGCCAGTGCGTCACCCGTCAAATGGGAAAAGTTGGTGGAGTGCGCAAACAAACCGCCAATGCCGCCGGTGGCAAACACGGTATAGTCTGCCTCGATCGCAGAAAAATTGCCGGATCCGTCTTGACCAATAATACCGACACAAGCACCGTTGCGTTCGATCACGTCCACTGCGGTATAGCCTTCTTTGATGGTCACGTTAGGAAGGGGGCGCACGGCTGCCAAAAGCTTAGAGGTGATCTCCTTGCCGGTCTCGTCCTCGTGGAACAGGATGCGCGGGCGGGAATGCGCTCCCTCTCTTGTGTAGAGGAATTCGCCGTTCTCCTGCTCAAATTGTACACCAAAACCCACCAATTTGTCAATCACCTTTCGTGAGGAGCGGATCATAATTTCTACCGATCGCTTGTTGTTCTCATAATGTCCTGCGCGCATGGTGTCCTCAAAATAGGCGTCATAGTCCTCCTCGTCCCGCAAAACGCAAATGCCACCCTGCGCCAAAAACGAGTCGGTCTTGTCTGCGGCATCCTTGGTCACGATGGTGATGTTCTTGTCTGCGGGCAGGCATAAGGCACAAAAAAGGCCGCTGACGCCACTGCCGACGATCACGATATCTGTTTTCATTTTCTTCTCCTTATTTTGCCAATTCCAGCATGCGGTCAAGCGGAGCCAAGCTCCGAGCTGCGACCTCCGGGGCGATCTCTACGGCGTTTTCGCCTGTTTCCAGCACGTGTAAAATGCGTTCGGGGGTGTTGCGTTTCATATCGGTGCAAGGGCAGTCCTCGGTCACGTAATAAAAGCGTTTGTCGGGGCTTTGTTGCTCCAGCGCGTAGGAAACGCCGTCCTCAGTGCAGATGATCAGCTCGTTTGCGGTGCTTTCCTTGGCAAATTGCAGGATCTCGGCTGTGCTGCCGATGCGATCCGACAGTTCCAATACCTCGGGGCGGCACTCGGGATGTGCCAGCACCTCTGCATTGGGATGAGCTGCCTTCAGTTCCTTGATGCGCTTGGCGGGGATCGCCGCGTGAATGGGGCAGTAGCCATCGTTCAGGATGATATTTTTTTCGGGCACCTGCTCTGCCACAAAGCGCCCGAGATTTTGATCGGGAATAAAAAATATGTTTTTATTGGGTAGCGCCTTTACGATCCTTACCGCATTAGAGGAGGTGACGCAAACATCGCTATGACACTTCAGCTCGGCAGTGGAATTGATATAGCAGACCACGGCCAGATCAGGATGCTCGGCGCGTAACGCCTCTATTTTATTGACGTCTGCCATATGTGCCATCGGGCAATCGGCGGTAACGTCGGGCATCAGCACGGTCTTTTCGGGGTTCAGGATCTTAACACTCTCACCCATAAAGCCAACGCCGCAAAATACGACAACGTCGGCCTTGGTGCTTTTTGCTATCTTGGCAAGAAAAAAAGAGTCTCCCACAAAATCAGCCAGCGCTTGTGCCTCGGCGGGGGCGTAATAATGCGCCAGAATGATCGCGTTTTTTTCGGCCTTCAAACGTTCGATCTCGTTTAAATCTGTTTTTTTCATTGTAGTTTTATCCTTTATTTTGATGGGGATATTATATCACCGCGCTTTACATCTGTCAAGTTATCTGTAAAGTTTTGCAAAAAAACGGCGTTTCGCATTATTTTTACACGTTTGTGGCAGACAGCTTTATGGCAAATCACAGGGGATCTGTCAAGAAAATCTTGCACGCGCGGGGCAAGTGTGTTATAATAAACACAATGAAAACAGAGGGGGGATCGACCTGCAGATCGAAGCAACGCTGACGGCACAACGCGCTTTTTTTGAAAGCGGCAGCACATTGGACGTGCGTTTTCGAGTGGCGTCGTTAAAAAAACTGCGTGACGTGATCAAAAAACACGAACAAGAGATTGCAAGGGCGCTATATGCAGATCTTGGAAAAAGTAACTTTGAGGGCTATATGTGTGAGATCGGTATGGCGCTGAGTGAGATCAGCCATATGATCAAAAAAACACGCAAATTCGCCAAGAAAAAGCGGGTACATACCCCTATGGCACAGTTTTCCGCCAAAAGCTACGTTAAGCCTGTGCCCTATGGCAATACGCTGATCATAAGCCCGTGGAACTATCCTTTTTTGCTGACGATAGGGCCCTTGACCGATGCGATCGCGGCGGGAAACACTGCCATTGTCAAGCCCAGTGCCTATTCACCCACCACAAGTGCAGTGATACAAAAGCTGCTTGGCGAGGCCTTTATGCCAGAGCACGTGGCTGTGGTCACGGGGGGTAGAGAGGAGAATGCGCGCCTTTTGGAGCAAAAATTTGATATGATCTTTTTTACGGGAAGTCAAGCCGTTGGCAAGGAGGTGCTGCGACGCGCCGCCGAGCATCTGACTCCGGCCGTGCTGGAGCTTGGTGGAAAAAGCCCCTGCATCGTGGACGAAACCGCCAAGATCCCGCTTGCGGCCAAGCGCATCGTGTTTGGAAAATTCCTGAATTGCGGGCAGACCTGTGTGGCGCCTGATTATATCTTGTGCCAACGCGCGGTAAGGGATGAATTGGTGCGTGAGATCGTCAAGCAGATCAAGCTTCAATTCGGCGAGGAGCCGCTGAAAAATCCCGATTACGGCCGGATCGTCAACCAAAAGCATTTTGACCGTATCCGTGGCTTGATCGATCCTGAGCGTGTGCTTTTTGGCGGTGAGTGTGAAGCCGAAAAAATGCGGATTTCTCCCACCGTTATGGGGGATATGACCTGGGAGGACCCCGTGATGGGAGAGGAGATATTCGGCCCGCTGTTGCCTATTCTCACCTTTGAAGATTTCAATGAGATCCCATCTATGCTTGCCAATAAGCCCAAGCCGCTTGCGCTGTATCTGTTTTCTGGCGACAAGCGGCATATCGAAACGATCACTGCGCGCTGTGCCTTTGGTGGCGGTTGCGTCAATGACGTGATCATCCATCTTGCCACCACCGAAATGGGATTTGGTGGCGTGGGGGAAAGCGGTATGGGCGCCTATCACGGCAAAACCGGCTTTGATACTTTTTCGCATCACAAAAGTGTCGTCAACAAGAAAAATTGGATCGATCTGCCTATGCGGTATCAGCCCTATGGCAAAAAGCTTAACGAGTGGCTGCTGCGCAGATTTTTAAAATGATGGATTTTCCATTGAAATCGGTGCAAAAATATGTTATAATAAAAGCATTGATCCCCAAGGAGGTTTATGATGAAAATTACGGAAGATATCAAATACATCGGCGTTGACGATCACGAGGTCGATCTGTTCGAGGGACAGTATGTCGTGCCCAACGGAATGGCCTATAATTCTTACGTGATCCTAGATGAAAAGGTCGCCGTTTTCGATACCGTTGACGCACGCTTTGGAGAGCAGTGGTTGCAAAATCTGCATAACGTGCTTGAAGATCGTATACCGGATTACCTGATCGTGCAGCATATGGAGCCCGATCATTCTGCCAACGTGGCAACCTTTGCTGCCGCATATCCCAAGGCCAAGATCGTGGCTTCCGCCAAGGCCTTTGTGATGATGAAAAGCTTTTTTGGTGATGATTTTGCCGACCGTCAGATCGTGGTGGGAGAGGGCAGCACCCTGTCGCTTGGCCGCCATCAGCTGACCTTTGTGGCTGCCCCGATGGTGCATTGGCCCGAGGTTATTATGACCTATGACAGCACGGATAAGGTGCTGTTTTCGGCAGACGGCTTTGGCAAGTTCGGCGCTTTGGATGCAGACGAGGACTGGGCCTGCGAGGCGCGCCGCTATTATATCGGCATCGTGGGAAAATACGGTGCTCAGGTGCAGGCTGTGCTGAAAAAGGCGGCTGCATTGGATATTCAGATCATTTGCCCTTTGCACGGCCCCGTACTGAACAAGGATCTGGGCTACTATCTCGACCTTTATAATACGTGGTCAAGCTACGGCGTGGAAAGCGAGGGTGTTGTGATCGCTTATACCTCGGTGTACGGCAACACCAAAAAGGCGGTAGAGGAGTTGGCCGATCTGCTCCGTGCCAAGGGTTGCCCCAAGGTAGTGGTGAACGATCTGGCTCGTTGTGACATGGCCGAGGCTGTTGAGGATGCTTTCCGCTACGGTAAGATCGTGTTGGCTACTACGACCTATAATAATGACGTTTTTCCCTTTATGCGTACCTTTATCGATCACCTTACCGAGCGCAACTATCAAAAGCGCACCGTTGCCATGATCGAAAACGGAAGCTGGGCGCCCACTGCCGCCAAGACCATGCGCGGCATGCTGGAAGCAAGCAAGGAGCTGACCTTTGTAGAGCCGGTTGTCAAGATCGTATCGGCCTTGAATAACGAAAGCCGCGCGCAGCTGCAGGCACTTGCCGATGCACTGTGCTGAACAAAAAAAGAACCGCCATCGGCGGGTCTTTTTTTGTTCAGATGTTTTCAACCTTGATCAAATTTGTGTTGCCCGATTGCCCGTTGGTCACGCCGCCGGTGATGACGATGCGATCGCCCTTTTTCAGCTTCATTGCCTTTTTGGTGATCTGCATCGCAGAGTAGAACAGAACCTCGGTCGAGGGGTACATTTCGCACATGATGGGTGTTACGCCCCAGGAAAGTGCCAAGCGGCGCCAAGATTTTTCATCAATGCAAAGTCCCACGATATCCATTGGCGGACGGAAGCGAGAGACCATGCGCGCGGTCATGCCCGAGATCGAGCAAACGGCGATCGCGCTTGCTTGGATATCAATGGCCATGCCACAGGTAGCGTGGGAAATGGCATCCAACGTATTGGCGGTCTTAAACTCTGCCAGGCGGAAATCCTTGGCGTAGTCAATGTTTTTCTCGGTATATTCCGTGATCTTGGCCATAGCCTCCACGGCCTCAACGGGGAACTTGCCCGCCGCGGTCTCGCCTGACAGCATCACGGCGCTTGTACCGTCGTAAACGGCGTTTGCCACGTCAGAGATCTCGGCACGGGTTGGGCGAGGGTTGTGGATCATAGATTCCAGCATCTCGGTGGCGGTGATCACGCGCTTGCCCAGCATACGGCATTTTGTGATCAGCTTTTTTTGGATAGAGGGAAGCTCCTCAAAGGGGATCTCTACACCCATATCGCCGCGGCCGATCATAATGCCCTCGCAATGCTCACAGATGGCTTCGATATTGTCAACGCCCGATTGGTTTTCGATCTTGGCGATCAGCCCGATGCCGTCACCGTCGTGTGCGCGCAAGAAATCGTGAACGTCGATCAGATCCTGCGCGGTGGAAACAAACGAGCAGGCGATGTAGTCCACGCCGTTTTCAACGCCAAACAGCAGGTCGGCCTTGTCCTGCTCGGAAAGGTAGGCCTGACGCAGCACCTTGCCGGGGAAGCTCATAGACTTGCGATCCTTCAGCTCGCCGCCGTGGATCACGGTGCAGTTCACCAAGGGGGGCGCGATCTCGTTGACCTCAAAGGTCAAAAGACCGTTGTTGAGGAGGATGTGATCTCCCACGGACAGCTCGTTTACCATTTCGGGGTAGCTGACCGAGACCATGCGGTTGTTGCCTACCACGTCCTCGGCAGTAAAGGAAAAGGTGTCGCCATCGTGCAGCATCACAGAGCCGTTTTCAAAGGTCTTGATGCGGTATTCGGGGCCCTTGGTATCCAGCATAACGGCAATGGGCAGATCCAGTGCCTCGCGCACTTTTTTGATGGTTTTGATCTTGGATTTGTGATCCTCGTGCGTGCCGTGTGAAAAATTAAGGCGCGCCACGTTCATGCCCGCAAGACACATGCGGGTCAGAACAGATTCCTCTGAGCTGGCGGGGCCGATGGTGCATACGATCTTGGTTTTTCTCATTTTGGGGCTCCTGTAAAAAATGTGTTGGTATATTAGGGTGTGCGATCGGATCGGTGCAATGTCTGCATCAAATGATCGATCGAAACGTATTCTACGTCTGGGGTTGAGTCGGCAGGCGAAAAGGAAAGCCAGTGGGGCACGCCGTCCGGTGAGATCGGCAGGCTTTTTGTGTTCGCGGTGGGGATCTGTGAGATGCTGTGAGAAAGTCCCGTGCCGCATCGCTTTCCTTCGGCTTCCTTTGCAGACCAGATGCGAATCAGCTCGGCGGTGGGATCGGTCGCTGCTTCAACAAGCAGCTGCTCCTCTGCCGAAAAATAACGCTCTGCAAAGCCCGCCTTGCGGGGGGTGATGACCTCCACGTCAATGCCTACCGCTTTGTTGGCGGATACCGCCACCGCTACGGCGTGGGAGGTGTGCGAAAGATTGAAATAAGGGTGGCCGCTTTTTAGCATCGGCTTGCCATCCTCGGCAATGCTCCAATGCTCTGTGTCGGCGTTGGGTGCTATGGCTTTTAGCGCGTAGCGAACAAGGCAAAAGCCAAGCACGTGTTGGGTCAGATTTGTGCCTGACAAGCGCTTTGCCGTTTTTTTGCGAAAGAGAGGCAGAGAGCGGTACAGCCGCGCAACGTCCTGCGCCGTCACCGCACCAAGCTCTATCAAAAACACGCGCACTTTTCACACCCCCTTTTTAAGATATGTCATAAAAAAACGCACACGTATCGCAATATCTTGCGCAATATTCCGGTTTTAGAAACATAAAAAGGGGGGACCTTTCTCAAAAGGCTCCCCCGCTTTTGTCTTATTCAATGATCTGGAAAATGTCACCGTTCTTTTCGGAGAAGGAGACCTTTCCGATCACAGTGCGGCGGTCGGGGCCGGGGTTCTTGGGGTCGGTCTGGATGTGGAAGGAGGTATAAAGCTCGCCCTCCTTGGTGGTAAAAAAGGCGTTGTGGCCTGCGCCAAACAGATCCTCTCGGCAGGAGAGCACGGGGTTGTTCACCGATTTTTTCCAGGGGCCGAGGGGGTGGTCTGCGGTGGCCACGCAGATGGCATAATCGTTGCTGCCATAGTAGTTGGCAGAATAGTTCATCACATATTTGTTGCCGACCTTGATCACGCAAGGGCCTTCGTTCCAAAGGGTGGGCTTGGCGCGCACGTGCAAGGATTTTAACTCAAACTCTTCGGTGGGGGTGGTCATCAGCATCGGTTCGCCCACCACCTCGGTGAGGTCATCATTCATACGCAGGCAATAGGTCTGGCTCTTGCGTACGCCGTCGACCCAGTTCTCAGAGCAATCGCGAGAATAGAAAAAGAAATTTCCTTCCTCGCATACCAGCACCGAGCCGTCAATGGTGGCGTAGCCAAGGTCAAACATCGGTTTTCCGTGTACGTCCTTAAAGGGGCCCTTGGGACTGTCGGCTATCGCAACGCCAAGGCGCAGCGAGCCGTTCAGGCGAGAGGAATAATGCATCACGAATTTTCCCTTGTGATAAATGACCTCAGGGGCCCAAAAGTCCTTTTCGCCCCAATAGGCGGGGGCGTCAAAGCAAAGCGTAGGCTCGCTCCAGTTGACAAGATCCTCGCTTTCCCAAACGTGAAAGCCCACGCTGACCAGGGGGCTGGTGGCATAGCAATAATATTTGCCCTCATAAAGAAGGATCTGAGGATCGCCGATCTCGGTGATGTTGGTAATGATCATAATTCTGTCTCCTTTTATATTAACTGATGGTGTCTGCATCCAGCGTGAACATTGCGTCCACAGTCTCCTTTAACCGAGGGTGATGCAAAAGCCCCTCGTCGGTGGCGATCAGCTCGCGGGCGCGGCCAAAGGCGGCGGAAAGCAGCCCCGTATCGTCACAAAGTGCGGCTAAGCGGAACTTTACGCCACCGCTTTGGCGGATGGCAGTATTGTCAGCGCCCGACAAAAAATCACCGGGGCCGCGCAGCGCCAGATCCTGCTCTGCAATGACAAAGCCGTCGTAGGTCGACCGCATGACCGACAGGCGCCGCGCAGCAGTGCTGCCGCTTTCTTGCGGTGCATCGGAAACCAATACACAATAAGATTTTCGTTTGCCGCGCCCCACGCGTCCGCGGAGCTGGTGGAGCTGAGAAAGGCCGAAGCGCTCGGCGTTTTCTACCACCATCAGGCACGCGTTTGGTACATTGACGCCCACCTCGATCACGGTGGTGGAGACAAGGATCTTGGTCTCACCCGCAGCAAAGGCGGCCATCACCCGTTCCTTGTCCTTGCTTTTCATTTTGCCGTGAACAAGACCGACGGGCAGATCCGGCAAAGCCTCTTGCAGCTCTTTGGCATATTGCACCGCTGCCTTTAAGGGGGGACGACCCTCCAACGGCGCGGTGTCGCCGATCTCGTCCAGCAGCAGCTCGTCAAGCTCCGCTTCGCGTTCCTCTACAGCAGGGCAGACCACGTAGACCTGTCCTCCCTCGGCGCAAAGCTTTTCTATAAAGGCGTGCAGACGCGGGCGATAGCTCTCGTCTACCACAAAGGTATCTACCTTTTGGCGCCCGGCGGGCATTTCGTCTATGCGAGATAGCTCAAGGTCACCGTAAAGTGCCAATGCCAGCGAACGCGGAATGGGGGTTGCACTCATGACCAGCATATGCGCATGCTCGTTTTTCTCAGAAAGGACGGCACGCTGGCGCACGCCAAAGCGGTGCTGCTCGTCGGTAACGATCAGGCCGGGAGCGTCAAACACGACCCCGTCCGATAAAAGGGCTTGTGTTCCAATGACAACGGGCAGTGCGCCACAGGCAAGCTCCTCTTTGATCCTGCGCTTTTTGGCCGCCGTGGTGGCGCCGATCAACAGCTCGGCGCGAATACCGACGGCTGCAAGCAGAGGAGAAAGATCCTCATAGTGTTGGCGCGCCAAAATTTCGGTGGGAGCCATCAAGGCGGCCTGTCGGCCGCTTTGCACGGCGATCAGCATAGCAGCCGCGGCACAGATCGTCTTTCCGCAGCCAACGTCACCAACTACAATACGGCTCATCGGCGTATCCTTGGACATATCGGCCGCGATCTCCCGAATGGTGCGCTGTTGGGCTCCCGTCAGCGAATAGGGGAGCTGGCAGAGCAGGGGAGAAATATCGTTTTTGTCACAAATCGGCGCACCCGTTCCTTTGTTTTTTTGCTTTGTCAGCGAAAGGCCAAGGGCAAAAACAAAGAATTCGTCAAAGATCAATCTCTTTTTTGCGGCGGCCAGTGAAACGTAATCCGTGGGATTGTGAATGTTGCGAAGGGCAAAGGGGAGGGTGGCAAGGCGTTCTGCCAAACGGATCTCGTCGGGGAGGGGATCCTCCATCATTGCGGCCTCGCTCAGCACGGATTCTACGTTGCCGATCAACTGCTTTTGCGAAAGTCCCTCTGAAAGGCTGTATACGGGCAAAAGATCGGGCAATGGCAGACCCTCATCATAGGGCTCGCTTTCGGGGGAGGTCATTGCAAACCGCTTGGCGGTGCGTTGCACCTTGCCGTAAAAGCGGAAGGTCGAGCCAAGCAGAAAGCGATTTTTCAGATAATCCTGATTGAAATAAGTGATCTCGCAAACGCCGCTCTCGTCAAAGGCCTTGAATTTCAGCAAGGACATACGGCCGCGAATGCGGGCACTGCGCGGCTCGGAGCCCACGGTCAGGATCACCGATGTGCGGCCGTCAGTGGGAGCGTCGGATAACAGATGCACGTCGCCGCGATTTTCATACGAGCGGGGAAAATGGTATAGCAGATCGGTGGTGGTGTGTATGCCAAGCTTTGCATATGCGGCCGCTTTGGCGGGTCCCACGCCCCGCAATGTAGAAATGCTTTTTGCCATAGACGCTCCTCCTTTTTCTAAGACTGCTATTATTATAACAGAAGGAGCGCTGTCTTGTCAAGAAAAGTAAAGTGAAAGAAAATCTTTATTTTATTTGTGAGTTTATTGCTTTTTACTTGACAGACGGTGGTTTTTGCGTTATAATATATCTTAACTAACATTGATGAGCGACGAATGCTCAAAACCTTTAAAGGAGAAACATACAATGAAAAAGATTCTTTCATTCATGCTTGCCTTGCTTTTGCTGGTCCTTCCTTTGGCTGCTTGCTCTGAGGACGAGGGCATCGACGGCGGTGCTCTGGGCGGTAACAATACCGAGGACGAAAAGGTCTTTCAGCCTTCTGAGGGAAATACCTTTATGGATTCCTTCGAATATGAGTACGTTGGCAAGGATATTATGATCACCGGCTTTAGCGGCTCTGCAGAAAAGCACGTTGTTACGCTGCCTTCCAAGATCGAAGATACGAACGTGACCGTCATCGGTGAGGGCGCCTTTGATAACTGCTCTAACATCACCGAGGTCGTGATCCCCGAGGGCGTGAAGGAGATCAAGGATCATGCTTTTGCCGGCTGCGATGAGCTTGTCAAGGTGACGATCCCCGCAACTCTGGAAAAGATCGGTGTTGCTGTCTTTTCCGAATGCACCAAGCTTTCCGCTGTAGAGGGCCTCAAGACCTCTGCTGTGACTGCGATCGGTGATTATGCATTCTTTGGTTGCTCTGCTTTGACTGTGATCGAGCTGCCCGAAGGATTGACTGCGATCCGCACCGCAACCTTTGCCGATTGTGTTGCACTGAATTCTGTCCGCATCGGTGATGCCGTTACCAAGATCGAAGAGCAGGCCTTCTATGGTTGTGTCGCATTGGAGCTGGCTGCGCTGCCCACCTCGGTGACCGAGCTTGGCGAGGGTGCATTTGGCAATTGCGATCCCGAAAAGATGGAAAGCCTCAAGGCCTCTATCTCCAAAGATATGACCTATCCTGAGGGTGTGACCATCGATCACGTATTTGTTGTGGTCGAGGATGCTGAATAATTCAAAAATAAAGCCCGCGGAGTCGCGGGCTTTATTTGTATCAAATTTAAAATGGTTTTCAAAACCACGTTTTAAGGCATTGACTATTTTATCGATAATGTGTATAATAATAGCAAGGAAATATGATTGAAAGGAGATCGTTGATGAACATCAAGATCGTATCCGATTCTTCCTCTAATATTTTGGATTTGCAGGGGGTGGACTATGCAAGTGTGCCCCTTAAGATCATCACTGCAGATCGTGAATACGTAGATGATGCTGCACTGGATGTGGCGGGGATGGTAAAGGATCTCCAAGCCGTCAAAGGGCGCACCCAAACCTCTTGCCCTAACAGCTTTGAGTGGGAGGCCGCTTTTGCCGATGCCGATGCTGTTTTGGCAGTGACCATTACCAGTGGCCTTTCGGGGAGCTTCAGTACCGCTATGCAAGCTAAGTCCTGCTATCCGGAAAAGAAGATCGTTGTGGTGGATTCTCTTTCCACCGGCCCGGAAATGGCATTGCTGATTGAACGCATGCGTGACGGTATCCTTGCCGATCATTCGGTAGAAGAGATCGAGGAGGACGTGCGTGATTACGCCAAGCATACGCACCTGCTGTTTGCGTTGGAGTCTATGAAAAATCTGGCGCGCAACGGCCGTGTTAAGCCCTTGGTCGCAAAGCTGGCAGGGGTACTGGATATTCGCATTGTGGGTGTTGCCTCGGAGCAGGGAACGTTAGAGCTTTTGCAAAAGACCCGCGGTCGCAAGAAGATGCTGGAGGCGCTTTACGAAGAAATGAAGGTGCGCGGATATGCAGGCGGTAAGGTGCGCATTTCCCATTGCTTTAACGAGGAGGCATCCGCCTTACTGACGCAAAAGATCCATACTGACTATCCCGATGCCGATATCACCGTGGTGCCTACCACAGCGCTTTGCAGCTATTATGCAGAGGAGGGGGGCTTGCTTGTGGGCTTTGAATCCCGCAAGCAATAACGTGCAGTATGATCAATAGAAAAGCCGAGCATTTGCTCGGCTTTTCTATATACCTACCGTTAACGTGCGGAAAATGGCAGATTCACAAAGGCTCTGTAGGCCGCAAAGAACAAGGATCCGATCGGCTTGCCGCACAAAAGCAGACAGGGGCTCGGTCGTGTACCGTGGATCAACTGCAAGAATGTTATAATGCAGGGCCAGAAAAGGGAGCAGCGCATTGGCAAAGCTATCCTTGATCACCAAAAGCGTTGGCCGCGCGTCAGCTGTCAAAATGTCCAAGCGCCCATAATTTCCACCGAAAAATATGCCGTAGCCATCCTTGGTAGCAAGCTTTTCAAAATCGTAAAAGCCCCCGAACGGGGCTTGTTTTCCGTCTAAAAGGATAGAAAAAGCCGTATCACTCTCATAGCGATAAAGTGAGATGCAGTCAGGCGTGATAAAGGGAAGGCCCGCGGTGCTGTGGGCGGTGCCAAGAAAGCGTTGTGATACGGTCTGCACGTCAAAGCTTTCTTGCGGATAGGGGGTGTAAGCAAGTGTCGGAGAGAGAACACGATATGCCGCGTAAGCGCCTGCAGTTGTCCAGTGATGATCGGTGCGATACCAATGTGTGCTGTCGGTCAGCGTGGGAAAGGTCTTTGCATCGGGGAAGACGCCAAGCAGCCTTTGGGCGGCTGTTTCGGCAGGGCTGTTATCATATAGGCGAGGCAAAGTTTCGGAACGGGCAAGAATACGCGTGGGCGGGACAGCGATCGTAATGGGGATGCTATGAAAGACGGCAAAGTCAGAAATTCTTTGCAGTGCGTGCAAATTTTGCGCGAAAGCGCGTTCGTTCACCGCAATGGGACGCGTCAGTGTGCCGTCACGGCACAATACTGTCCCGCCAAACTCCACCTTTCCTCCAAGTCTTTGCAAAAATGATCGTAAGTGCCGCAACGGGGTGCGAAAAGCGGCCCTTTCCGCAGAGAACGTGTCGATGTCGGCTGTGTAACTGCCGCTTGCCAACCTCTCTGCCGAAATCGCAGGAAATGCAGCCAGATAGCGGTTTTCTTCGGGTGAAAAGCGGGGCGCGGGAAACAGGAAAAGCGAGCCTGAGCCCACAACAAGGCAAAGTGCTGTTGCAATAAGCGATCCGCGTTCCCAAAATATTCTGTGTCGCAGTTTTTTCATACCGTATGCCTCTTTTTGTGACATTTCCTTTAGTTTTCGCAAATTTCAGTCTAAAAAAGCAGAGAAAAAAAGGTAAAATCAGACCTTCGCATAGAGGGTAGGCATTGCGACGTATAAGTGGGTCAGCACGAATCGTGCATTGATAAGATACAGTGTAAAGTCACATATAAGCGGTGTTGTTCTGATTGCTTTTTGATTGAAAGTTTTCGGGAGGAATGATTGAATTATTTTTCGCGAATGCGAAAAATAAGAAAGACGGGAACCCCTTTTGAAAAAGGGGTTCCCGTCTTTTTATATTGATCAGATCAGTTCAGTGCGTCCTTGATGGAGAAGTCCATGCGGCCCTTCTTGTCCAGACCCATGTACTTGACCTTGACCACGTCGCCCAGCTTGAGAACGTCTTCTACCTTCTCAATGCGGGTCTTTGCGATCTTGGAGATGTGGACCATGCCTTCCTTGCCGGGGGCATACTCTACAAAGCAACCAAACTCCTTGATGCCGGTAACAGTGCCGGTGTAAACAGCGCCAACCTCGGGCTCAAATACGATGGCATCGATAGCGGCCTTTGCCATAGCGGCGCTCTCGCCGTTGACAGCAGCAATGTGAATGGTGCCGTCGTCCTCGATGTCGATCTTAGCGCCGGACTCTGCGGTGATCTTCTGGATCACGGCGCCGCCCTTACCGATAACCTCACGGATCTTGTCGGGATCGATCTTGATGGTAGTCATCTTGGGCGCGTACTTGGAAACCTCTGCACGGGGTGCGGGAATGGCCTTCAGCAGGACCTCGTCAATGATATAGTCGCGGCCCTTGTGGGTCATCTCCAGTGCTGCCTTGATGATCTCGGGGGTCAGACCGTCAACCTTCAGGTCCATCTGGATAGAGGTGATACCCTTGTGCGTGCCGGCAACCTTAAAGTCCATATCACCGTAGAAGTCCTCAAGACCCTGGATACCCATCATAACGTCCCAAGAGCCGTCCTCGGCGGTGATCAGACCGCAGGAGATGCCTGCAACGGGAGCCTTGATCGGAACACCTGCGTCCATCAGTGCCAGAGTAGAGCCGCAAACCGAGCCCTGAGAGGTAGAACCGTTAGAAGAAACAACGTCAGATACCAGACGGATGGCGTAGGGGAACTCAGCCTCGGAGGGGAGAACGGGCACGAGAGAACGCTCGGCCAGTGCGCCGTGACCGATCTCACGACGGCCGGGGCTACGGGTGGACTTTGCCTCACCGGTAGAGGAGCCGGGCATATTGTAGTGGTGCATATAGCGCTTGCTGGTCTCGCTGTCGATACCGTCAAGCATCTGAGCCTCGGCAAGGGTGCCAAGGGTTGCAACGGTCAAAACCTGGGTCTGGCCGCGGGTGAACAGGCCAGAGCCATGTGCGCGGGGCAGCAGACCAACCTCGGAGCCGAGGGGACGGATCTGATCCATGCGGCGGCCGTCAACACGCTTTTTGTCGTTGAGCAGCCAAGCGCGAACGATCTTCTTCTGCATCTTGTAGAGCAGCTCCTCCATCTGGGTGGAGAGAGAAGGATACTTCTCGGAGAACTTCTCAACGATCGCATCGTAAATGGGAGCTACGCGAGCATCACGAACGGTCTTGTCATCGGTGTCAAGGGCAACCTTCAGGTCAGCCTCGCAGAAGGCAAAGATCTCGTCAAACATGTCGTGATCCAGCTCGCAAGAGGGGTACTCGAACTTGGGCTTGCCGATCTCGTCAACGATGCCGTCGATAAACAGCAGCAGATCCTTGATCTCACGGTGAGCCAGCATAATGGCCTCGTACATCGTGTCGTCGTCAACCTCGTTTGCACCGGCCTCGATCATAACCACCTTCTTGGCGGAGGCGGCAACGGTCAGCTGCAGGTCGCTCTTCTTGTTCTGCTCGGCAGTGGGGTTGATCACCAGCTTGCCGTCAACAAGGCCGACAAGTGCGCCACCAATGGGGCCGTTCCACGGAATGTCGGAAATGGACAGGGCGATAGAGGCACCGATCATTGCGGTGATCTCGGGAGAGCAGTCGGGGTCAACGGACATCACGGTCAGGGTAAGAGCCACGTCGTTGCGCAGATCTTTGGGGAACAGGGGACGGATGGGGCGGTCGATGACACGGGAGGTCAGGACTGCCTTTTCAGAGGGCTTACCCTCTCTCTTAAGGTAGCCGCCGGGGATCTTACCTGCAGCGTACATTCTCTCGTCAAAGTCGACCGAGAGGGGCAGGAAATCGATGCCGTCGCGGGGGCGGACAGAGGCGGTAGCGCAGCAAAGGATAGCGGTCTCGCCGTAACGAACAAGGCAAGAGCCGTTGGCAAGGCCGGCGAGCTTACCGGTCTCAACTACCAAAGGACGGCCGGCCAAGGTGTACTTGAACACCTTGTAGTTCTTGAACTCCATGGGAGTGCTGATAGCGTTGGACATTTTAGTCCCTCCATTATTTTTATTTTCACCTACACGGGATAACAATTAAGTACGCGTCCCACGGGGGTCGGGCGCATATTTAACTGCTAACCTCATGCAGGGGAAGTACGTTTTGGGGTGAAAGTGCAATAGGAGTGAGGAGCCGAAGATCTCCGCTCCTCACTCCTATGGTTGCTATTACTTGCGCAGGTTCAGCTTCTCGATGATCGCGCGGTAACGCTCGATATCGATCTTCTGCAGATAGCCCAGAAGGTTTCTTCTGTGGCCGACCATCTTCAGCATGCCGCGGCGGCTGTGGTGGTCCTTGTGGTTAGCCTTGAGGTGCTCGGTCAGGGAGTTGATGCGATGGGTAAGGATCGCGATCTGTACCTCGGGAGAACCGGTGTCGCCCTCGTGGGTGGCGTACTGTGCAATGATAGCTTGCTTTTCGTCTTTCAGCATGGTTTTATTCACCTTTCTTTTACTATGCGCCGGCCCAGCGGCAGGTCGGTGAATGCCACGTTGTGGCTGTATCCTGCGACCGAGTAGGCGTCATGCAGGAGATATTATACCACAACCGCCGCAAAAAGTAAAGACTTTTTTTGAAAAAACCTTTATATATTTTATATGAATAAAAAACATCCCCCTCTTCTCCTTTGGACAAAGTGCCGATTTCACAAAAGGACTTGACAGAGAAAAAGCGCGTTTATATAATGAAAATGAGGTGCCGCCGAAACGGCGACTGCTTGCATTATAGCTTGTATTATAAAAGGAGAAAACCAAGTGAAGATCCCACGCATTGCGGGCGAATGGCGCGTGCTGTTCAGCCCCGAGAAATGAAAGGGAAAGTGATAAAACGGACAGCAAAAAAAATTCGGCGAAAGATAAGGTGTCCGTTTTTTTGTACATGAAATGTGTTATTGTTAGAATGGAGAGGTGCAATCTGTTGCAGCCTTTTAAATAAATTATAATATACGATAAAAAGAGCGGAGAGAAAAAATGAAATACGCAATTGGATTGGATATCGGTATTGAATCGGTGGGCTACGCAGTGCTGGAGTTGGACTCTCACGATCAGCCCTTTCGCATCGAGCGGCTTGGTAGCCGCGTGTTTGACAGAGCGGAGCACCCTAAGGATGGCTCCTCGTTGGCCGCACCGCGGCGGGAGGCGCGCGGCGCACGTCGTAGATTGCGTCGCCACCGTCACCGTCTTGAGCGCATCCGCGGCTTGATTCTGTCCGCAGGCATACTGGGTAGCGAGGAGCTGGAGACGTTGTACGAGGGGCAGCTGGAGGATATCTATGCTCTGCGTACCAAGGCGCTGGACGAGCAGGTATCGCGAGAGGCATTCGCGCGAATTTTAATCCATCTGGCGCAGCGCAGAGGATATCGTTCCAATCGAAAGTCTGATGCTACCGACGAGGAGAGCGGAAAATTGCTTGCCGCCGTATCCGAAAACAAAAAGCGCTGCGAGGAAAAAGGCTATCGCACCGTTGGTGAAATGTTTTACCGCGATGAGGCATTTGCGATATATAAGCGCAATAAGCAGGCCAACTATTTGAATACAGTGGATCGCGCGTCGATCGAGGCGGAGGCGCGGTTGATCTTTGCTGCACAGCGCGAGCGAAGCGCGGCGTATGCAAGTGAGGAGACAGAGGCGGCGTATCTGGAGATATTGCTTTCTCAGCGTTCCTTTGCCGAGGGCCCCGCTTGCGGTCCTTACAGTGGAAACCAGGTGGAGCGGATGCGAGGCAAGTGCACCTTTGAGGAAGGACAGCCTCGCGCTGCCAAGGCCTCCTATTCCTTCCAGCTGTTTAATCTTTGTCAGCATATCAATCACATCCGCCTGACCGCAAAGGGTGTGACCAGAGCCTTGACCGATGAGGAGCGTCAGCAGGTATACGAGCTGGCTCACGAGAAGGCAGAGGTGACCTTTGCGCAGATCCGCAAACTGTTGCGCTTGGCTGAGGACGAGGATTTTGCGGGCATCCGCTATGAAAAGGGAGAGCGCGCCAAGGCGGAGAAAAATACCAAGCTGAAGGATCTGGAGGACTATCACAAGATCCGCAAATGCGTTTCGGCCTATTCTGCGGAGGCATTTGCGGCGTTGAGCTATGATCAACTGGATGCCATCGGCGAGGCGCTTTCCAAAAATCAGTCGGACGTGGATATCACCAAGGAACTGGCCGCCGCAGAACTGCCGAAGCAGGTAATCGAGGTGCTGCTGACCTTACCCAACTTTGCCAAGTTCGGTCATCTGTCGGTTATGGCGTGCCGCAAGATCCTGCCCTTTTTGCAACAGGGATATACCTATGACAAGGCGTGCGAAGCGGCGGGCTATGATTTCAAGGCAACCAAGGAGCAGCCCGAGCTGTATCTGCCGCCTTTGCCCAAAAACCAGAACGAGATCACCAGCCCCGTCGTACTGCGTGCCGTATCGCAGACCATCAAGGTGATCAATGCCATCGTGCGCGAGATGCAGGACAGTCCCGTCTATTTGAATATTGAGCTGGCGCGCGAGCTTTCCTATGATAAAAAAGAACGGGACAAGATCAAAAAGGCGCAGGACGAAAACGCCCAAACCAACGAGAGATTGTTGGAACAGTTGCAGGAATACGTTGACGGCAAGATCGGCGGTCAGGATCTGATCAAGATGAAGCTATGGCAGGAGCAGGATGGCAGATGTATGTATTCCGGTGAGGCCATTGAGCTTGAGCGGCTGACCGAGCCGGGATACGTGGATGTGGACCACATCGTGCCCTACAGCATCTGCTTTGACGACCGCATGGCCAATAAGGTGTTGGTGCTGACTGTCGAGAACCGACAGAAGGGCAATCTGCTGCCTCTGCAATATTTACAGGGCAAAAAGAGGGACGAATTTATCGTTCGGGTGGAGCAATCTCACTTGAGATACGCGAAAAAAAGCCGCCTGCTTAAGGAGAGTATTTCGGACGAGGCAGAGTGGAAGCAGCGCAATCTGCAGGATACCCAATTCATAGCATCCTTTCTGCATCGGTATATTGGAGAGCATTTGCTGTTTGCGCCTTCAGATAGCGGTCGCAAGCGTCGCGTTACAGCGGTGAACGGTGCCATTACCTCCTATGTGCGAAAGCGCTGGGGTATCCGCAAGATCCGCGAGGATGGTGACCTGCATCACGCGGTGGATGCGGTGGTGATCGGCTGTATTACGCAAGGTATGATCAATCGCATCTCCCGTTACTCCTATTACAAGGAAACAAAGGACGTTGGCGACTATACCGTGGATGAGCAGACGGGCGAGCTGATCACAAGGTTCCCTGCGCCGTGGCCGCATTTCCTGGACGAGCTGAACATCCGTATGACACAGAACGCCAAAAATTTGCGCAAGCAACTGTTCGATGTCAATTATGATAGCTATGCGGAGATCGATTTGGAAACAGTGATGCCCCCCTTTGTATCTCGCATGTGCAATCATAAGAATACAGGCTCCGCTCATCTGGAAACAGTGCGCAGCGGTAGGCTGCTGGAGGAAGGCAAGGTTATTTCCAAGGTGGCACTGACCGCGCTGAAGTTGGATGACGCAGGCGAGATCGCCAACTACTATATGCCGGAAAGCGATCGGCTGCTGTATGAAGCCTTGAAGGAAAGATTGCTGGCGCACGGCGGCAACGGCAAGCAAGCCTTTGCCGATGGGGAATTTCGCAAACCTAAGGCTGATGGCACCCCCGGCCCCGTGGTCAAAAAGGTCAAGGTTACAGATACCGTATCCAACGTGGTACGGGTGCAAGAGCAAACGGGCGTGGCAAACAATGAGGCTATGTTGCGTTGCGACGTGTTTTGCGTAGAGGAAGACGGCTACTACTTTGTGCCTGTCTATGTGGCGGACATCGTCAAGTCGCAGTTACCTTTCTTGGCACCTACTCAAACCAGGGGGGCGGATGGCAGAAAGCGGTGGAAGCAGATGAGGGAGGAGGATTTCTTGTTTTCTCTGTATCCCAATGATCTGATCCGCATCTATTCCAAAAAGCCGCTTTCCCTGAACGTGGTCAACAAAAAGGGCACTTTGCCCGAGAAGATGGTCGTTCCGGGAGAGGATGGTGTATTTTTGTATTACAAAGGAATGGACATTTCTACCGCATTTTTGAACGGGATCACTCACGATCATACCTATGAACATCGCTCCATCGGTAAGACCATGCAGCGCATCGAAAAATACGAGGTAGACGTGTTGGGCAATGTCCGCAGGGTCGGGCGGGAAAAGAGAAAGGATTTTTCGCACAAAAAGAGATAACACAAAGGAATAATACGCTTTGCAGAAAGGGAGGTAACAGATGGGATATCGCAGTATCGTGATCTCGTCCTCGGTCAGATTGTCGGTAAAAAATGAGCAGCTGGTGATCGAAGGCGAGAACAGCGGAACCGTTCCGGTTGAGGATATTCGCACCTTGATGATTGAAAGCCGCACCGCAACCGTGACCGCTTACACCCTTTCTGCCCTATCGGCGGCAGGGGTCTGCGTGTACCTGTGCGATGAAAAGCATTTACCCTGCGCGGTGCTACAGCCGTTGGGACAATATTCCAGGCAGCGCAAGCAGCTGCTGCTTCAGTTGGAGCAGGGAAAGCCCCATCTGAAGCGAATGTGGCAGGATATCGTGGTCGCCAAAATAAAAAACCAGGCAAAATGCCTGGAGCTGTGTGGCGTGGATGCGGAATATTATCAAAAGGTGGTACGTCTGGCGAGTGCAGTGCAATCCGGTGATCCCACCAATGCAGAGGGGCAGGCGGCGGCACTCTATTTCCCCTATCTGTTCGGGCGGGGCTTTTCTCGCGGGGCAGATACAGAGGTCAACGCTGCATTGAATTACGGTTACGCCATCATGCGCGGATATATTGCCCGTGTGCTTGCCAACTATGGCTTTGAGCCTTGTCTCGGCATCCACCATCACAGTGAGCTGAATAGCTATAATTTGGCAGATGATCTGATCGAGCCCTTCCGCCCCTTGGTGGATCTGTTTGTGTTTCAGACATTTTCAAACGAGGAACTGACACCACAGCGGAAGCGGGAGCTGTGCAACATTCTAAATTACGAAATGCTATCCAACGGAGAGCACCATAGCGCGGCGTATGCAGTAGAGCGACTGGTGCACAGTCTGGAGCGCTGCTTTGCCTCCACAGAAAAGGCAGAAAAGCTGATGCTGCCCGAGCTTGAGCAGCTGAAACGGCACGAGTATGAGTAAGTTTATGCGAATGATGGTGTTTTTTGACCTTCCTGTAAAAACAAAAAACGAGCGGCGCGTGGCAACCGCTTTCCGCAACTTTTTGTTAAAGGATGGATATCATATGATCCAGTACTCTCTTTATGCAAGGGTGTGCAATGGTTTGGATGCCGTTGAAAAGCACGAGCGTCGGTTGCGACTGGCAGTGCCTGCCAACGGCTCCATTCGTATGCTGGTGGTGACCGAGAAGCAATATGAGGCCATCCGCATTCTGGTTGGAGAACGCCGTGCGGAAGAGGCAAGACCTGCGGACGAGCAGCTTTCCTTTTTTTGAAAAAGAGAGAAAACCGCTTAAAAATTCCTTTAGCCACTTCTCTTTTTATAAACAAAATCCCCACGAATCCTTTGATTCGTGGGGATTTTGCCCCAGTAGGTTATTTCATACCAAGAACTACTAGGGAGCTACAACTCATTCGCGACGTGTGCCCCGTTCCCGCGAGTTATTTCATACCAAGAACTACTAGGGAGCTACAACTTGTGACCACGCCGAGCGTCCTCCAAGACTGTTATTTCATACCAAGAACTACTAGGGAGCTACAACAGTCGGCAATGATGTACTCGCGCTCCTCCTGTTATTTCATACCAAGAACTACTAGGGAGCTACAACGCAAGGCGACGTTGGTGGTGGCGTGGATGAGTTATTTCATACCAAGAACTACTAGGGAGCTACAACGCAGCCGACACGGAAGCATATACGCTTGTAGTTATTTCATACCAAGAACTACTAGGGAGCTACAACAGGGAAGACCTATTATTATTTCATCAACAAGTTATTTCATACCAAGAACTACTAGGGAGCTACAACCCTGTCAACAAACATTTTTTGAAAATTTTTGTTATTTCATACCAAGAACTACTAGGGAGCTACAACGGACGGTACGCTGTCCATTCGTCTATAAAGGTTATTTCATACCAAGAACTACTAGGGAGCTACAACTTCCAATTCCTGAAGATAAGTTGGATGAAGGTTATTTCATACCAAGAACTACTAGGGAGCTACAACGATTAGCACCTCCTTACACCTGACGAACAAGTTATTTCATACCAAGAACTACTAGGGAGCTACAACTCGACGAACGACTACCCGCTTACGTTTGAGGTTATTTCATACCAAGAACTACTAGGGAGCTACAACTTTGCACAACGTCACCGTCGCTCGTGGTCAGTTATTTCATACCAAGAACTACTAGGGAGCTACAACGCTGTATCACCGAACGTCAAGATTACAGCAGTTATTTCATACCAAGAACTACTAGGGAGCTACAACCGTGATCCTTGACGGCGCCGATGGCGTGACGTTATTTCATACCAAGAACTACTAGGGAGCTACAACGTATCGTAATCAGAATACGACTGACGGCGTGTTATTTCATACCAAGAACTACTAGGGAGCTACAACTTCACTCCCCTCGGATGTTATCGCGATTTCGTTATTTCATACCAAGAACTACTAGGGAGCTACAACCTTTGGTGACGTCAATGGCACGCGTTCATTGTTATTTCATACCAAGAACTACTAGGGAGCTACAACCCCCCTTGGCCGTGTTGGCGCGTTCTCCAAGTTATTTCATACCAAGAACTACTAGGGAGCTACAACGAACATTATGAACAATGCCGTTAATTCAGCGTTATTTCATACCAAGAACTACTAGGGAGCTACAACATTCGGTTGAGAAGCGCTTGTGCAATCTCGGTTATTTCATACCAAGAACTACTAGGGAGCTACAACGAAACCCGAAGATGTGATGAGGGCGTTGGAGTTATTTCATACCAAGAACTACTAGGGAGAGGTCATCCTTCCATACCAAAGAAAAGGGGGAGATATAAAGATGACGATCGATAAAAACCGATCGTCAGAGCTTTGCGGTATACTACGATAAGTAGTAGTAACCTTATCATAGCAACCTAATCGTTCTTGGTATGAAATAAGAACACTTGTAGTATATCACAAGGCGTAGTTTTTGTCAAGGGCTTTTGGGATTTTCAAAAAAATTTTCACTCTACGTTGATCCTTGTTAACCGTTCGCAGATCAGAGCCGTTTACAAGGGTGGATAAAGTGCCGATTGCGTCAAGGGACTTGACAAGGCGTGAGGGGGATTATATAATGGAGGAGGAAGAGTATGCTATCCAAAATAGCGCAGAATTGCTCTTAAAGGAGAAAACAAAGTGAAGATCCCACGCATTGCGGGCGAATGGCGCGTGCTGTTTGCGCCCGAAAAAAACGGTGACTATGTCAACGATCACACCATCGTTCGCGGCCCCGATCAAAAATGGCATTTATACGGTATCACAAGTATGACCGGAAAGCCTTGCGACGAGCGCTATTTTGTGCATGGCGTGGGTGACGATCTGGGTGCACCATTCAAGGAGATGGGGCGCTCTATTGACAAAGGCACGCTTGCATGGGCACCCTGCGTGATTGAAAAAGATCAGAATTATTATATGTTTTACGGTCCTTCGCCCACCTCGCTGGCCGTATCGTTTGATATGTATGAGTGGTTTGGCCATACCGTCACGCTGCAAAACGAGCCGCTGATGGCTGCCCATCGCGATCACTTTGTGCTGCAGCTTGACAACGGAAAATATTTCATGTACGTCAGTGGAGTTTATCAAAAAAGAGGTGCGATCTCCTGCTTTTCGTCGGACGATCTGCTTGTGTGGCGATTTGAGGGTTATGCGCTCACCTCGGGCGAGCAAGCACCGCTAAAGCCGGCTTGGGGCGCCATGGAGTCGCCCTTTGTTGTGAAAAAGGACGGCTGCTATTATCTGTTTGTCACCTATACCGATTGCTCTAATGAAACCTATAACGATACGTTGGTTTTTTGCTCCGACGATCCCACGCGCTTTGGCGAATTCAACGGAGAGGGAGAGGGCGCAAAGCCGATCACAAGGCTTTATGCGCACGCGCCCGAGATCCTGGAGGCAGACGGACAGTGGTTTATCACCACCTGCGGCTGGCGCAGAAAGCCCACCCCCCACAAGGGTGCGGTATCTATCGCACCTCTGGAGTGGGGGGAATAGGGTGTACATGCTGCAAAGCTCCCGTGGGTCTTGCGGGGAAACTTCACAGGCGAGCCGCATTTGTAATTTCTATGTGTCTGCGCAGTTGGGCACAACGAAAATTCCTGCTTTGACAAAAGGTTTAACATATCGCGGACTGAATTTTGCTACTTGGGTGGTCTTTCTATTCCGTCGCTTCGCTCTTTGTGAGGGCGACGGTCTCTGTGAGTGTTGACAAAAAGGGGGGCAGAATGTATAATTAAAATAGTTTAGCGTGTTGCGAGTGAGTGATTCAATGACAAGAGTACTGAACAAGTCGAAAAATATAAACAATGCTTTAAAACAGCGGAGGAGACAACATGAAAAATGTAAAAATTAAGGGAATTCCTGAAAATGAATCTTATTTGTTTGCAACTATTGGAACTATAAGTTATCGTGCAGGACTACTTCGCCTTCCCCAACAAAAAAGAGTTAAGATTGTTCTTACAGAAAAAGGATTGTATCTTAAAATTCATGGCGTTTTAATAGACACGACTGGAGCTATCATGCTTTCCATCGAAGATTTTGAGTCGCTGTCTATTACAAAAAGAACTTCAAAAAAAGGACAATTTCGTATTGCTGAGCGGAATGGACAGGTGATTACATATATACTTAAACAAGAGGAATGTGACGATATAATAAAAAAAATAAAGGAGTTAAATCCTAATATGCACATAATCGAAAATATCTAATCTGAAAATCTAAGCCCCCCCTGCCTGCCGTGAACAAGTCCGTTAAAAACGGACAATAGACAAAAGCCCCCTGGTGTAGTAAGATATAATTACTACATCAGGGGGTACTTGTATATGGCAAGGAAATATCAGCACACACAAGAACTGCTGCCGCAGATCAAAGAGATGCT
>JAZQWJ010000064.1:0-23276 GCA_045632285.1 Eubacteriales bacterium | reverse complement strand
TCTTGCCGAGCTTCGGGCGGCGAACCCGAACTCTGCTTTGTAGCGTGTTACAAGGCATCGCACGAAGGGGCTCTCTCTCCGCCACGACAAAAAAGCAGGGCGATTGCCCTGCTTTTTTGTCGTGGCGGAGAGAGAGAGATTCGAACTCTCGGTAGGGTATTAGCCTACACACGATTTCCAGTCGTGCGCCTTAGACCAACTCAGCCATCTCTCCGTGTTGCGACCTATGTATTATACCAAAAAGTTTTTTGTTTGTCAATAGGTTTTTTAAAAAAAGTTGGAAGAAATCAGGCATATTTTTGCGCAAAAACAAAGAAAAATTTTCCGCTTTTTAAAAAAGGGTTGACAAAATATGCTAAGATGATATAATGAACGAGTAAGTTTATTTTATGAAGGAGAAAAACATGGATAACGTGCAAAACAACACGCTTGACGCGTCTGTTTTTGACTCGCCGGAACACAAGCGGTCTCGCATGGCGTATCTGATCGAGTGTGCCTTCGAGTATTTTGTGGCACTGCTGGTCAGTGATGCGTTTTTGGTCAAGCTGTTGCAGGATATCGGTATGGATGATGCCACCGTTGGTATCATGTCGTCGCTGATATCTCTTGCTTTTGTATTTCAATTGTTTTCAATTTTTGTGGTGCAAAGGATCAGCAATACCAAGGTGTTTGCTATCATTTTCCACTTTGCAAGTCAAGTGTTTTTTATGGCGCTGTATTTCGTGCCCTTTTTGCCGAACGTAGAAAACAGCAGCTATAAGCATGTGCTTGCCGTTGTGTGCATTATGGTGGCCTATTTTGGCAACTATCTTGTTACTTCTATTATTTATAAATGGGGAAATTCTTTTGTCGAGCCGCATCATCGCGCCCGCTACTGCGCCACTAAGGAGATGGTATCGCTGATCTCCGGCATGGTCGTTACTCTGATCATCGGTTACGTGATGGACTATTTCGAGGCAGCCAACAATTTGCACGGCGGCTTTATCTTTGCTGCTTGCGGCATTTTTGTGTTCAGTATTTGCGATCTTGTCTGTCTTTTGTTGATCAAAAACGACAAAAAACCCAAGGAAGAGGTCAAAAAGAATATTGTGCCCTTCAGCGAGGTGATGCGCAACACGCTTGGTAACAAAAAATTCCTGGCGGTTTTGTTGTTGGCGGTGCTTTGGGAAATCGCCAAGGGCCTTTCTATTGGATTTTTGGGAACCTACCGTCTAAACGCCAACGAGCTTGCACTAACGGTTGGCTCGGTGCAGATCGTCAATATGGTGGGCAATCTGGCACGTTTTGGCCTTTCCAGGCCCTTTGGCAGGTTTTCGGATAAGCATTCCTATGCCAAGGGCATCGAGCTTGCTTTGATGATGGCGACTGCATCCTTTATCGTTTATGCCTTTACCGCTCCCGGAAACCGTTTTTACGTGTGGACGATGGTGATCCTGTTCTCGGTGCTGTATCACGGTTGCCAGGCGGGCGTGGGACAAAATATGCACAGTATTTTGTACAGTTATGTGGACAGCCGCTATTTTGTGCAGGCTTCTGCTATTAAAAGCAGCGTGGGCGGCTTGTGCCATTTCGGCTCGGCCCTGCTCGCAAGCCGCTTCTTGCAGCATATTCAAGAAAACGGCAATATGCTGTTTGGCATTCATATTTACGGCCAACAGGTGCTGGCGACTCTGTCGGTCCTGCTTACGCTCTGCGCTCTTGCAGTGGTGCACTTTGTGGTATCCAAGCAAAAGGCAATGGTGCAATAAGATTCGCCTCCGCCAAAGATCGGCGGAGGCGTTTTTTAAAAAAATCTTGACAAATTCTCCTTGTTTTGGTATGATGTAATCAGTTCCACTGAGAAAGGAGAGCAACAATGAAAAAATTTAAATGTAAGGTCTGCGGTGTTGTGTTTGAGGTTGAGGATGGCGTAGAGCCCATCTGCCCCAAGTGCAAGGCCAAGGGCGATAAATTGGAGGAGATCGTTATGAATACCAACAAGTATGCAGGTACGCAAACCGAAAAGAATCTGGAGGCTGCCTTTGCCGGCGAGTCCCAGGCACGCAACAAGTACACCTATTTTGCCTCTAAGGCCAAGAAAGAGGGCTTTGAGCAGATCGCTGCACTGTTTCTGAAGACTGCCGACAACGAAAAAGAGCACGCAAAGCTGTGGTTCAAGGAGCTGAACGGCATCGGCAACACCGCTGAGAATCTGCTCCACGCCGCCGAGGGCGAGAATTACGAGTGGACCGATATGTACGACGGCTTTGCTAAGACCGCCGACGAGGAGGGCTTCCACGAGCTGGCTGAAAAGTTCCGTATGGTTGCCGCTATCGAGAAGCATCATGAGGAGCGCTATCGCGCCCTGCTGAAGAACGTAGAGGCCGCTCAGGTCTTTGCCAAGAGCGAGGTCAAGGTGTGGGAGTGCCGCAACTGCGGACACATTATGGTTGGCACCAATGCCCCTGAGCTTTGCCCCACCTGCGCACATCCTCAAAGCTACTTTGAGTTGAACGCAGAGAACTATTGATAACAAAAAAGGCACCTACGTGGTGCCTTTTTTTGTGCTTGATATCGTTTTTATCGTACTCCTGCGTGTGGCTTTCACCCGCAAGACTCAGCGCTTCGCGCTACGGGTCACCATAGCAAAAGCCCACCCCAATTTGGGGTGGGCTTTTTACTGGTGACCCGTAGGAGAATCGAACTCCTGTTACCGCCGTGAAAGGGCGGTGTCTTAACCGCTTGACCAACGGGCCTTATTTACAAAATGCGGATATAAATTATACCCGCATTTTGTGTGTGTTTGGTAGCGGGAATTGGACTTGAACCCATGACCTACCGGGTATGAACCGGTTGCTCTAGCCAACTGAGCTATCCCGCCATTTTGGAACGCTCGTATATTATAGCACAGCGCCTTCTTTTTGTCAATACCTTTTTGCAAAAAAACTTTATTTTTTGCAAAAAAAGGGGAAGGACGCAATCGCGCTTAAAAAGATGCTGTTTTTTTGTAAAAAAACAGCAAGAAACTTGCAATGTTTGCAAATTGGTGTTATAATATAATTAATTATAAATTCTTTTATACATAGTAAAGGAAAAAAGATTATGCCAAGTATTTTCAAACGCAGAAAATATACCTTTAAGGGTGGCACACACGTCAGGGAATACAAAAACACCACGCACGCCTGTATCGAGCGGATGCCGGCGCCCGCCACGGTTGCAGTGCCGCTTTCGCAGCATATCGGCGCCCCTTGCGTCCCTGTGGTAAAGCCCGGTGATCACGTGGACTACGGTCAACTGATCGGCAAGGCAGAGGGACTTAGCTGCCCTGTTCACGCCTCTGTTTCGGGCAAGGTACTGCGCATAGACAAGGTCACCACGACGGTGGGTACTACCGTGGATGCCGTTGTATTAGAAAACGACGGGCTCTATACGCTTTCTTCCGACGTCAAGCCCTTTCCAAAGAGACTGGAGGAGGCCGATCCGGAGGAACTGATCAACATGGTGCAAAATGCCGGTATTGCCGGTATGGGCGGAGCTACGTTCCCCACCTATGCCAAGCTGCGCTCCGCCATAGGTAAGGTGGATACGTTGATCGTTAACAGCGCCGAATGCGAGCCCTTTATCACGGCCAATCATCGTATGATGCTGGAGCATCCTGACCGCATCATAGAGGGCACGCAGATCCTGATGCGCATTTTGGGGCTGGATCACGCTTATGTCGCGGTAGAGGATAACAAGCCCGATGCGATCGCCCTGCTGACAGAGTGCGCTGCCAAAACGGGCGCGATCGAGGTCGTTACCATGAAGACCAAGTATCCTCAAGGCGACGAGAGACAGATCATCTATGCCTTAACGGGCAGAGAATTGCCGGCCGGCAAGCTCCCTGCAGATCTTGGATGCGTTTTATTTAATGCCGAGACCGTGGCTGCAACGTGGCACGCCTTTACCTTTGGTACGCCTCTATGCAAGCGCGTGGTAACAGTGGACGGCGATTGCGTTGCGCGTCCTGCCAATATCAAGGTGCCCATCGGCACCTCTTATCGCGATCTGTTCGCCTATTGCGGCGGCCTTGTCAAGCAGCCCGCACGCATTGTCAACGGCGGCCCTATGATGGGATTTGCCCAGTGGGATCTGAACGGTGTTGTAACCAAGGGTACGTCGGCTGTTCTTGTAATGTCTGAAGAATTTTGCAAGAAAAATCGTTTTTTACCGGAATCCGCGTGCATTCGCTGCGGACGGTGTGTGGCCAATTGCCCAATGCACCTGATGCCCAATATGTTGGCAAGCTACGCCAAGCTTCGTCGCTTTGATGACGCTGCTGCCTATCATGCGATGAGTTGCGTGGAGTGCGGGACCTGCGCGTATAATTGCCCGGCGGCGATTCCTCTGGTCCAGCATATCCGTGTAGCCAAAAACGCTTTGCGGGCACAAATGATGGCAGCCAAGGCTGCCGCTGCACAAAAAGAAGAAAAGAAAGGAGAGGGTAAGGTATGACGTCAGAAGCAAATAACACTGCAAGCACTGCTAACGCACTGCTTTCCGTCGGATCCTCTCCGCATATCAGAGGAGGGAACAGCACTGCGCGCGTTATGGGCGATGTGCTGATCGCAATGCTGCCCGCATTGGTGTGGGGCGTGATCGTATTTGGCTTGAATGCCCTGCTGATGCCCTTGATCGCTGCCGCCTCCTGCGTGCTGTTTGAATTTGCTACGCAAAGATTGCTGCACAAGCCAACGACGGTCGGTGACCTTTCTGCCCTTGTTACGGGTGTGTTGATCGGCTTTAATTTGCCCGCCAACGGCTCCTATTTTATGCCTGTGGTGGGGGCTGCCTTTGCCATTGTGGTGGTCAAGCAGCTGTTTGGCGGTATCGGAAAGAATTTTTTGAATCCTGCCTTGGCTGCACGTGTCTTTCTGTTTTTGTCCTGGCCGGATAAGATGACCTGTTATCCTGCACCCTTTGACCGCTCTGTGGTGGACGTTGTAGCCTCTGCAACGCCCCGTGCCGGCGGTGGGGAAGATCTGCTTGATCTGTTTTTGGGCAGATGCGGGGGCTCTATTGGCGAGATCTCTGCACTGCTTTTGCTGATCGGCGGCCTCTATCTGATTTGGCGCGGCGTGATCTCCTGGCATATTCCCGTGTCTTATCTTGGTACCGTGGCGTTGATCACCTTTGTTTTCCCGGCCGGAGAGGGCTTTTTTGACTGGCACTTTATGCTGTTTGAACTACTTTCCGGTGGTTTGATGCTGGGCGCGATCTTTATGGCAACAGATTACGTGACCTCGCCCATCACCAAGCGGGGCCGGCTGATCTTTGGTGTGGGGTGCGGTCTTTTGACAGTGTTCCTGCGCTATTTCGGCAGCTATCCCGAGGGTGTTTCTTTTGCGGTTTTGGTGATGAACTGCCTGGTCTATTACATCGATAAGCTGACCCGTCCGCGGGTGTTTGGAGGTGGCAGCCGTGTCAATTAATAAGAAAACCGTGCTGTCTGTTTGCAATGTGGCAGCCCGCCTTTTGGCCGTTTGCCTTGTTGTTGCCGCCTTGGTCGCATTGGTCTATACCGTCACCAAAGAGACCATTGCAAGCGGAGAGCGTCAACGCAAAGAAGATGCTATTCGCACCATTTTCCCCGACACTGCAGGCTTTGAAGAGCTTGACGGCATAGCCCTTGAGGATGGCGTCAACGCGATCTATCGTGTCAAGAATAAGGACGATGCCTTGATCGGCTATTGCGTGGATTATACGGGCACCAGCGATTACGGCGGTGACGTGAATATGATGGTCGGAGCATCCTATGAGGGAAGGATCGTTGGCCTGCAGATCATCAGTCATGCCGAAACCTTTATCGATCGTTATACCAACGATCAGGGTTGCTACACCGGTATCAGCCTTCCCTACGGAGCAGACCTTAGTGCGGGTGCGACCATGTCGTATCGCGCGATCCGCAATGCGATGGTGGCGGTAGAGACGCTGATCGGTCCGTATGTCGAAACGCCCGAGAACGATGCGCAGATCAAGCCCGAGGAGGAAGAGGGAGAAACTCCTGCTCCGCTCTTTACAAAGGGCGATGTGTCGCAATTTTTTGGGGACAGTGTTGCGTTTTCTGTATTGAACGGTGTCTCCGATCCTAGCGTGATCGCTGCTTGCGCCGTTATGGACAAAAACGAGGCTTTCGTCGGTCATTGCGTAAAATATCGTGCCGAGGGCGGACATAACGGTCGTGTTGACCTGTTGATGGCGCGCTCTGCCGATGGAAAGGTGATCGGCGTACAGGTGCTGGAGCATTTTGAAAACGGGATGGATCCGTATGTAGATCAAAACAACCGTTTTGATCTTTCGAAGGAAGTAGAAGCGGGGGCCACGGAGACCTACAGTGCCGTGCGCAATGCCATCTCCGCAGTGGAGGTCTTGCAGTTGGGAGGTGTCGTATGAAGGGGTTTTTGAAACAACTGAGATCAGGTATCCTGGATAATAACCCTGTTCTGGTGCAGCTGCTTGGTATGTGCCCCACACTGGCCACCACTACAACGGTGGAAAATGCCATTGGTATGGGTCTTGCGGCCACTGCAGTCTTGATCTTTTCCAATCTGTTCGTCTCGCTTTTGCGCAGATTTATCCCGCGTCAGGTGCGCATTGCTGCGTTTATCGTGATCATTTCCGGCTTTGTTACCATGATAGAGCTTTTAATGAAGGCTTATCTCTATTCGCTGTATCAGTCGTTGGGCATTTTCATCCCCTTGATCGTTGTAAACTGTATTATTTTGGCGCGTGCAGAAGCCTACGCCTCTAAAAACAAGCCTCTGCCGTCTGTCGTTGACGGCCTTGCAATGGGTCTTGGCTTTACGTTTGCACTGCTTTTGGTAGCAACGGTGCGCGAGATCGTTGGCAACGGTACATTTCTGGGCTTTTCTGTTTTGGGCAAGCATTATGCACCCGCGTTGCTTTTCGGTATGCCCGCAGGGGCGTTCCTCACCCTTGGGTTTGTGATCGCCGCTGTACAAAAGGTGCGCGATGCGGCCGCAAGCCGTGCCCGTGGCAAGCAGGATGAAAAAAACACCGATCGTGAAAAAGAGGAGGGCGCGGCATGAGCTTTACTGATATTTTGCTATTGATGTTCGGCGCCATTTTGGTCGAGAACTTCATTTTTGCTAAATTCTATGGTTGCTGTCCCTTTCTTGGCGTTTCCGAAAAGCCCGATACTGCCCTTGGCATGGGTATGGCGGTCACCTTTGTTATGACGCTGTCCGGCGCGGCAACTTGGGCTGTTTACCATTTTCTGCTTCAACCCTTTGGACTTGAATATCTCAAGACCGTTGCCTTTATTTTGGTGATCGCAGCGTTGGTCCAGTTCATCGAGATGTTCCTGCGCAAGTTTATTCCGGCACTTTATGCGTCGCTTGGTATTTATTTGCCCTTGATCACGACAAACTGCGCTGTGCTTTCTGCGGCGCTGCTGGCCATCCAAAACGAGCTTAGTTTTATTGCCGCAGTTTCCTTTGGCTTTGCCTCGGCACTGGGCTTTACGCTTGCCATTGTGGTGTTTGCGGGCGTGCGCGGACGCATGGAGCAGGCCGAGCCCCCCAAGGCATTTCGCGGCTTTCCCATCATTTTGGTGGCAGCGGGTCTGCTTGCTATGGCATTTGCCGGTTTTGCCGGTATCAAGCTGTAAAGGGGGCAAAACGATATGGAATTTTCTGATATTTGGATCCCCGCCGCCATTTTGGCGGCACTGGGTGCCTTCTTTGGTATTGCGCTTGCTGTGGCTTCCCGCGTGTTTGCCGTTAAGGTTGACGAGAGGGTGCCGCAGGTACGCGACGCGCTGCCCGGTGCCAATTGCGGCGGATGTGGATACTCCGGATGTGACGCGCTGGCAGCGGCCATTGTAGAAGGAAAGGCCCCTTGCAGCGCTTGCCCTGTAGGCGGAGATGAAGCGGCAGCAAAAATTGCGGCCGTGATGGGTGTGACCGCAGAAAAAAGACAGAGAATGCGCGCACAGGTGATGTGTGCGGGCAATAACGAAAATGCGCTGAAAAAATACATTTATAACGGTGTGCCCGATTGTGTTTCTGCCACCCGCTTGGCGGGGGGCGATAAGCTTTGTGCCTATGGCTGTCTGGGTCTTGGTAGTTGCGTGTCGGCTTGCCAATTTGGCGCACTCAGCATTCAAAACGGCGTAGCCGTGGTCGACCCCGATCGCTGTGGCGGCTGTGGCTCTTGTGTGACCGCTTGCCCCAAGGGCGTGATACGTCTGGTACCCTATGATGCCCCCTACGCCGTTGTCTGCGCTTCTCACGAAAAAGGCGGCGTGGTCAACAAGCAGTGTAAGGTCGGATGTATTGGCTGCTTTGCTTGTCAAAAGGTCTGTGAAGCAGGAGCCATTACGATCAATGGCTTTCTCGCTGAGATCGACCCTGCCAAATGCACAGGCTGCGGAGCGTGTGCCGAGCGCTGTGTCAGACACATCATTCTCCCCGTACGGGAAAAGAATACTGAAAAATAACACTCTCTTTTTCTTGATGTAACCAAAAACGCTATACGTTAAGTCGATTTTTTGACTGTGAGGCATCGGATTGCTCGGTTTTCTTGCAGAGATCAACGTATAACGCAAATCAAAATCAAAACGCCACGCGTTCACTGTGCCTTTATGAAAGGAGAAAATATTATAATGAAGTTAAATAAAGTAATCCTGCTTTTGTGCCTCTTAGCTTCTTTTGCATTGATGCTTTGCTTTGTCTCTTGTACAGAAGAGGCTCCTACCCCGGAGCAACCGCCCGTTGATGGAGAAACACCGGATGGAGAGAGCGGAGAGCCTGCACCACACGTGCACGCGTTTGGAAATTGGACGGTCACTAAAAAGGCGACCTGCGGCAGCAAGGGACAGCGTCTGCGCCTTTGCCCTTGCGGCGAGCGAGAGACTGAAAGTGTTCCTGCTACCGAACTGCATATTTGCGGAGCAAATAACAAATGTACGGTTTGCGACAAGGAATGGGAATTCAGCGAGGGGCTCAGCTATGAGTTGAACGCAGACGGCCTTTCCTACACTGTTGTGGGCTATGAGAGCGATTTTGGTCAAGAGCTGGTGCTGCCCTGCTATTATGAAGGGCTGCCTGTAACTGCCATCGGTCCGGGCGCCTTCCGCGGAGTTGAGACTATGATCTCTGCGGATCTGACAGATTATATCGTTGAGGTCGGTGCAAGTGCGTTTGAAGACTGCAGCGCTCTTGCGACTGTACGCTTTGATAAAAACAGTCACCTGACCGTGGTTGGGGAGCGAGCATTCGCAGGTACGGCGATCACCGCTTTTGAGGTTCCTGCAAGCGTGGTCGTGATCGGCTACGGCACCTTTGCCAAGTGCCGCGCATTAGAGACGCTGACTGTTGCAGAGGGTAATAGTCGTTATGCTGTTACAAAAAACGGATGCCTTGTGGATATTGCGGCTTGTATGCTGCTGCGTATGAGCGCAATGGGCGAATTCCCGGCAGATCAAAAGATCAGCCGTATCGCACCCTTTGCCTTTGACGGTTGCGGTGCCAACGAGATCATCATTCCCGCGTCCGTCGTCGCAATTGAAAAAAAGGCCTTTCAGGGCTCCGGATCGACGCTGATCGGCTTTGAAAAGACCGACGGTTGGCTTGTGACCGATGGCGCTGCGGCGGCCGACGGTGTTGCCGTTGACGTTTTGGATAAATCGGCCAATACAGAAAAGCTGACCGAGACGCTTGTGCAGAAATATTGGTATCGCGTTGAAGATTAACGCTCGATCCAACAAAAAGGCGGGCAGAGTGGCAGTTGACACTCTGCCCGCCTTTAAATCTTGACAATTTTGCACTTTCGGGGTATAATGATAGAGCGTGGCCGCTTGGCCTGTATTCCTTTGAGAGGAGATCGTATGAAAAACAAACGTTTCTTGTTACTTTTTTGCGTGGCGCTTTGCACGATGCTTGCCCTTGCGCTTGGTGCGTGCAGTGATCCGCCGGAGCATACGCATAGCTTTGGAGAATGGAGCGTTACGAAAACGGCGACTTGTACAGAAGAGGGTGTTATGACCCGCGGCTGTACCTGCGGAGAAGCCGAAACGCAGCCCATTCCCGCCACGGGCATGCATACCTATGGTGTTGATAACGCTTGCGTGGGTTGCGGTGCGCGCTTGGCGTATACCGAGGGGTTGGAGTATGAGCTGCTGCAAGGCGGAGAGGCATATGCCGTCGCGCATATCGGTGCCGCCGTGGCCGAGCAGATCATTCTGCCCGCCTATCACGAGGGAAAGCCTGTTACAGCTCTTTTGGGGCTGCTTGTCAAGGATGGTGAGGTGTCGGCACACCGCATAACCTCTCTGGAGCTTTCTGCAAACGTGACCGAGGTTGATCCGCGCGCTTTTGCGCATTGTAACGATTTGGAGATCCTACGCGTTGCAGCCGACAATGCCGTATACCACAGCAAAGGGAATTGCCTGATCCAAACGGCAAGCAAGCAGTTGATTGTGGGTTGTAAGGGTTCTTTGATCCCCGCCGACGGCAGTGTGACCGTCATTGGCCCCGCCGCCTTTTGTTGCAACGGTGCGTTAGAGGAACTGACGGTTCCGGCTGCGGTGACTCAGATCTGCCCGGGAGCCTTTGAGGGATGCGAGGCTCTGCGCAGTGTGACCCTGAAAAACGCTGAGGGAAGTACCGACCCGGATCAGCCCAACCCCATTTTTGGTGGCTGGTATGTCAGCGAGACTCCGGACGCTGAAGGGGGCACTGCTATAGACGTTGCTGATGCAGCGAATGCTGCCAATAAGCTGAAGGGCGAATATCAAATGATGTATTGGTTCCGTGATCGTGCAGACGATACGGCACGCTATTAAAAAAAGCAGCGCAGATGAAAAGATCTGCGCTGCTTTTCTTGATATTTTTATTTTAAAACTGGAAAAAGGTGTCGAAATAATTGGAAAAACGGAAAATTAAAATGGAAATGCGAAAAGGCACCGCGATTTTGTCGCGGTGCCTTTTGTGATTTGAAATCAGTTCTTTCCGGCTTCATCAAAGGGGCAGACGTCGTTGACCAATGCGGGCAACAGACGGATGCCAAAATGGAATTCCTTTTCCGACAGACGGAAGGCGGGATCCAGTTCAGGACCGCAGGAATTGGAGCCAATGCCGTTGTGACGGTAGTCCAGATTCAAAACAGTGTCACGCAAAGGCTTCAACTCGTAATCGTGCTTGGTCTCGGTCAACATCTTGGGGGTAAAGTGAGAGCAGTTAAAGCTGAAGTCCTGCTCGGTCATCAGTGCCATCAAGCCGTGTCCCTCAAGGTTAGAAACAAGCATCCACTTGGTGTCGGCGTGCGCCATATTTTCCTGAGGACGTACATAGTGCTCAAAATGCTTGGTCACGGTGCTTTCAAAGGTGCCAAGGCGGGAGGAGTGGCGCAGATCCATGTAGGAAGCGCCGGGGCCGCGGCCAAAGAAGCGCAATCTTTCAAAGCCCTCGGGCAGGCGCATCTCTACACCAAAGCGGGGCAGCATATCAAAGTCAGAGAAATCGCGCACCTTCACGTCAAAGTCAAGGGTCACGCCGCCCTCGGCATAGAAGGTGTAGACCGCATTTGCGTGCAGAACGGGACGGTAGATCCTGCCGCCAAGCGACAGAGCGGCGCGCACGCGCACAAATTTGTCGGTCTGCTCGGTGATCTCGCAGTCATAGCACTTGGTAAAGGCGTTCTGCAGCTCGGCAGGCTCCCATTTGCGGCGGATACGGCGATCGTTATCGGTGGGGGCACGCCAAACGGTCAGGTCGATGGGTGTGGTCAAAAGCTCTGTGCCGCGGTCGCAGATAGAGCTGATCAATCCGTGATGGCGGTCAACGGTGTAAACAGTTTCTGCGGTACGGATGCAAAAGCTGTCGGGATAGCTTTCGGTGCGGATAAAGGCGGCGCCGGAGATGCTGTCAGCGATCTTAGCCGCGGTTTTTTTCTCGGAAAGCTCAAACTGCTCAAAGCCGATCTCATAGCCGGCCTCTGACCAGGCGGTGGATGCGTTCTGCTTCAGGCTGACGTTCAGGGTGCACCATTCACCGGTCAGCGCAGCGTTGAAATGGGGCAGCTGATAGGTGCGGCTCTTGCCGGGGGCTACGTTCAGGCTAAGGAAGCGGCCTTCGGCCACGATCTTGCCGTTGCGCTCCAACGTCCAGTAAAGATCCAGATCGGAAAGGGAGGTAAAGCAGCGCAGATTTTTGACCTTCAGCTTGCCATCGGTGTAAGAAAGCTGCACGGGTTTGATCACGTTCTTGTATTCCAGCATACCCGTGTGGGGCGTGCGGTCGGGGGCGACCAGACCGTCCACGCAGAAGTTGCTGTCATTGGGGTGATCGTTAAAGTCGCCGCCGTATACGAAATGAGGGTCGGCGTAGATATTATCGCCGGTGGCCACCGAGTGATCCAACATCTCCCACACGCAACCGCCAAAGAACCAGTCGTACTTGTAAATGAGATCCCAGTACTGCTTCAGGTCGCCGGGGCCGTTGCCCATGGCGTGGCTGTATTCGCAAAGGAACAGCGGGTTCTTCAGGTGCTTGTTGGTGGCGTACTCGTCCGTGATCTGCCAGAACTTGGGATACATACGGCTGTCCACGTCCACCCAATCGCATTGCAGCTTGGCTCCGCGAGAGGGCTCGATCTCCTTGCCCTGATAGCCGTCGAACAGGCGGCGGCTGATGTCCTCGGAGTGTACCAGGTTGCGGGGATCTCTGCGCTTGACGTATTCGCACATGGCACGGTGATTGCGGCCCGTGCCCGATTCGTTGCCAACCGACCACAGGATCACGCAGGCGCGGTTCTTGTCGCGCTCATACATCCGCTCCATACGGTCCAGATAGGCCTCGGTCCAATCGGGGCTGTCGGTAAACTCGTCCCAGTTGCCGTTCTGGGTGGTGCCGTGAGTCTCCAGATCGGCCTCGTCTACCACGTAAAAGCCGTACTTGTCGCACAGCTCATAAAAACGGGGATCGTTGGGATAGTGGCTGGTGCGCACCATATTGATATTGTGGCGCTTGAGCAGCATCAGATCGTTGGTCATATGATCCAGCGGTGTGGCTGAGCCGAGATAGGGATGGCTGTCGTGGCGGTTGACGCCGCGCGCCTTCACCTTTTTGCCGTTGATCAGCATCACGCGGTTCACAACGCGGAAATCACGGAAGCCGATGCGCTGGCAGATATGCTCGCTGCCGGCAACGAGTATAAGATTGTAGAGGTTGGGGCACTCGTCACTCCAAAGCAGGGGAGCATCCACAGAAAGCTCAAAGAATCCCTTACCGTCGGCGGCGCATTTGCCCTCTGCCACGGTGCGTCCGTCGGGCGTTTCCAGGCGCCATGCAGCCTCCAGTGCGCCGCTTGTCAGCAGCTCTACCTTGGCGCTTGCCTTGGAGAAGTCCTCGGAGAGAGCAGTGTGGATGTCGATATCCTTGATGCAAGTCTTTTCACGCGCCAGCAGATAGACCTCGCGGAAAATACCGGACAAGCGGAACTTGTCCTGATCCTCCAGATAGGAGCCGTCACACCACTTCAGCACCACAACGGCCAGGGTGTTGTTGCCTGCCGTCAGGTAGTCGGTGATGTCGATCTCGCTGGTCATATGGCTGACCTGACTGTATGCGGCAAATTTGTTGTTGACAAACAGATAGAAGCAGGAGTCAACGCCCTCAAAATTGATATAAATGCGTTTGCTGTTCAGCGTGTCGGCGGGCATATGGAAATCACGCATATACAGGCCGCAAGGATTGTCGTCGGGTACAAAGGGCGGGTCAAAGGGGAAGGGGAAGCGCACGTTGGTATAGTTGGGCAAGTCATAGCCGCGGCCAAGCATGGTCTGCCAGCTGCGGGGGACGGCCATTTTTTCCATACCGTCACGGGGAAAATCGGGGAGGGTAAAGTCCTCCAGGTCATTTAAGGAGTTGTAATAAAAGAAATCCCAATCGCCGCAAAGCGAGGTAAAGAAGGCGCTTTTGCCGCGGTTGCCGCAAAGGGCGGCAGCTTCGTCTTCAAAGGGAACGAAATAAGCGCGGGGGGGCTCACAATTTACGTGGAGCTTGTGTTGATTTTGATGAAGATCAAAGGAAAAATTCATTCTTTTGTTCCTTTCCTTGTATTTGGCGCTGCAAAGACGCCATACACATTTATTGTAGCACACACAAAGAGCGGTTGTCAATCAAAAGCTGCCGAATTTCTGTGCTTTTTTTATATAAATAGAGAAATTTTATGTGTTGTGCACCTTTGCGGGCTTTTTTTAAAAATTCCCTTTACAATGCGCGTAAGATATGATAAAATAAATAAGATATTGCACAAGAGGGAGGGGGCTGTATATGCGTTTGGATAAGCTGCTGAGTGTAACGGCTACCGCCACGCGAAAGGAGGCAGCCAAGGCCGCCCGTGCGGGCGCGATCACCGTCAACGGCGTTGCTGTGCGAAAGGCCGATATGCAGATCGACCCCGAAAGGGATGCCGTGGTTTATTGCGGCACGCCCGTGGTCTATAAGCAGTATCGCTACGTGTTGCTGAACAAGCCCGATGGCTACGTCAGTGCCACCGAGGACGGCAAGGATCCCACCGTGCTTGAGCTGCTCCCTTCGCTGTATACTGCGCTTGAGCTGTTCCCCTGCGGCAGGTTGGACAAGCACACGCTTGGTCTGATGCTGCTGACCAATGACGGAGACACTGCGCACCGTCTGCTTTCTCCCAAGCGCCACGTAAGCAAGCGCTATGCCTTTCGCGTCAAGTTCCCGTTGAACGAGGAGGAGTGCGCACGCTTTCGCGACGGCCTTGTGCTGGAGGACGGCTATGAAACAAAGCCTGCCGACATTACGCTTGCCGAGGATAAAAGATCCGGCGTGATCACGCTGGTCGAGGGAAAATATCATCAGATCAAGCGGATGATGGAGGCGCTGCATAATCAGATCACCTATCTGGAGCGCATCACCTTTGGCCCGCTCTCGCTTCCCACAGACCTTGCAAGGGGAGAATGGCGCGAGCTGACCGCCGAGGAGGAGACTGCGCTGTTGGATGCCGCCCAATGATCGAAATCACCGAAAAGACAACCATTGTTATAATACGAAAGGAACCCATACATGGATATGATGCAAAAGCTGGCCACTGAGCTGTCGCTCACCGCCGACCAAGTTGAAAAAACCGTTGCGCTGATCGACGAGGGCAACACCATCCCGTTCATCTCCCGTTACCGCAAGGAGGTCACGGGCGGTCTTGACGACACCGTTTTGCGTAAGCTGGAGGAAAGACTCCGTTACCTGCGCAACATCGAGGCCCGCAAGGCAGAGGTCATCAAGCTGATCACAGAGCAGGAAAAGATGACCCCCGAGCTTGAGGCGCAGATCATGGCCGCCAATACCATCACCGAGGTGGATGATATCTACCGCCCCTTCCGTCCTCACCGCAAGACCCGTGCCTCTGTGGCACGTGAGCGCGGTCTCGAGCCCTTGGCCGAGGCCTTGATGGCACAGCAGTCCGCCTACCAGCCCTCCTTAGAGGAGTTTGCCGCCACCTTTGTCGACGAGGAAAAGGGCGTGGCCGATGCCGAGGCTGCATTGGCAGGTGCTATGGACATTATTGCCGAGGATATCTCGGATAACGCCGAATACCGCAAAAAGATCCGTTTCCTGACTTGGCGCAATGCCGTGCTGGAGTCTAAAAAGGCTAAGGAAGAGGATTCGGTCTACGCGCAATATTACGAATACAGCGAGCCCGTGCATAAGGTGCCCGGTCACCGCGTTTTGGCCATCAACCGCGGCGAGAAGGAGGAATTCCTTAAGGTTGCCGTAACGATGGACCCCTCCGTGGTGCTGAATTATCTGTTCAACGGCATCGTTAAGGCAGGGAACAGCCCTGCAAAGCAGTACGTCGAGGCGGCCATTACCGACAGCTACGAGCGCTTGATCGCCCCCTCTGTCGAGCGCGAGATCCGCAACGATCTGTTTGACAGTGCCAGCGAGGGCGCTATTGCGTTGTTCTCCGACAATCTGCGTAATCTGTTGATGCAGGCACCCATCAAGGGCAAGACCGTGCTTGGCTTTGACCCCGGCTACGCCCATGGCTGTAAGCTGGCTGTGGTGGATAAGACCGGCAAGGTGCTTGACACCGCCGTGATCTATCCCACGCAAAGCGCTGCCCGTGTTGAGCAGGCTAAAACTATTATGAAGCGTCTGATCACCGCGCATAAGGTCGACGTCATTGCCATCGGCAACGGCACCGCCTCCCGTGAGAGCGAGCGCTTCTGCGCCGATCTGCTGCACGAAATGAAGGTGGATACCAAGTATATCATCGTCAGCGAGTCGGGCGCTTCCGTCTACTCCGCTTCTAAGCTGGCCGCAGAGGAGTTCCCTGAGTTTGATGTTATGCAGCGTTCCGCCGTTTCCATTGCCCGCCGCCTGCAGGACCCCCTGGCAGAGCTTGTCAAGATCGATCCCAAGGCCATTGGTGTTGGTCAATATCAGCACGATATGAAGCCCGCACGGCTTGACGAGTCCCTCACCGGCGTGGTAGAGGACTGCGTAAACAGCGTTGGCGTAGATCTGAATACCGCATCGCACTCTCTGCTTTCCTATATTTCCGGCATCAATGCCACCAGCGCCAAGAATATCGTAAAATTCCGTGAGGAAAACGGCGAGTTTAAGACCCGTTCTCAGGTGCTGAAGGTGCCGCGCATCGGTGCCAAGGCCTATGAGCAGTGTGCAGGCTTTTTGCGTGTGCCCGGCTCTCGCGAGGTGTTGGATAACACCGGTGTGCATCCCGAATCCTACGAGGCTGCTCACGCATTGCTCAAGCGCTATGGATATACCGAGGACGACGTCCGCGCCGGCAAGCTTGCGGGCATTGCGGGCAAGATCCAAAGGGACGGTGCCGCCGCCATTGCCGCCGAGCTTGGCATCGGCGAGCCCACGCTGATGGATATCGCCGCCGAGTTGGAAAAGCCCGGCCGTGACCTGCGTGATGATTTTGCCCCCCCTGTTCTTCGCGCCGACGTTATGGAGCTTTCCGATCTGAAGCCCGGTATGGAGCTGACCGGCACCGTGCGTAACGTGATCGACTTTGGTGCCTTTGTCGATATCGGCGTGCATCAGGACGGTCTGGTGCATATCTCCGAGCTTTCCGACCGCTTTGTCAAGCACCCCCGCGAGGTGGTCTCGGTGGGCGACATCGTCAAGGTCCACGTGATCTCGGTAGACGTGCAGAAAAAGCGCATTGGTCTCTCTATGAAAACACAAAAGGGAGAGGTCAGCCGCTAATTGTTCATAAATGAACGGTTTTTGCGTGCAAAAGCGGTATGCGCCTTTGGTATATGCCGCAAAAGTCTTTGGATGTTGTGCATAATGCATAAACGGATGTAGGGAATTTTGGAGATTTGCCATCTTCCCATTTTCACGGAAATTTGTTATAATATTATTTGTAAAATCATAGTTAAAAATGCGCCTATGGCGCTGTTCAAGGAGGAAATTCAGAATGGCAAGCTTATCGCTCAGACACATTTACAAAAAGTATCCCGGTGGCGTTACCGCTGTTTCCGATTTCAATCTGGAAATCAAGGATAAGGAATTTATCGTTTTCGTAGGTCCTTCCGGTTGCGGTAAGACCACTACCCTGCGTATGATCGCAGGTCTTGAGGAGATCACCGAGGGCGAGCTGTTCATCGGCGACAATCTGGTCAACGACGTGGCACCTAAGGATCGTAAGATCGCAATGGTGTTCCAGAACTACGCTCTGTACCCGCACATGTCTGTGTTTGACAACATGGCCTTCGGCCTTAAGCTGAACAAGACCCCCAAGGAAGAGATCAAGCGCCGCGTAGAAGAGGCTGCTCGTATCCTTGATATTACCCACCTCCTTGACCGTAAGCCCAAGGCTCTGTCCGGTGGTCAGAAGCAGCGTGTTGCTCTGGGTCGTGCAATCGTGCGTAACCCCATGGTATTCTTGCTTGACGAGCCTCTGTCCAACCTTGACGCTAAGCTCCGTGCAACCATGAGAACCGAGCTGACCAAGCTTCACAAGAGAGTTGAGACCACCTTTATCTACGTAACCCACGACCAGGTCGAGGCTATGACCATGGCAACCCGTATCGTTGTTATGAAGGACGGTCTGATCCAGCAGGTCGATACTCCTCAGAACCTGTACGACAAGCCCGTTAACATCTTCGTTGCAGGCTTTATCGGCACTCCTCAGATGAACTTTATCAACGGCACCCTCACCAAGCAGGGTGATGACGTATACTTCAACTTTGACGGCAACTCCATCAAGCTGCCTGCCGAGAAGAATGCTGCTGACGAGGATGGCAACAAGCCTCTTGCAGAGTACATCGGCAAGGAGGTCGTTGCAGGCCTGCGTCCCGAGTGTATCCACGACGATCCTATGCACATCAATGCTATGCCTGAGAGCTGCATTGACGTTGACGTTGACGTGACCGAGCTGATGGGTGCTGAGATCTACCTCTACCTCAACAGCTATGACAGAACTCCTAAGGAGGGTATGTCCAGCGGTAAGGAGATCGTAGAGGATCCCACCAGAATGATCGCTCGCGTTTCCTCTCGCTCCACCAGCCGTGCAGGCGACCAGATCCGCGTGGCTCTTGACGTTTCCCGTATCCATATCTTTGATAAGGATACCGAGCGCTGCATCGTTCACTAATAAACGCATATTTGAGTTAGAACGCCCCCCGCTTTTGCGGGGGGCTATTTCATTGGACGGGGATCGGAGTAGTTTTCTACACCGTCACCCCGCCCAATGAAATTCTATTCTCAAATCTGCGTCTATTAGCAGTGCGTAGCCGCGAGATGTGATTTTTCGGGGACTCGACTTAGGTTTACTACGCCATCGCATCCTTTCGCGCTTGTCCATATTGTCATTTTTTCTCAAATCCTCTTGCACCGTCACGTTTTATTTGTTATAATGAAGCCATCAAGGGCAAGTGCCCCCGAAAGGAGAATCCCTATGAAAACAAGATGGACCTGTGAGCAGGCAAACGCTTGGTATGAAAAGCAGGGCTGGCTGCGCGGCTGCAACTTTATCGGCAGCGATTGCACCAACCGTTTGGATATGTTCCAAAGCTATAAGGCCGAGGAAAAACTGGCTACCGCTGACCGCGAGTTGGCGCTGTGTAAAAAGATAGGCTTTAATACCGTACGTATCTGGGCTAATTTTGACGTATACTATGCCGAGCCTGACCGCTATATGGAGATCTTTGATCGCTATATCGAGCTTTGTGCCAAACACGGTCAAAAGGTGATGGTGGTGCTTTCTCACGAGGAGGATCTGCCCCGCGGTGACGTGTTCGTCCCCAAAAAGATGGGCGAGCAGGCCTATGCCTTGGGCGAGCATCAAGGACGCATTCCTATGAGCGAGGAGGAGCTTGCCAAGGCCCCCAAGCATTATATGGAATATCCCGAGCTGCACGATCTCTATCTGGAGATGGTGCGCAAGACCGTGCGCAAGTATAAGGACGACGAGCGCATTTTCTGTTGGAACGTGATGAACGAGCCGGGTATCACCATCGGTGCGCGGACAATGCCCATTCTGCGGGAACTGTTTGAGGTCGTTCGTGCTGAGGATCCCACCCAGCCCCTGACCGCCGACATCTGGCGCGGTGTTAAAAACGGCAGCCTTCGCACCGACGAGGAAAGACTGGCGCTGGAGCTTTCCGACGTGATCAGCTTCCACAGCTATCAGGCTTATCATAAGCTGGTGGCTGAGATCCGTCACCATCAAAAGCAGAACCGCCCCATTTTCCTTACCGAATGGCTCCATCGCATCAATCACAACGACGTGCATAACGTTTATCCGCTGCTCTATATCACCAACGTCAGCAACTATTGCTGGGGCTTTGTGCTGGGTAAGACCCAGACCCACGAGCCTTGGCCCGTGCTGTGGGAGCAATGGGATAAGGGCGAGGGCCGCCAATATGACTTTACCAAATGGCAGCACGATCTGTTTCGCCCCAATCTGCGCCCCTATGACCCTTATGAGATCGAGCTGATCGAGCGATTCAACACGCTTGCCAAAGAGGAGGGGAGATAATGCCCGTTAAGGTTGGTCTTAAGCATATTGAGATCTGGAATAGCAATCTGGAAAAAGAGGTTTGCCGTTACGAGGAGGAACCCATCGTCAAGGATCAGATCGTGTTCTACGGCCCTTCTAACTTTACTCGCTGGAGCGCAAAATGGGGTATGACCCCCTTGCGTGAAGTGCTTGTTGGCAAGAGTGGCGCTCCTTGCTGCATCAACCGCGGCTTTGGCTCCAGCTGCCCCGAGCATCAGCTGTATTATTATCACCGTATGATAAGGCCCTTGGAGCCTCGTGTGCTGGTCTACTCTCCTTTTGGGAACAGCAGAGCCTTTGGCTACACCCCTGAGGAGACCTTTGAGCTTGCGCAGCGCGTGGTGGCCTATACGCTGACTGATTTTCCCGAGTGCCGCATTTATTTGTGCGGCTCGCTCTACCATAAAAAGTTTATAGAGGGCTATGACGAGGACGCTGCCAAATTTGATGCAATGCTGGCCGATTTTGCAGCCAAAACGCCCAACTGCTTCTATATCAACGAAAAAAACCGTGCGGAATTGTGCCGTGACGATATTTTTGTAGAGGACGGTGTGCACTATAACCAAGAGGGCTATCACCTGTATGCTGACTTTTTCCGCGAGGCATTGAAGGAAGAATTAGACCAGTTTTAAGGAGAGTCAAAATGCCTGTCAGAATTGGATTGAAGAGCGTTGGAAAGCATTCGTTTGAAGACGAGGTTTGCGCGTGCGAACAGCAGCCTGCAGAGCAGGGAAGGATCGTATTTTACGGCCCCTCTTATTTCACTCGCTGGAGCGAGAAGTGGGGTATGACGCCCATGGCCGAGGAATTACCCGGTAAAAGCGGTGCAAAATGCTGCATCAATCGCGGCTTTGGCGGTAGCAACCCAGAGCTGCAGCTCTACTATTACGACCGTATGGTAAAGCCCCTTGCGCCCCGTGTGCTGGTCTATTCCTCCTTTGCCAACAGCATGGACTTTGGCTATCCACCCGAGGAGACTTTCGAGCTGGCGCAACGCGTGATCCTGTATACCCTGACCGATTTCCCCGATTGTCAAATTTACCTCTGCGGTACGACCCGGCATCAAAAGGTCATTCCGATCGAAGGACACGATGAGGCGGCGGCGAAATACGATGAATGGCTGAAGGAATTTGCCGCTAAAACGCCCAACTGTCATTATATTGATCCCAAGAGCTATGCACCTCTTGTCACCGATATGGATCAGCTTTTTGTAGAGGACGGCGTGCATTACAACAGGGAGGGATATCGCCGCTTTGGTGCATTCTTCCGTGAGGCACTCAAAGATGAGCTGGAGAAATTTTAATAGAGCTTAAACGCAAAAACAGCGCCGTTTCCACGGCGCTGTTTTTACAATGTGCAAAATGTGAACCACACAACACTATCATTATATCACAGAATTTTGCAGTTGTAAAGTCCTAAATTTGTTAAAAGCGTAAATTTCTGCTGTTTAAACAAAAAATAATTGTGTATTTCTTACAATTTGTCAATTGCAATGCTCAAAAAAATATGCTATACTAAAATCACAGAAAAGGAGGTACAAGCCAATGTACAACTAAATCTGTAAGCAATCCGCCCAAGGGTACGCGATCGGTCTTGATCAAGAACTACAATTTTCCAAACGATCGGTAAACACGCCTCGCACATAGGTGCCGGGCTTCATACAGTAGATTCGAACAGATCGCAGACCCGTGCAAAACCGAAGAAAGAGAGGATTAAAAAAGATGGTAGAGCCCAAGAACGAGCAGAAATGACCCTTGACTGTGTGTGTCAACCACGGTCAAGGGTCATTTCTTTTTTTGTCGTTTTTTAAATTGACAAAAGGGCAAAACGGTGATATAATAGGAACAGTAAAATTTATGATCCGAACGGAGAGGAAATATGAAAAGAGATTTTATTCGTTCTATTTACGAGGATGTGAATGCCTTTGCCGGCAAGGAGGTCACCCTTGGCGGCTGGGTGCGCAATCTGCGTGACAGCAAGGCCTTTGGCTTTATCGATCTCAACGACGGCAGCTGCTTTAAGTGCGTGCAGGTCGTTTTCGAGCGTGAGCGTATCGCAAACTATGACGAGATCGCAAAGCAAAACGTAGGCGCCGCCGTTGTGGTCAAGGGCGTTGTAGAACTGACCCCCACCATGAAGCAGCCCTTCGAGATCAAGGCCACCGAGATCTGCGTCGAGGGCACCTCTACCCCGGAGTATCCTCTGCAGCCCAAGCGCCACACCGTCGAATTCTTGCGCGAGCAGGCCTATCTGCGTCCCCGCACCAATTTGTTTTCGGCTGTTTTCCGCGTTCGCAGCGAGGCTGCCTTTGCCATTCACAAGTTCTTCCATGACCGTGGCTTTGTTTACGTGCATACGCCGCTGATCACCGCATCTGATTGCGAGGGCGCCGGCGAGATGTTCCGCGTTACCACGCTGGATGTGAACGACCCTCCCCGTAACAAGGACGGCAGCATCGACTACACGCAGGACTTTTTCGGCAAATCCGCAAACCTTACGGTTTCGGGCCAGCTTGAGGGCGAGACCTATGCACTTGCCTATGGCAAGATCTATACCTTTGGCCCCACCTTCCGCGCCGAGAACTCCAACACCGCAAGACACGCGGCCGAGTTCTGGATGATCGAGCCTGAGATCGCCTTTGCCGATCTGAATGACAATATGCAGCTGGCGTGGGATATGATCCAATATATCATTCGCCACGTGATGGAGAATTGCGCACAAGAGCTGGAATTCTTTGACAAGTTTGTAGAAAAGGGCTTGCTCAGCCGCCTGACCACGCTTGCCAGCAGCGATTATAAAAAGGTCACCTATACCGAGGCTGTTGAGATCCTGAAAAACAGCGGTGCCGATTTCAAGTACCCCGTAGAGTGGGGCATCGACCTGCAGACCGAGCACGAGAGATACCTCACCGAGCAGGTATTCAAGTGCCCCGTATTCGTTATCGACTATCCCAAGCAGATCAAGGCCTTCTATATGCGCCTTAATGACGACGGCAAGACCGTTGCCGCAATGGATCTGCTGGTGCCCGGCGTTGGCGAGATCATCGGCGGCTCTCAGCGTGAGGAGCGCATCGACGTGCTGACCTCCAGAATGGCCGAGTGCGGCCTTTCCGAGGAGGATTATTGGTGGTATTGCAACCTGCGCCGCTTTGGTGGCACCAAGCACGCGGGCTATGGCCTGGGCTTTGAGCGTATCATCATGTACCTCACCGGCGTTTCCAACATCCG
>JAZQWJ010000063.1:0-3836 GCA_045632285.1 Eubacteriales bacterium | reverse complement strand
AATTAAAAACCAAGGGGGGAGGGCCCCTTCTCCCCCGTTATCTTGTTTGTTAGGTCGGCGTATTGATGATGCAAATGTCACCGCTGGAGGTCTTGACCTCGCAGTAGTCGCCTTCTTTAGCGGAGGGCGGGCATTCTATGTCACCGCTGGAGGTGAAGATAGAAAAGCGCCTGCTGGAGGTGCCATTGCAAAGCACGTCACCGCTGGAGGTCTCAATGCTTATAAAATTGGCGCTGTGCTCCTTGACCGTGACTTCTCCGGAGGAGGTGTGTATACGGAGCTCGTGAGTGGTGATGCCCGTGTCAACGTTAACGTCACCGGTAGAGGTGGTGATATGGCCGCTTGCAAGCGTGCCGTTTGTCAGTGTTACGTCCCCCGTAGAGGTTTCGATAGCGAGATCAAGAGCACCCGATTCGACATCGCCCCGCATATTACGCAGCAGAACGTCACCGGTGTCGCAGTTGACCTTGAGACTGCGTGCAGAGCTATCGGTTATGGTCACGTCACCCGTTGTGGTCAGTGCCCGGATCACGTAAGCGTCGGTGTCGTTTATCGTAATGTCGCCCGTGGAGGCCTCAAGCAGTACCACACCGTGCATGTGTTCGGGTACAAAGGGCGTGTTTTGCGGTATGTCGGCGTGATAGAAGATGTCACCGGTAGAAACTTGTATGCGTGTTTCCTCAAAAAACAGTGCCTCGGGAGTGTCGCTGTCTACGCGAATGTCACCCGTGTTTGCGGTGATCTTTAATTCGTGGTAGATATCCGCCGGCAGATACACTGTTACGGTTCCAAGCTCGTCGGGGACAAAGGAAAAGAAGCGCGCGTGCCATGGGCGTGCGTCCTTGAGCTTGATCGATAGTACGCCGTCCGTTGCCTTGATCTCAGTGCTCAGATCTTGGCCCTCGGGGGCAACGATCTCGGGCTTTTCGCCTTTGTTTTGCAATCGGACGGTTACGTCAAACCAATCGGAATCAATGTGAACGTCGTGAAAGGACTCCTCAATCGAAACGGTTTTGCGGGTCAGCTCCATACCGTTCAATTTTGCAAAGTCAAATCCGATATACACAAAAACCGATAAAAGAGTCAAAAGCCCTGCCGCAAGGAGTGCGATGCCAAGGAAAAAAGTGTGCTTTTTGCAAAGCTTCATTGTGCCGCCTCCTTTCTTACAAACAAGCGTTTGATGAACAGCCAAAAGCCCTTGCAGGCCTTAAGCAAAAGCAGAGTGAGCTGCTTACACAAGGGGATCGCGAGAAAAGCAAGACCGGCACAGGCAAGCGCACCACCCAAAAACAGCACGCCGAGCAAGGGGGCGGCAACGCAAAATTCAACGATAGAAAGGCCAAGGCCGCCAAATGCACACGCGGCAAGAGAAAGCTCCACCGCATACAGCGAGATCATGCCCGCCCATAGGGATACAAAAACCGAAAGCACCACCGCCACAGCGGCAACGACAAGTGAGAGCCATATGGGCGAGCACAGGATTAGCAAAATAAGTGCCCAAACGGGTAGAGATTTTTGCGGCTTCAGGCGCTCTTTCACAAGGCGGGTGATGGGTGTTTCGGCAAGGATCTGCCGCGCAATCTGCAGGGGCTCGCCCAGTGCTGCGATCGCGTCTTCCTCACTCATGCCATCTTCAATGCGGTCGTCCAGCATTTCATCGTAATATTCTAACCAATGCATCACGTCCGATCGCGGAAGGCCTGCAATGTGATAGGCAAGCTGCTGCAAAAACTGTTCTTTATTCACGGTATTGCGCCTCCTTTGTTACAAATTGATAAATACGCATCATTTCCTCCCACTCGGCAGCAAAAGAAGCAAGGCGCGCACGCCCCGCATCGGTGATGCTGTAATATTTGCGCAGGCGTCCGTTGTGCTCGGCCGAACGCACCGAAAGGCACTCGGCAGCCTCTAAACGGCGCAGAATGGGGTAGAGCGTGGATTCGGAGATCTCTACAAAGGGTCGAACGTCCTTGATGATCTGATATCCATAGGATTCCTCACTTTTAATGGCGGCCAGTACGCAAATTTCCAACAGGCCGCGTTTTAATTGAATATCCATATGATACCCCCTTTCACATAATACTATATCACGCATAGTATACTTTGTCAAGTGCTTTTCTGAAGGTTTTTTGGAAAAGAAAAACAGCTGCAAGCCACGTTACCGTGCTTGCAGCCGCTTGCTGTATTTTAATTAAAGGGCAGGGATGGGTTCTTCTGTGGGTGCCTCTGCAGCTGCGGCCACGGCCTCGTTGTAGGCGGCGATCACGGCTTCCTCCAGTGCGGCGCGGAACTGAGCGTTGATGGGATGTACGATATCCCTATAGGTCTCGTCGGGGTTTTTGCGGCTGGGCATTACAATAAAGAAGCGCTCGCGTGCGTGGATGACCTTGATATCGTGCACGGCCAACTGGCTGTCAAAGGTAACCGAGGCTACGGCCTTCATAGGGCCCTCGTCAAAGAGCTTGCGGATTTTTACGTCGGTGATCTGCATTTTTTATATCCTCCGTTGCTATAATTTATGGGGTGTGTTTACAGTTACAGTATAAAGCTCTTTTGTGGCAGATATTCAATCAATTTGTGTGTGTTTTGTGAAAGACAACGGGAATTTTTGGCAGATAACGACTTTTTACGGGAGGAAACGCTATGTCATTACCAAATACGCGCTACGGCGCCACATTGAACGCGCTGTTAGAGAAAAGAAAAAAACTGTGGTTTATTGGGATCGGGGGGATACATATGCGAGCGATCGCGTTGTGGGCAAGTCGCCACGGCTTTTTTGTCGCAGGCTCAGATCGTGTGGCGGGCGAGTGGAAGGATCAACTGCGCGAAGCGGGGATCCCCGTTTATTTTGGACACGATGCAAGGCGGGTGGTTGACTATGACGCCGTGATCTACACGGCGGCGATCTCTTTCGACAATCCGGAATATCAAGCTGCCGCCGCACTGGGACTTCCCACAATATCTCGTGCGGATTTTTTAAGCTTTTTAATGCAGACGTATCAAAATCGCATCGCCGTATCCGGCAGTCACGGAAAAAGCACGGTCACGGCAATGCTGGCAGAGATCTTTTTGGCGGCGGGGCGAGACCCTGCCGTGTTTTGCGGCGCTCCCCTTTGCAGAAGGGGACGTTCAGTGTTGGAGGGAAAGGGAGAAGACTTTATTTTTGAAGCCTGTGAATATCAAAATTCCTTTCACTGCTTTACGCCATCCCTTGCCGTGATCCTGAATCTGGAATTGGATCACGTAGATTTTTTCAAGGACGAGCGCGCACTGCAAGATTCGTTTGCAGAATTTGCAAAAAATGCCGACCGGGTGTTGGTCAATGCAGAGGATGCAGCGGCTTTGGCAGCGGCAAAGGTGTGCAAAGGAGATGTGATCAGCTTTGGTGTTGAAAAAGGAGATTTCTTTACCCGTTTGGGCACTTTTTCTCAAGGAAAGGGCAGTTTTTGCATGCAAATGCCGGATGGAATGCTTTCCTCTGAGATCACACTGCGTGTGCCGGGACGCCACAACGTGATCAACGCCGCCGCTGCCTTTTCGGCGGCCGTGCTGTGCGGCGTTGCACCACAGGCTGCCGTTGCCGGCCTTTCGGCCTTTGGCGGGGCGGGGCGCCGGATGGAATATCGGGGGATGATACGCGGTGCGCGGATGTTTGATGATTATGCACATCACCCAAGCGAGATCAGGGCAACGCTTTCCGCCGCCCGCGAAATGATGGGGGAGAGGGGAAGGCTGTTTGCCGTGTTTCAATCTCATACCTACTCACGCACGGCGGCTTTTTTTGCCGAGCTGTGCGCCGCACTGCGGTTGGCGGATCGGGTATTGGTTGCCCCCAT
>JAZQWJ010000062.1:0-46529 GCA_045632285.1 Eubacteriales bacterium | reverse complement strand
CCAATCAAATTATTTCTAACACAACTGTCATATACTGATAGTTGTTTAAAAAGCCAAAACAATTTCATAAATAAAACGTAGGAGGAATTAAAATGGCAAGAAACATGAAAACCATGGACGGTAACGAAGCAGCTGCTTACGCTTCATATGCGTTTACTGAAGTTGCTGCTATGTACCCAATCACACCATCATCTGTTATGCCTGAGCATGTAGATGAATGGGCAACAGCCGGAAAGAAGAACATTTTCGGTCGTACAGTTCAGATTACTGAGATGCAGTCTGAGGCAGGTGCCGCAGGTGCCGTTCACGGCTCTCTTGCCGCCGGCGCTCTGACCACCACCTACACCGCTTCTCAGGGTCTGCTTTTGATGATCCCCAACATGTACAAGATCGCAGGCGAGCTGCTGCCCAGCGTTATCCACGTTTCTGCACGCTGCGTTGCTTCTCACGCGCTGAACATCTTTGGCGATCACTCTGACATTTACGCTTGCCGCCAGACCGGCTACGCTATGCTGGCTGAGACCAACCAGCAGGAGATCATGGACCTGGGTGCCGTTGCTCACCTTGCAACCATCAAGGGCCGCGTTCCTGTGCTGAACTTCTTTGACGGCTTCCGTACCTCTCACGAGATCCAGAAGATCGAGGCTTGGGACTACAAGGACCTGGCCGAGATGGTGGATATGGACGCTGTTAAGGCCTTCCGCGAGCGCTCGATCAACCCCGAGCATCCCGTTCTGCGCGGCTCTGCCGAGAACGGCGACATCTTCTTCCAGCACCGCGAGGCCTGCAACACCTATTACAACGCCTTCCCCGCTATCGTTGAGGAGTATATGGACAAGGTCAACGCAAAGCTGGGTACCGATTACAAGCTGTTTAACTACTACGGCCATCCCGAAGCAGAGCGCGTGATCGTTGCTATGGGCTCTGTTTGTGACGTGGCTGAGGAGGTCATCGACTATATGATGGCCGCAGGCGAGAAGGTCGGCCTTGTTAAGGTCCGCCTGTACCGTCCTTTCGTTGCTGCAAAGCTGGCTGAGGCCATTCCCGCTTCTGTTAAGAAGATCGCAGTGCTTGACCGCACCAAGGAGCCCGGCTCCCTGGGCGAGCCCCTGTACCTTGACGTTATGACCGCTCTTGCTCACACCGGTCGCAAGATCAACGTGGTTGGCGGCCGTTACGGTCTGGGCTCTAAGGACACCACCCCCGCTTCTATCTTTGCCGTTTACGAGAACCTGAAAAAGCGCACCCCCAAGCACAACTTCACCATTGGCATTGTGGACGACGTGACCGGCCTTTCTCTGCCCGAGAAGGTTGCCCCCGACACGGCCCCCGCAGATACCATTGCTTGCAAGTTCTGGGGTCTTGGCGGCGACGGTACCGTTGGTGCAAACAAGAACTCTATCAAGATCATCGGTGACAACACCGACAAGTTCATTCAGGCATACTTCCAGTATGACTCTAAGAAGACCTCCGGCGTTACCATTTCTCACCTGCGCTTTGGCGACACCAAGATCAAGGCTCCTTATTATATCACCAAGGCCGACTTTGTTGCCTGCCACAACGTTTCTTATATCCTGAAGGGCTTTAAGATCGTGCAGGACGTTAAGCCCGGCGGCACCTTCCTGCTGGATTGCCAGTGGACTGCCGAGGAGCTGGACGCAAAGCTGCCCAAGTCTGTTAAGGCTTATATCGCACAGAACAACGTAAAGTTCTATATCATCAACGCAACCGCTATCGCTAAGGATCAGGTGGGCAACCCCAAGGTTAAGAACACCGTTCTGCAGTCTGCATTCTTTGCACTTGCAAAGGTCATGTCCGGCGAGCTGGCACTTGAGAAGATGAAGTATATGGCAACCAAGTCCTACTCTAAGTTTGGTGAGGAGGTCGTTGCCCAGAACCACAAGGCTATCGAGCTGGGTGCTTCTGCTTATACCGAGGTCTCCGTTCCCGCCGATTGGGCAAAGGCCGGCAAGGACAAGGCTGCAAAGCCCGCCACCGGCAACCGCGCAGAGCTGGTTGACTTTGTTAACAACGTGGTCGCTCCCGTTTCTAAGATGGACGGCGACTCTCTGCCTGTTTCTGCATTTATGCCTTACGCCGACGGTACCTTCCCCCAGGGCTCTACCGCTTATGAGAAGCGCGGCGTAGCCGTTTACGTTCCTACCTGGAACCCCGAGAAGTGCATCCAGTGTAACAACTGCTCTTTCGTCTGCCCTCACGCCACCATTCGTCCTTACGCAATGACCGAGGCCGAGGCTGCCGCAGCACCCAAGTCCACCAAGATCGCTTCTAAGCCCGTTCTCAAGACCGACTACAAGTTTACCGTAGCCGTATCTCCTCTGGACTGCATGGGTTGTACCCTGTGTGTCAAGGCTTGTCCCGTCAACCAGGGCGTTGACAAGAAGGCCGCTGCCGCAGGCGTAAAGGCTGATCCCAAGGATTACGCCATTATGATGACCACGCAGGCCTCTCAGGCCGACCAGCAGGCTGCTTGGGACTATTGCGTTGCAAACGTTTCCGAAAAGCCCGAGCTGATCAATGCCACTGTTAAGGGCAGCCAGTTCAAGCAGCCCCTGCTTGAGTTCTCCGGCTCCTGCGCAGGCTGTGCAGAGACCTCTTACGCACGTCTCATCACCCAGCTGTTTGGTGAGAGAATGTATATCTCCAACGCAACCGGCTGCTCCTCTATCTGGGGTGGCTCCGCACCTGCTACTCCCTACACCGTAAACAAGGAATCCGGCAAGGGTCCCGCTTGGGCAAACTCTCTGTTTGAGGATAATGCCGAGCACGGTCTGGGTATGGCTCTCGGCCAGAAGGCTATCCGCGCAAAGCTGAAGGGCTATGTAGAGGATGTTGTTGCTAACGGCAAGAACGAGGCTGTTGTTGAGGCCGCTAAGAAGTGGCTGGAGACCTATGACGACGGCAAGCAGAACGGCGCCGCTACCGACGCTTTGGTTGCTGCTCTCGAGAGCTGCGGCTGCGAGACCGCAAAGAAGATCCTGGCCGAGAAGGATTACCTCGCTAAGAAGTCTGTTTGGATCTTCGGTGGCGACGGTTGGGCATACGACATCGGCTTTGGCGGTTTGGACCACGTGCTGGCCTCCGGTGAGGACGTTAACGTGATGGTATTTGATACCGAGGTCTACTCCAACACCGGTGGACAGGCTTCTAAGGCCTCTAACATCGGTCAGGTGGCTCAGTTTGCCGCTGCCGGTAAGGCTATTGGCAAGAAGAACCTTGCTGAGATCGCAATGTCCTATGGCTACGTTTACGTGGCACAGGTCGCTATGGGCGCCAACATGAACCAGCTGCTGAAGGCTTTGACCGAGGCAGAGGCTTATCCCGGACCCTCCCTGATCATCGGCTACGCTCCCTGCGAGATGCACGGCATCAAGAAGGGCGGCATGCAGAACTGCCAGCTTGAGATGAAGAAGGCAGTTGAGGCAGGCTACTGGAATATGTTCCGCTATAACCCCACTCTCGAGAGCAATAAGCTGACCATTGACAGCGCTGAGCCCACCGGTGATTACCAGGCCTTCATCGCTAACGAGGCACGCTATGCTCGTCTGCAGGCAACCTTCCCCGAGAGAGCAAAGGACCTCTTTGCTAAGGCTGAGGAGAATGCCAAGGCCCGTTACGAGCGCCTGAAGAAGATGGGCAAGCTGTACGAATAATTGCCTTTTACCCCATAACGGGGTCAAAAAAAAGGAACACCGCATTTGCGGTGTGCCGTTTTTGCGTGGACTTGCGCGGTGCGTTTGCATCGCCTGTAAAAAACACGATTTTTTTGCAATATCCCTTGCAACGGGTGTTGTTTTGTGTTATAGTAAAGGCATACAACAATACCGTGCGGGCCGTGCGGCCCGCTGCTTGAAAAAGGAGGCTCTTTATGTATCGCAATACCAACTGCCGCTTGCAAGCCCACCGCGGCGTGTGCACCGAGGCACCCGAAAACACCATGGCGGCTTTTCGCCTTGCCGTGGCACAGGGATACGACATCATTGAGTTTGACCCCAAAATGACCAAGGACAACGTGCCGATCGTTCTCCACGACCGCACGCTGAACCGCACGGGTCGCGTGGCCGGCAAGGCCTTTGAGCAGGAGGTCAAGATCAAGGATCTGACCCTGGCCGAGCTTGCCGACGTTGACGTTGGCGCGTGGTTTGACAAAAGTTATACGGGTGAGCATATCCCCACCCTTTCGCAGGCGCTGGATTATATGAAAATGGCGGGCATCCCCGCCAAGGTAGACAACGTGGTGCAGTCCTTTACCCCCGAGCAGCAGGAGATCGTGTTTGACGTGATCGAGCGCCACGGCGGCACGGTGGGACTGACCTGCTCTGACCTTGCGCTGCTGCGCCGCTATGCCACGCGCTTTCCTACCGCGCCCCTGCACTATGACGGCCCCACCGACAAGGAGAGCCTTGACGAGCTGGAAAGCTTTGCTAAGGGGCACGAGACCTATGTGTGGATCAGACAGGACAACAAGCGCACTGCGTGGTGCAAGGTCCCCCCTGTGACCCAGGAGCTGGCCGATATGGTGCACGCCCGCGGCTATCTGCTTGGCATTTGGATCCTTGGCGACGACGCCGAAATGGCAGATGCCCTGCAATACGGCGCCGACGTGGTAGAAACCACCGGCGGCATTAAGCCTTAAACCCCAAAAAGCCCCCTAACGGGGTGAGTTTTACACAGATCAAGGCCTTTGGCCGTTTTGAAAAGGAGATCCTGATATGCTTCCCATGCCACGCAGCTATGCCATCTATCCTTCTGTGATGGAGGCCGACCAACCCACCGAGATCGTCATTGCCCCCGCCGAGCGCGCCTTTTTGCTGTTTGACGGCGAGGAATACACCGTCAAGATCTATCCCGTTGACGGTGACGAGCCCTGCTATCACGACCCAACGGCCCGCACTGTTTACACGCTGACCCCAAAGGACGGCGTCCTGCGCTTTACCCATACCTTTGAGGGTGAGCAGGAGCATTTGATCTATCTTGTCAAAAACGACAAGCGCTTGCAAAGCTTTACGGTATTTTCTGCCTATGCCGATCTTTTGGAATTAGTCCCCCTACGGGGTGACTTTCACGGTCACAGCTACCGCTCTGACGGCCTGCGCGATCCGGCCGCCCTTGCGGGACATTACCGTGAGCAAGGATATGATTTCTTCTCTTTGACCGACCACAATCGCTTTTATCCCGGCGGCGAGGTAGACGAGGTCTATGCGGGCGTGCATACCGAATTTGTGCGCGTCCCCGGCGAGGAGGTGCACTGCCCCGACAGCATCGTTCACATCGTTCACGTGGGCGGCAGACAGGGCGTTGCCAACCAATACATCCACGACCGCGAAAATTATGACGCCAAGATCGCGGAATACGAGGCACGTGTGCCCGCCGATCTGCCCGAGCAGTATCGCGGCCGTTATGCCCGTGCCATGTGGGCCACCGACGCCATCCACGCGGCGGGCGGCCTTGCCATCTTTGCCCATCCCTATTGGCGCCCCGCGGGTCGCGTGCATAACGTGCGCGACGAGTTTGCGCGCCGCCTGCTTTCCTCGGGTATGTTTGACGCCTACGAGCTGATCGGCGGCAACGGACAGGTGGGGAACAATCGCTCGGTGGCGCTGTGGAACGAGCTGCGCGTTGAGGGCGTGCGCATTCCCGCTGTCGGCTCCAGCGACGTTCACGGTATCGAAAAGGCGGGTGCGTTCCCCCATTTCTTTACCCTTTGCTTTGCAAAAAGCAACGATCCCGACGACATCGTTGCCGCCGTTAAGGCGGGCAACTGCGTGGCGGTAGAGGCACAGGGCGCCGACTATAACCGTCAGCACCGCTGCTATGGCAGCCTGCGTTTGGTGACCTATGCCCAGTATCTGCTGAACCACTTCTATCCCCACGCACAGCGCATTGCCCAGTGCGAGGGCATTGCCATGCGGCAGTACGCCATGAACGAGGCGCCTGCCGCGCTGATCGAGCTTTGCGGCAAGCAGGCAGCCGAGCATCGCGCACGCTTCTTTGGCAAGCTGGCACCCGTTTTGCCCGATGCCGAGATGATCGCCTTTGAGGAAAAATGGCGCGCACGTCACGTTGAAGAGGGCCCTGTTACCAAGGGCAGTGCCATTGACAGTGACGTGGTGACCCGACAGATCTAAGCACACAAGCGTGCTTTTGCGTGCGTGAAGACGTGCGCAACGTAGCCAAAAACGCCACACGTGTGGCGTTTTTGATGCGATTTTGCTCTCGCAAGGGGCGGGAGACGACCGTTTGTCAAAAGCGGACGTGAAACAGAAAAGGCGTTGCGGAAAACCGCAACTCCTTTTCTTATGTGGGACGTGTTGCCGTGGGTACAACCCCTTTGTCATTCCTTGCGGGATGCCCCCTGCCCCTTACACAGGGGAGGCTCGGGTGCGGCGTGTTCGAGGCGTGTAGCAATACGATGCGGCGGTGTTTTGTCCTCGTCGCAAGCAAAAAAACGGCACGTTGTGCCGTTTTTTTGCTTATTTTGCGTAGCCTTTTGCCGTTATTGGCCGGTGTAGCCCCAGACGATCTCGGCTTCCGTGTCGTCGATCCAGCCTTGGCTCCAGCCCCATTCGGGCATTGCGGCAGTCTCGCAATAGATGGTCAGGCTACCGCAGCTGCCGAAGGCGCAGTTAGCGACGTATTCCACCGAGGCGGGAACGTAAACGCTATTCAGCTCATAGCAGCAATAGAAGGTGTAGTTGCCCACGTTGATCAGGCCTGCGGGAAGCACCACGTTGGACAGCGCATAGCAATACTTAAAAGTGTCATCCTCCAGTGTAAGCAGCCCCGCGGGCAGGGTGACGGAGGTCAGCACGTAGCAGTTTTCAAAGGCGGCCTCGCCGATGGTGGTCACGCCGACGGGCACCGCAAAGGACGTGATGGCGGTATGCTCCAGGGCGTGCGCACCAATGCTTGTGATGGCGTTGTTGAGCGTGACCTGCGCCAGCTCCGTGCACTCCGAGAACACGTAGGCGGGCAGGGAGGGCACGGTGGCCTCGGTCAGCGCCTCGCACTGGGCGAAGGCGCCAAAGTCCAGCTTGGCGGTGGCGGGTACGGTCACGGCGGTCAGCCCCGTGGAGGCAAAGGCCTGAGAGCCGACGTAAAGCAGGCTCTGCGGGAGGGTGACGGCGGTCAGATACGTCAAGCCGTAAAATGCGTTGGAATGGATGGCGACCACGCCCTCGGGGAGCGCGAGCGCACCGTTTGCGTTGTAGCTTATCATAGCGTAATCGCCGATGGCGGCTATGCTGCCGGCGGTGGGCAGGACGCCGCTTTTCGGTGCAAACACCAAGGTCTTGCTTGCCTGCTCGATCAGGCAGTTTTCTTTTACAGCGTACTTGCCTGCTTCGCTTGCCATGGTAAAGGTGGCGGTGGATCTCCAGGCAAAGAACGCCTCGGCACCAACGTGCTTCAAGGAAGCGGGCAGGGTGACGGCGGGTACGCCAAAGCAGTTGGAGAAGGCCGTATCGTCAATGACGGTCAGACCCTCGGCCAGCGTGAGCGAGGTGACGTTGTAGCAGCCGTAGAAGGCACCCATATCCACCGTGACCACGCTGGCGGGAACGGAGAGCGAGGTCATGCGTGCGCCGTAGCAGGCGTACGTGGCGATCACAGCCGTGTTGGGGTGGATCTCCAGCGTGTCGGCGTTGGTATCTATGCAGCTGACCAGCACCCGATGGGGATTGGCGGCGTTGCCCAAATAGTTACCGTTGCCGTAGGTGGTGTAGGTCAGCGCAGAGCAACCGTAAAAGGCGCTCTGGCCCACGGAGATCACGCTGCTGGGCAGAGAGAGGCTTGCCAGTGCGGCACAGCCGGAGAAGGCCTCGCTGTAAATGAATTTGGTGTTTTCCTGCACGGTGAAGGCGGAAACGGTCGTGTCGGTCGCCTTCATCAGCATTACGTAAGGATTGGTGGCGTTGCCAAGATACTTGCCGCCGTCCTTTTCGGTGCAGGCCAGATCAAGGCAGTAGAAAAAGGCGTTGGAGCCAACCGACAGCAGGCTGTCGGGCAGGGTGACGGTGGCCAGATTCTGACAGCCCCAGAAGGCGGCGTCTTCGATGACCTCCACGCCCTCGCCAACGGTCACGGTCTCCAACCAGTAGTTGCTGTAAAAGGCCCATTCACCAATGGTCTTTACGCTGCCGGGCACGGAAACGCTTTTCAGCTTGACGGGGCAATCGTAAAAGGCGTTGGAGGCGATGGCCACTACGGGCTTGCCGTTGTACAGGGAGGGGATGACCAGATCGACGGCGGTAGCCGTACCGATGCCGACAACGGTATAACCGTTGCTCAGCAGGACGTATTCCAGCCCCTGGGTATAGTTCTCGGGGGCGAATTGGGCGTTTCCGCCGGAGGTGCTGCCGCTTCCGTCACCGCCGGAGCTACCGCTTCCGTTTCCGCCGGAGGGGTCGCCGCTTCCGTTGCCGTCGGAGGGATCGCCGCTTCCGTTGCCGTCGGAGGGGTCGCCGCCCTCGTTTCCCTCGGGAGTGGTGGGGAGATTGCACGCCGCCAACAGACCGCAACACAGGGTCAGCGCCAACAGCAGGCACAGCAAAGATGTGATGAGTTTTTTCATAGTTGTGCTCCTTTGCTCGGTCGTGCGGCAAGCCGTCGACCGCAGAATGTACCTCCATTATATCCCATTTTTGGAAAAAATCAAGAGCGCAGGCGTTTTTTTGATAAAAAACGGAAAGGGGGGCGGCAACACGCCCCGCAAGTGCTGTGCGTAGCCGCCCTCCTGCCTTGCAAAAGGAGGGCAAAACGGCGACGGGGCGAAAAACACCGCCAACTTACTGCCTGAGGGGCGCACGTGGCGCAAAAACGGCCTGTTTTTGGCCGTCGGGTATGCAAACGCCGTCAACTTACCGCCCAAGGGGCGCGCGCAGGCAAAACGGCGTGTTTTTGGAGTGTGGCGACAAAAAAGAGCAGACACGCACCGTGTCTGCTCTTTTTTCTATGCTTTTGCGATCAATGCACCAGGTGGCGCTTGATCTTGCGGCTGGTGGTCTTTTCAAACTCCTCGGCGCGCAGCTCCAGCTCCTTGATCTTTTTAAAGGACGCGATCTTTTTGTTCAGTACAGAGATCTTTTCCCAAATGGCTGCGTGGATCTCCTCGTTCGTGGCCTCGGCGGCAAACAGATCCTTGTTGGGGTAGACCACGGCGGTCAGGTTGACGGTCTCGCCGTCCTCTCCCTTGCGGCCGACCACAACACACTCGGCGATCTCCTCGATCTTTTCCAGATATTCCTCGATCTCCTCGGGGAATACGTTTTTGCCGTTTTCCAGCACGATCACGGACTTGAGACGGCCTGTGATGTAGATATAGCCGTCGGCGTCCATATAGCCCACGTCACCGGTGCGGTACCAGCCGTCCTCGGTAAAGGCGGCGGCGTTGGCCTCCTCGTTGTTGTAATAGCCCAGCATCACGTTTTCGCCCTTGACCTGGATCTCGCCCTCGGCAAAGCCCTTGTCGTTGATATAACCGTCGCCAATGCGTGCCTCACAGCTGGGGCAAGCGGGGCCGACGGAGCCGCGCTTTTGCTTGTAATAGGGGGAAACCGAGATCAGCGGCGAGCATTCGGTGATGCCGTAGCCCTCGCAGATCTGCACGCCAAAGGCCTCGAAGCCCTTGACCATTTCGGGGTTCAGAGGTGCGCCACCGCAAACGATCTTGCACAGTCTGCCGCCAAAGGCGCCGATCACAGAGCCAAACAGCTTTTTGCGGGCGTCGATGCCCACGCGGCGCATACCGTTGGAGATGGGGATCATACGGCGCAGCAGCTTATCCTTGCCCTTTTTCTTGGCGGTATCCCAGATGCGCTTATACATGGTGTTGACGAACAGGGGCACAAGGATCAGGCCTGTGGGCTTGATCTCTGCCAGATTGCGCATCAGGTTCTTCAGGCTATCGTTGATGCCGATCATGATGCCGTAGCACAGGCTAGCTATCATGATGGCCAGCTCGTAGGTGTGGTGCAGGGGCAGCACCGACAGGGTCACGTCGTCGGGGAAGAAGTTGACCGTGGCGCAAGCGGCGTTGACGGTGGAGATGATGTTGTTTTCGCACAGCATAACGCACTTGCTGGTGCCCGTGGTGCCGGAGGTGAACAGCATCACCGCCATATCCTTGTTGTCGCGGTCGGGGAGCGTGTACTCGGTCACGGTCTCGCCCAGCTCAAGCAGCTTGGCAAAGGGCAGGACCTTGCTGTTTTCTGTATCGGCCTCGGTGGGGCACATCGGAATAAAGGTGTGCAGGGTGGGGTGATGCTCCATTGCGCCCTGCAGCTTGGCGTTAAAGCTGCCGGAGTATACGATAGCCTCGGCGTCTACGCCGGCAAGAAAGCCCTCGATCTCCTCGATAGCAAGCTCCTTATCCATAGGGATCACAACGCCGCCGGAGGTGACGACGGCAAGGTAAGCGGCCACCCACTGGTGAGAGGTCTCGCCAATAACGGCAATGCGCTTGCCCGCAAGTCCCGCAGCGGTCAGGCCCGCTGCCGCAGAGAGGATCTCCTTGGAAAAGTCTGCATAGGAAAGGGTCTCATAGGCCTTGCCTACGGGGTACTTAAAGGCGATCTTTTCGCCGCGACCGGCCATGATCTCGACCAAGTGCTTAAAGGAATTTAAAGGCGTGTAGATGCGTTCTGTCTTCTTCACGAATGTTACCTCTTTCGGCGTGTCTGCCTGTGGCGGCACGCGAGTATTAAAATTTATTGTAGCACAAAACGTGCAAAAAGTCAAGGGAAGCAGAGACCGTTTGGTTGACGAAATTCGACAACGGCAACAGCGCGACAAGCGCTTTGACACAGCTTGACGTTTCTATTATACCGCAAAGAAGTTGATTTGTCAACATCTTTGCGGAAATTTGCAAAAGTTTTTGAAGATCACAGGGTTTGGCACCCGCTGCCAAGCGCCCACTACGCGCGTGCGGGCACGTCGCGCCCCACACATTCCGCGGGCGCTCTTGCTTGTGCCCCCTTTTGCACAAAGAAAAAATCAAGCGGAGGATCGTAGCGATCCTCCGCTTGATTTTTGAGGGACGACCCTCTGTATCAAATTGTTGTTATTTTAGCAAATTGTCAAACAATGTCAAAACTGCGGGCAGCAGCTTGATCACCGCAATGCCAAGGCCGACCGTTAAAACGATCGTCAGGATCAGTGAGAACAGGCCGCTTCCCTTTTTGTCATAGCGGATCTCGGCACGGTACTTCAACTCTTCCGGGATGAAATATCGCGTTTGCAGCTCGTTTTCGTCCTCGCTTTTCTCTACGGCGCGCAAAAATCGCTTTAGCGTTAGATTATGCTTTAATTCATAACGGTAAAACGGATTGTTGGCAAGACCCAATTCCTCCGGTGTTTTTGCAGCTTCCTCGGAAAAGGCCTCGGCCCGCAGAAACGCGCGGATGACAGCGCCGGGCACGCGCTTTTGATAAAGCATATAGAGCGCCGCCAGAATAATGCCGATGCAAAAGGCCAAAATGACGTTTCGCACCGTGGCGCGGTCACTTGCGTCAAAGGTAAAGCTTTTGTATTCTCTTTCTGCAATGCTAAAAAACGAGCGGACTGACAAAAAAGCGGTTGGCATTATGCCTCGGGGCGCAGCACGTCGCAGCCCATATAGGGGCGCAGTGCCTCGGGAATGGTGATGGAGCCGTCCTCGTTTTGATAATTCTCCAGGATGGCGGCTACGGTGCGGCCAACGGCAACGCCGGAGCCATTGAGGGTATGCACCAAACGGGGCTTATCCTTGGGGGTCTCCTTATAGCGGATGTTGGCACGGCGAGCCTGATAATCCTCAAAGTCAGAGCAGGAGGAGATCTCTACGTAGCGGCCGTAGGAGGGCATCCAGACCTCGATATCATAGGTCATAGCGCTGGAGAAGCCCAAGTCACCGGTGGAAAGACGGACCACGCGATAGGGCAGACCAAGTCCCTTCAGCACGCACTCGGCGTCGTTGGTCAGCTTTTCAAGCTCCTCATAAGAGCTCTCGGGAGTGGTAAACTTAACAAGCTCTACCTTGTTGAACTGATGCTGGCGGATCAAGCCGCGGGTGTCGCGGCCTGCAGAGCCGGCCTCTGCACGGAAGCAAGCGGAGTATGCACAGTAGGAAATGGGCAGCTTTGCACCGTCCAGAATGTCGTCGCGGTGCATATTGGTTACGGGAACCTCTGCGGTGGGGATCAAGAAGCAGTCGTTGTTGGCTACACGGAAGGCGTCCTCTTCAAATTTGGGGAGCTGACCGGTGCCGCGCATCGAGTCGCGGTTGACCATAAAGGGGGGGAAGATCTCGGTGTAGCCGTGATCGGTGTGGGTGTCGAGGTAGTAGTTGACGACCGCGCGCTCCAGGCGAGAGCCCATACCGCGGTAGAAATGGAAGCGCGTGCCGGTGACCTTTGCGGCGGTGTCGGGGTCCAGGATGCCCAGATCCTTACCCAGATCCCAGTGTGCCTTGGGTTCAAAATCAAATGCGCGGGGTTCGCTCCAACGGCGGATCTCGCTGTTTTCCTTATCATCCTTGCCGATGGGGCACTTTTCGTTCGGCATATTGGGGATGGAGAGCAGTGTGCGCTCGATCTCGTCGTCGATAGCGGCGATCTTGTCGGTGTCGGCTTTAACGGTGTCGGAAAGCACCTTCATCTCGGCAAAAATGGGTGCTACGTCCTTCCCTTCCTTTTTAAACACGGGGATCTGCTTGGAGATCCTGTTTTGCTCGGCCTTTTTTGCCTCGGTATCTGCGATCAGCGCGCGGCGCTCAACGTCCAGCTCAAGCAGTCTGTCGATCTCAGCGCTAAAGTCCTTTTGGCGGGTGGCAAGGCGCTCCTTGACGTATTCGGGGTTTTCTTTGATGCGTTTAATGTCCAACATGATTCATTTTCTCCTTATTGCTCGTCCCGGAAGAACTCTCTGCCGCAAAGCAGCATCAGCAGCTCCTCCATGTCCTCGTTATCATCGTAAAACAGCTCGATGGATTTCTTTTTGTCATTTTGCGTGATCTTGACCTTGCGGCCGAGGGTCTCGCGGGTGCGGCGCTCCAGGTCCTTGACCCAAACGCGGCTTTGTACGCCACCGTCGATCTCGGGCAGCTCGGGCATCGGCTCTACGTTCTCGCGCTTGACAAGGGCTTCGGTATCGCGAACAGACAGCTCCTTTGCCACAATGCGGCGGGCCAGCAGCGGGATCATATCGGGGTCCTTCAAGCCAAGCAGCGCGCGTGCGTGACCTGCGCTGAGGTGGCAATCCTTGTCCTTCAGCATTTCCAGCACTTCGTCGGGCAGATCCAACAAACGCAGGGTGTTGGCTACGGCAGAGCGAGATTTGCCCGCCTGCTGAGCGATCTGCTCCTGCGTCATATCAAAGCGCTCGATCAGTGCGGCATAGGCCAAGGCCTCCTCCACAATGTTCAGATCCTCGCGCTGTACATTTTCGATCAGTGCGATCTGCGCGGTCTTCATATCGTCGCCGTCTACAACTACGGCGGGGATCTCGGTCAGGCCTGCCATTTTTGCGGCGCGCCAGCGGCGCTCGCCTGCGATGATCTCAAAGGTTCCCTCAAAATTGGGGTTTTGGCGAACCAGAATGGGTTGCAGCACGCCGTAAGCGGCGATGGAATCCGCAAGAGACTCCAGTGCCTCGCGGTCAAAATCCTTACGGGGCTGATCGGCGCGGGGCTCGATCTCTGAAATGCGCAGCGTTGTGGTCGTGCCTTCCTTCATATCGGTGATGTTGTCGTCTAAAATGGCAAAAAAGTCTCTGCCAAGACCTCCGGGTTTCTTTGCCATACCCTTTACCTTCCTCTCTTTATGTTGTGTCGTTTTTGGCGCTTGTATGCATCAAATGCGCTCCAGCAGTTCCCTTGCCACCTGCAGATATTCTGCGGTGCCGGGTGCCTCCTCGTCGTGATAAAAGACGGGCATGCCAAAGCCGGGCGCCTCGGATAGCCGTTCGTGCCGTGTAATGGTGGTTTCAAATACGCGATCGCCGTAATGGCGCTTTAATTCTGCCAAAACGTCTGTGGCCAGCTCCATTTTATTATTAAACATGGTGGCAAGAATGCCAAATATGGCCAGTCGCGGATTATAACGCCGACGCAGCTGCTTGATGGTGGTCATTAGCTGCACCAAGCCCTCCAAAGCAAAAAATTCGCATTGCATAGGGATGATCACGCCGTCGCTTGCAACCATTGCGTTTACGGTCAGCATGCCCAGCGAGGGCGGACAATCCAATAGGATGATATCGTAATCATCTCTTGCGGCGGCAAGCGCGCGCCGCAATGCAGCTTCTCCACCCTCGGTTTCAATCAGATCAAACTCGGTGGCAGCCAAAGAGACGTTTGCGGGGATCAGATCAAGCCCCTTAAACCTCGTTTTGATACAAGCGCGGTCAAAGCCGCAGCCACCAATCAAAAGATCTGCTGTTGAAAAGCGGAGTGAACGTTTGAAAACTCCAAGACTGCTGGTGGCGCTTCCTTGCGGATCCAGATCCACCAAAAGCACCTTTTTTCCAAGGATGCCCAGACTGGACGCGATATTGACAGCTGTTGTCGTTTTGCCAACGCCGCCCTTTTGATTTGCCAATGCAATGATCTTGCCCACGGGCCTTCCTCCTCTCGGCTTTCTTGTGAACACTATTATATCATCTGCGCGCCTTTTTTGCAACAGTTTTTTGCAAGTTTTTTGAAATAATTCCCTCCCCTTTTCGTGTTTCACGTGAAACAAACGTTTGCAAAAGGAAAACCGTTTCACGTGAAACGAGCGATTGCGACAAAGGAGAGTGTTTCACGTGAAACACGCCTTGTGGGCACACCATACAAAAAGCCCACCCAACAAAGAGGTCGGGCGGGCGGCGGTTGGCGTTTTGTTTCACGTGAAACAGGGGGGTGCAATGTGGCCGTCAAGATGTTGTTTCACGTGAAACACGTAAAAAACTCATTCGAGCGGGCTTTGGGGCGCTGTTTGGATCTCGATGATGATCTGTGTGCTGTTTTCTAACTCGCGGCGCTCCAAGGAGGCTGGGATGCCTGTCTTTTGGAAGATCTCCAGGCTCCGCTTTACCGAATTGTAGAGCGGCGTCAGGCTTTGCAGGGCGAACTTGCGAGGTTTGGGGGTGGGCAGCGTGCTTTCGGTACATTCTGTGCCGGGGCGTGAGGGCGCGTGAGGGGCGTCTTGCGCGCTCTTGAGCATAATCTCTACCATATTTTCGGTTGCTGCGACCTTCAGACGTCCTTCTCTGACTCGCAAAAAGGCCTCTTTTCGGGCTTCGGGCTCCTTGAGACGCAGAAGCGCGCGGGCGTGGCGCTCGGTCAAGTCTGCGGCTCGGATTTGCCCTTGCTCTTCCTTTGAGAACGCGGATAGCCGGAGCTTGTTGGCGATTGCGGATTGAGAAAAGCCGGTTTTGCGTGCAATCTCCTCTTGCGTAAGCGAAAAATCCTGCATCAGCATCTGCATAGCGGCTGCTTGCTCAAAAAAATGCAAGCTTTCTTGCTTTAATTGCTGTAAGATGCCGCACAAAACGCACTTTCGGTGTCCTTCCGGCAGGATCCTACAGGGGATGCGTTCTACTCCCGAAAGAATTGCGGCGCGCAGGCGGCGCTCGCCGTCTATGAGAACGTAAGCGGTCGATACGCCGCAATTTGTGGTGCTTTTGACTTCGATCGGCTCTAAAACGCCGTATTTTTGAATGGATGCGGCTAATCTGATGATGCTATTTCGGCTTTGTACGGTCGTTTTGGCGGGCGCTTGTGCGGAGATCTGTTCCGGGCGCAATAAAATGATGCCTTCGGTACTTTGCGGTGCGTAGCTCCTGCTTGTATAGCTGTAGTCTTGCATATTTGCCTCCTGGTTTTTGTTTTAGTATATCAGAAGGCTCTTGCGAATGCTGTCGGATGAAAATGGAGAAAAAAGCAGAGATTGGAGGCGAAAGATTTTATATTGATGATAAAGGAATAAAAAAGCAACAAAATGTCGTAAGGGGTCGAATTGTGCGATGAAAAAGTATCGTCTGCGCCGGGGAATCAGAGCGGCTTTTTCAGGATCCTTCCCCAGGGGCGCGGAAGATCGGCGGGGGTGGGGGCGACCTTGGCGATCTCAAAGAGATAGCGCGTGTCCTCCTCCTTGCCGTCGGTCAGTGTGATCTTGTGCATTGCCACGCACTCGCCACCAAGGCTTTTGATGGCGCTTTCTGCCTCGCGCAGTTCCTCCTCGCCACGTTTTCCCTTCATAGCAAGAAACTTGCCGCCAAGCTTGACGTAGGGCAGACAAAGCTCCGAAAGGGCGGGCAAAGCAGCCACGGCACGGGCGGTACAAACGTCAAATTGCTCGCGGTAGGCGCCTTTTCCACCTTCTTCGGCTCGCATGGCTACAGCCTCTAAATTTCGGCAATTCAGCAGCTTTGCGGTGTCCTTTACGTAGTTGATGCGCTTTTCTGTGCTGTCCACGGCCAAAAGGCTGAGATCAGGCCTGCAAATGGCCAGAGGAAGGCAAGGGAAACCGGCGCCGCAGCCAATGTCGGCAACGCGGGCGTTTTGGGGCAAAAACGGCTCTGCGGTCAGGGAATCCGCATAATGTAAAAGGATGATACCCTCAAGGCTTTTGATGGCGGTCAGGTTCATTTTTTCGTTGATCTCCAGCATACGGACGGTTAGGTCGTAGAACGTCCTTGACTTGTCCTCTGTTGCAAATCGCTCGAATCCATTTAGTGCCATAACGGTATGAAATAACGGCTCAAATTCTTCAAAGTGCATGGTCTGAAAATCTCCTTTGAAAGTAGTGTTAAAACGATCGAAATCGCTGAATGGTATTGGTTTTTTAGGGAGGCAAAGCTTGTTGGGCGAAGGGGTGCGTTACGGTGGCGGAGTGCGCGGCGCCGCGCGACGGGCAAGGGGCGATGCGGGACAACGTGTTGGTGCGGGACGGCGCAGCTTGGACGCGGCACCTCCTTTTGGTTGCGACGGCTTGAGGGGGGGGAGATGTCGCTTACCGAGAGGAGAGGCGTGAAAGACCCTTTCGCGCAATGCGCACTGCGCGCGCGCCAGGTGCGCGTGCTCGTGCGTGATCTGTCTTGCGACCGTTCGGCGCTTTATGCTTGTTGAATGGTGACATTTTAAAATTATATCAACCAAGTCAGAGAGACGGGCGCCCTGTCCCTTTTTTTGGATGTTGTCATATACAAGCATCATCAACAATGAATTGGGAGCCTTATACTGAAACATTGCCAATGGTTTGAAATATCAACAAAATGAACGATGTAGAAGGATCACGTTCGGCGCCGCTCGCGCGTAATGCGCATTTCGCGCGTAAGAGCGAGTGTGGTGCAATGGGAGGCGACAGCTTCGGCTTGCTTGGATGCGTAGCTACGGCAACAAGAGCGGCCGGGTGGAGACGTGGCTTGGCAGGATGCGGCGAGTGCGCAAGTGAAAACTTCGGAAAGGGCGCGGAGCTGCGGATCTGGCTCGGCTGCCTTGAATTCCTCCCGAAATGGCCGGAGAATGCGGCACAAGCCCGTGAAAGGCGATCAGAGCGGCAAAAACGGCCTCAAACGGCCCTTTAGCTCCTCAAATGAGGGAATTGCTACCTTGAGCTGCCCAAATCGCCAAAAATGGGGGCTTTTGCGGGTGAGAAAGCGTTTTGCAAGCGGAACGGCGTGCCCCAAAGGGGCAGCGGGGCTCAAAATGCCGATTTTGCCCTTAAAACGGGGCACGTTTGGCTGTTTGCGGCAGAAAAAGAGCAAAAGCCCGGGGAAATGGGCTAAAATCGGCTTAAATGCGGCGTTTTTGCGTGAAAAGGTGGCGGACTTTGGCAAAATGTTTGCAGAAAAGGGACGGAAAGCGTACTTTGCCTCTGTTCTTGTGCGAGGACTATGAAAAATGAACAAATCTCAAATTAGTGCCATAACGGTATGAGAAAATGCGCTTATTTCTTGCTTGAAAACGCGTATTTCTGCCTGTGATTATCCAAAATACAGAGTTGAATTGGTTAAAATGATGATGAAAATAGGGCTGTAAAGACCCCGAAACGAGTCGTGGACCGCGGATCGGGGTTGGTTTGGCAAAAAGAGGCCTGTATTTCAAGGGTTGGATAGAAAGCGCAGTTCATGCCGACGTCGCCGAAAAACGGCCGCCTTTCAATGCAAGCCCAGATAAATCAGTAACACTGAAACGTCTGCGGGAGAAACGCCGCTGATGCGTGAGGCTTGCCCCACGGTGGCAGGGCGCTGCGCTGCCAGCTTTTGTGCAGCCTCGATACGCAATCCTGCTATCTTGGAATAGTCAAGGGTGTCTGGCAACGCTCTTGACTCTAACTTGATATGCCTTAAAACCTCACCCGTCTGCCGACTAATATACCCTTCATACTTGATTTGAACTTCTACAGAAAGTGCTTCTGCACGGGTCAATGCGGGGCGGCCTTCGTCCAATGGCTTTATCAACTCGTAGGTGATACCGGGGCGCCTTAAAAGATCGGCCAGGGAGGCGCCTGTGTGCAAGGCAGTGGAGCCTTGCTCTGTAAGCAGCGGGTTGGCACGCTCGGGGGAAACAAAGGTAGTGGAAAGGCGCTGCTTTTCTGCCTCGATATGGGCTTGCTTTTGCTTGAATGCCGCAAAGCGCGCATTATCGATCAGCCCCACGCGGTGGCCGATGGGGGTCAAGCGCGCGTCGGCGTTATCTTGACGAAGCAGCAGGCGGTATTCGGAACGGGAGGTCATCATACGGTAGGGCTCGTTGGTGCCCTTGGTGATCAGATCGTCTACCAGCGTGCCGATGTAAGAGCCGGAGCGGGGGAGTGTCAGTTTTTCCTCGCCCTTGGCGGCAAGCGCTGCGTTGATACCTGCCAGCAGGCCTTGGCCCGCGGCTTCTTCATAGCCCGAGGTGCCGTTGAACTGCCCCGCGCCGTAAAGCCCCTTGATATCGCGGAATTCCAGCGTGGCGGTAAGCTGTGTGGGGTCGCAGCAATCGTATTCGATGGCGTATGCATAGCGCATCATTTCGGCGTTTTGCATGCCGGGTAGGGTCTTGAGCATCTTTTCCTGTACGTCGATGGGCATAGAGGTCGAAAAGCCCTGCAGATACAGCTCGTCGGTGTCGTTGCCAAGCGGCTCTAAAAAGAGCTGGTGGCGTTCCTTGTCGGCAAAACGCACCACCTTATCCTCGATCGATGGGCAGTAGCGGGGACCCGTGCCGTGAATGTGCCCGCCGTACATAGCGGAGCGGGTCAGATTTTCGCGGATGACACGATGGGTCTCTGCATTGGTGTAAAGGATGTGGCAGGGCAGCTGCTTGGTGCCGTCCATATAGTCTTCGGGTGTATGGTAGGAGTAGGGGAGTGCGTTTTCCTCTCCGGGCTGCAGCTCCAGTGCAGAAAAATCTACCGAGCGGCGGTTGATACGCGCGGGGGTTCCGGTTTTAAAGCGCATCAGCTTGATGCCAAGTGCCGCAAGAGAGGCCGACAGCCCGCGGGAGGGCAAAAATCCGTCGGGGCCGCTTGCGATCGAGGCGGAGCCTGTAAAAATGCGGCTTTCCAGATAGGTGCCGGCGGCAATGATGACCGATCGGCAGGAAAATTCCTCACCCAGCGCGGTGCGCACACCTGTGACAGCGCCGTTTTCGGTCAGCACGTCGGTGACCTCGGCTTGTATCAGACGCAGATTTTCGGTGTGCTCCAGCACAGACTTCATATATATATGGTAGTGCTTGCGATCGGCCTGTACGCGCTTGGAGTGCACGGCGGCGCCCTTGCCCAGATTCAGTGTGCGGGATTGCAGGGTCACGCGGTCGGCTGCGCGCCCCATTTCGCCGCCCAAGGCGTCGATCTCATAGACCAGATGGCCTTTGGCGGTGCCGCCGATAGAGGGGTTGCAGGGCATATTGGCAATAGAATCCAGCGAAATGGTAAACAGGACGGTGTCCACGCCCATACGGGCGCTGGCCAATGCCGCCTCGATGCCGGCGTGCCCCGCGCCGATCACGGCAACGGTGGTGGAGTGATTCATGGGATTCTCCTTTAAGGGGTGAATTAGTGCCCCAACGGGGCGAAAAAACGGCGGTTTAATAAGGAAGGAACAGCGGCCGCTCGAAATTGGCTTGGTTGGGGGCGTGGAGCGAGATCATGCGCTGACCCTCAAGGCTTTCAAACAGCATGGCGTGGCCGCCGTCAAAGTCAAAGCGAGGCGGCAGATGACGCCAAGGGCCAAGCACGCTGTCGCTTTCGCTTTCGGCTTCCAGCACAAGGTAGCGCCCCTGATGAAAGCTGGACCAGATCATTTTCAGCTTGCCATCCTCGGCAAAAAGAAAGGGGCCGTCGGTCACGTAGCAATCGGGGTGATTAGAGCCAAGGGAGGTCACGTCCGGATTATCCGATGCGCGGAACAGCATAACGGGCTTGCCTGCGGCGGAAGAAAGGTCTTTTGCAAGGGGCATAGCGCAGATCTCGCCGTCCTTTACCTGTAGCCATTCGTGACAAAAAACCATATACGGTGTGCCGTTTTCCTGCCAAAACGTGCCGTCAAGGCATTCCCAGTCGCGGGGGGTAACAGGCTCCTTTGACAGGGGAACAAAGTGGCCGTCCGGGGTGTCGCAAACAAAGATCTGCGTGCCGCGGCAGACACCGTCGCGCTTTAAGCTGCCAAACAGATAATACTTGCCGTTATAGCGATGCACCTCGGGTGCCCAGAAGTCGCGGTCTGCCCAAAAGTCATCGCCGCCCTCGAAAATCACCTTGGGATCTTCAAAATTTTCCAGATCGCGGGTCTTATAAACAGAAAATGATGCAGAGGTGCGCAGTTTATCCGGCAAAAGCGCGGTGGTGCCGTACATATAGTAGCATCCGTTTTCTTTGTCGGTAAGAATAAAGGGATCGCGGATGCGAATGTCTTCTTTTTTGAGCATAGCTTGTACTCCTTTTTTAAAAATATGGCATAACGGGGTGAGAAAATAGGGTTAAAGTGGGAATTTGCGGTTTTCCTTTAAAACCTTTAGCAGATAGCTGTGGAGCTTGCCGTTAGAGGCGGCCACGTTGCTGCTGCCGTAGAGCGGAACCGGGTTCCCCTCATAATCCGTGACCTTGCCGCCCGCTTCTTCAATGATAACGGTGGCGGCGGCGTAGTCCCAGACCTTCAGTCCGCGCTCTGCGTACAGACCCACACGGCCGGCGGCAGTGTGGCAGCCGTCAAGGGCGGCAGAGCCCGAGCGGCGGATATCGATGCATTCGCAGTAAAGGGTGGAGGCGATGGCAAACAACTCGTCGGCGTATTCCTTGCGATAGGGCATCGTGCCTACGGCGGCCACCACGTCGGCGGGGCTGTCGGCATCCAGCACGTGGATGGGCTTTCCGTTAAGGAAAGCGCCTTTGCCGCGCTCGGCGGCAAACAGCTCGTCGGTATAGGGATTATAGACCGCACCAAGCACAGCGGTACCGTGGTGGCACAACGCCAGCGAAACGGCCGAAAGGCCGTAGCCAAAGATATAATTGGTGGTGCCGTCGATGGGGTCCAGGATAAAGGTGGGCACGTCGGCACAAACGGCGTGATCGGTGCCCTCCTCACCCATAAAGGCGAAATCGGGATAGCGGCGCGCAAGCTCGCTGCAAAGCTGCTCTTGCACGCCCATATCGGCGGCGGTCACAAAGTCGTTTCGGTTTTTGATAACGACCTCACCCGCAGAGGTGGGGTCCAGCAAAAAGGGACGCAACGAACGGAGCAACCGGGAGAGCTCGTCAAGGGAAGGATAGTTCATTTTTTAAAACCTTCTTTCTGAAAAAGTGCCCTAACGGGGTGAGAAAACGGGAAGTGATGGATCGGGATGCCACGGATCCGCCTTGTGCGGCGCGAATATAGAACACACAGTCCGTATGTGTATGCTTTTTTAAAAGCTTTCCCTTGTCCTTTTCGGGAGCTTATTTGCTGACCTTGGTGAGGACGGTGGCGGAGGGGTTGTAAAAGCGGCAGATCTGCAGTGCGCGGCCCGTGGCCTCAAAATAAAAGACCGTGCGGCGCTTTTCTTTGGTCTTGGGGTCTTTATGCTCAAACAAAATAAAGTAAATATCGGGCGCGGAAAGCGAGGAAATGGCAAAAAATTCGCGTTCGGGGTGCCATTTGTCGGCCTGTGCCGTATAGGTGCCGTTGTCAAGGGGGGCAATGCGCGAGGCTTGACGCAGATCGATCTCCAGACACGTGCGGCGAGAGCGGTTGCCGTAGATCTTGGAAAAGGTCAGGACGCCCGAGGTGATGGAATACTCGTATTCTACACAGACCAGGCGCCAGGTAAAAAACCAAAGGATCCAAAGCGTGATGGGCACCAACGCGATCAGCGGGGCCAAAAGCGTTGTGCGGATGCCGATCAGCAAAATGGCCACCGCCACCGTTACGTATAAAAACACCAAGCCGATGCGGGCAACGCGCCAGCGCCCCTCGATCTTTTGGGCAACAGCGTGCTCGTAGGTGGTAAATTCGTTCATAGCGTTCTCCTTTCACAGGGCATACCTTTACAGCATAGATTATAGCACAAAATGATCGCAATTTCAATAATTTGCGGCAGAGAAGCACAAAATGTTTCATTTTCTTGTTGAAATTTAAAGGAAAATAGAGTATAATAAGGGTAACAAATATTAAAGGAGTGCGTATTATGAAAGCAGTTGTAACCGTTACGGGTAAGGACAGTGTTGGCATCATTGCAAAGGTCAGCGCCCTTTGTGCTGAGCACAATGCCAACATCATCGACATCACCCAAAGCGTTCTTTCTGAATATTTTGCTATGATCATGCTGGTCGAGATCGACGAGCTGAAGGTGCCGTTTGCCGATTTTGCTGACAAAATGGCAGAAACCGGCCGTGAGGTGGGTCTGGATATCCGCGCCATGCACGAGGATATTTTTAACACCATGCACCACGTGTAAGGAGTGCCGCAATGCTGAATATTACCGATATTATGGAAACGATCGGGATGATCCGCGAGGAGAATCTTGATATTCGTACCATTACCATGGGCATCTCCTTGCTGGACTGCGTCAGCGAGGATGAGAACCGACTTTGTGAAAAGATCTATGATAAGATCACCACCACCGCCAAGGATCTGGTGAGTGTTGGCTGCGATATCGAAAAGAAATACGGTATTCCGATCGTCAACAAGCGCGTTTCGGTAACGCCCGTATCCCTTGTTGGCGGTAAAATGTCGCCCGATGGCTACTTAAAACTGGCACACACCCTGCAGCGCGCGGCTGAAAATCTGGGCATCAACTTTATCGGCGGCTACTCTGCGCTGGTGCATAAGGGTATGACCGAGGGCGAGAAAAACTTGATCTCGGTGATCCCCGAGGCCTTGGCCGAAACGAAGATGGTCTGCTCGTCGGTCAACGTGGCAACCACCAAGGCGGGCATCAATATGGATGCCATCCGTATGATGGGCTCCGCCATCAAGCGCGCCGCATACCTCACCCGTGACAACAATTCCATTGGTTGCGCCAAGCTGGTGGTTTTTGCCAACGTGCCCGAGGATAACCCCTTTATGGCGGGTGCCTTCCACGGTGTCGGCGAGCCCGACCACGTGATCAACGTGGGCGTTTCCGGCCCCGGTGTGGTGGCCGCTGCCATCAAGCGTGCAGGCGATTGCGACCTTTCTGAGCTGGCCGACGTTATCAAAAAGACGGCGTTTAAGATCACCCGTGTGGGCCAGTTGGTGGCAAGCGAGGCTGCCGAGCGCCTGAATACCCCCTTTGGCATTATCGACCTTTCACTGGCTCCCACTCCCGCCATTGGCGACTCGGTGGCCCATATTCTGGAGGGGATGGGACTGGAGTCCTGCGGCGGTTACGGCACCACGGCAGCGCTGGCGATGCTGAACGACGCAGTGAAGAAGGGCGGCGTTATGGCTTCCTCTCACGTGGGCGGACTTTCGGGTGCCTTTATCCCCGTTTCTGAGGACGCGGGTATGATCGCGGCCGTAGAGCGCGGCGCCTTGACCTTGGAAAAGCTGGAGGCGATGACCGCCGTTTGCTCGGTGGGTCTGGATATGATCGCCATTCCCGGCGACGTTTCTGAGGACGTGATCTGCGGCATCATTGCCGACGAGATCTCCATCGGCGTGGCCAACACCAAGACCACCGCCGTGCGCGTGATCCCCGCTTACGGTAAGAAGGAGGGCGATTCGGTCAACTTTGGCGGCCTGCTGGGATACTCGCCCATTATGCCTGTCAAGCCCTATTCTCCCGCAAAATTTGTGGCACGCGGCGGACGCATCCCTGCGCCCATCCACAGCCTGAAGAACTGATACAAAAAGCATCCCGCGCCCAATGGGGCGCGGGATGCTTTTGCGTTGTGTAACGAAAAATGCGTTACGTATGGCCGTTTTTGCGTTTTTTGTAATAGAAATAGCCCAAAGCTCCACCGCCTGCAAGCAACAGTGTGACCGTTGTGGCCACGTCGGCTGCCGTTAGGTCTTCGCCCTGCGGGCGCTCCTCGGGGAGGGGGGCTTGTACGGCGGGCGGCGCCAAAAGGTCGCTGTCGGCTTCTCCCTCGGCAAGGGGCGGCGCGTCTGCATCGGTGATGGGAGGCGCCTCGCTTGGTAGATCCGCTGATGGGGGTGTATCGGCGGGCGGCGCCGTGACAGGGGGCACCTCGACCACGGGTTCGGGCTCCCAGACAGCGGTCAGGGTCAGGGCGGCAAGCGGGAGCGTGTCGCCGGCGTTCAGCACTCTGCCGTCTGCGGTCTCCCAATGCAAAAAGCGATGCGCACTGCGGCTTGGCGCTTGCGCGCTGACCGTGCGGCGCTCGATGCTGAAATAAGAAAGCGCCGCGGGGGCGTTATCGCCACCGTCCGCGTCGTAGCTGACACGGTAGATCAGGGGGGAAACAAAGTCGGCGTAATCCAGGGAAACATAGCGCGTTTCATCCCCCGCGCGAAAGGCGCCCCAACCGTTTTTGATCTCAAAAATGCGCACCGTTTCCCCGGCATACAGGCGCCCCAGCTTGGCGTGAGAGGTGCCGGCGCCTGCACGCACGTTGACAAAATCATTGGTGATCACGTACCAACCATTGGCGGTATCCTCGTAAGAAAAGGCCTCGGACGGTATGAGATCTTGGCCATAATCCGGTTTTCCGTAGCCCACGATATAGGTGTCGGATAAGGCATAGCTGTTTAGCGAGACCTTGTTAGAGGAGTTGCCCTCTACGGTATAGACTCTGCTTCCGCTGACGTAGCGGACCAGTCCCACGTGATCCGAGGCGCGGCCTGCACTTGGCGAGCAAAAAAAGATGAGGTCGCCCTCTTTCGGGCGATAGCCTGAGGCACGGGTGCTATAACGTCCGTCGGCGCGGAGCGCCTCGATCCAAAGCGAGCAGCTTGCAAATTGCCCCGATGCCGCATCTGTGGCGTTTGCCACGGAAAGGCACCAAGAAACAAAGGCGGCGCACCAAGCATAGCCATAGGTGCCGTCGATCTTGCCGAGCACCCGATTGTATTCGGTATAATTTTTATAGCCGTCGGCGTTTTTGCCGTGAAGCTCGGCAGTGCCGTTGCCCTCGTGATAGCCGACCTGCGTCATAGCTGCCGCCACGGTGTCAAAGGCCTTGTCGCCCGTGCGGGGGATGTTCAGCAGATTTTGGTGGTATGTAGAGGTCTTATAGGCGCCTGTGACCGCGTGGGGCGGTGTGATGGCCGCTGTTGGCAAGGCGGTGCATCCAAGCAGGGCGATTGCCAAAAGCAACGCCGCGCGGCGTCTTTTTTTGTGTCCTTTCATTGATAAGACACCTCCTTGTTGTGATTTGCCTAGGCGTTCCGTTGGGCGCGGAGCAGCTCGGCTGTTTTTTATTTTAGCACAAAAAACGGCACAACGGTAGTGGAAATTTGTGACAACAGAGCGTAAAAGATCGCATTGTGCCACACATTCTGTCTGTGCAAGCCTCTTTTTTGAAAGGCTTTTTTGGGGGGAAAGGGGCGCTTTTTCCAAAAGGCTCCTTGGCAGCTGCGTTTCTCTCTAAGCCCCTTTGAGCGCCGCGTTCGCCTTTGCCAAAAACGGCACCCGTTTTTGGGGTAAATCGCTATTTTCTGATTTTTACAAAGATTTCATTTGACTTTTTTTAATATTTATTATACAATGTATATATCTTAAAAAAGGAGATTTGTTATGGCTACGTATACGATCGGTATAGATTTCGGTTCGCTGTCGGGGCGTGCTGTGCTGGTGGACACGGCCAACGGCCGCGAGGTCGCAACCGCCACGCTGGATTATCCTCATGCAGTGATGGATACCGTGCTGGCAAAAACCGGTGAGCCGCTGCCCCCCGCCTATGCCTTGCAGGATCCCGCCGATTATCTGCTGGTGTTGGAGACCGTGATCCCCGCGGTCATCAAGGAGGCTGCCATTTCCCCCGCAGAGGTCAAGGGCATTTGTATTGATTTTACCACCTGTACGTTGCTTCCCGTCACCAAGGATGGAACCCCCTTGTGTATGACCGATACGTTTTCGGACGAGGCCCTTGCCTATACCCTGCTGTGGAAGCATCACGCAGCACAAAAATATGCCGACCGTATGAACGAGGTCGCGCGCGAGCGCGGCGAAAAGTTCCTTGATCACATCGGCGGCATCATCTCCAGCGAGTGGATGTTCCCCAAGATCCTGCAGGTGATGAACGAGGCTCCCGAGGTCTATGAAAATGCCGATTATTTCATTGATGCGGGCGACTGGGTGACCTGGATGCTGTGCGGAGAGCAAAAGCGCAGCTATCTTTACGCCGCCTATAAGAGCCTGTATATCAAGGGGATCGGTTATCCTACCGAGGATTATTTTGCCGCCGTGGACGAGCGCTTGCGCCATATCGTGCGCGATAAGCTGCAGCTCCCCGCTGCCGAGCTGGGTCAGCCCGTCGGCACTGTAACGGCAGAGGCTGCCGCCCGCTTTGGCCTTGCCCCCGGCACGGTGGTGGCCTGCGCCATTCCCGATGCTCACGCTGCCGCCCCTGCCCTTGGCATCAAGGAGTGCGGCGATATGTTCGGTGTGCTTGGCACCTCGGGCTGCTTTATGCTGTTGGGTGACCACAACGTGGTGGTGCCCGGCACCTGCGGCATCGTGCAGGACGGTGTGATCCCCGGCTACTATGGCTTTGAGGCGGGTCTTTGCTGTCTTGGCGATCATTTCGCCTACGCCGCCGAAAAGCTGACCTCCCCCGCCTACGTTAAGGAGGCCGAGGCACGCGGCATTTCGATGATGAAGCTGCTGATCGAAAAGGCGTCTTACAAAAAGCCGGGCGAGAGCGGCGTGTTGGCGCTGAACTGGTTTAACGGCAACCGCAGCACATTGGTCAACTCGGATCTTTCCGGCCTGTTTGTGGGCGTGACCCTGAATACCAATCCGGAGGATCTGATGCGCGCGCTGATCGAGGCTACTGCATTTGGTACCCGCTATATCGTAGAGCATTTCGAGAGCTATGGCGTGCCCGTTAAGCGCTTTTTGGCATCGGGCGGCATCGCACGCAAGGATCCCTTTACCATGCAGCTGTATGCCGACGTGCTGGGGCGCGAGATCGTGATCGCAAGCACGGCTCAGGCACCTGCCTTGGGCGCTGCCATCTGCGCCGCAGTGGCGGCGGGTTGCTATCCTGATTTCATTTCTGCCATTGACGGTATGCACAGCCAAATTGACAAAAAATATCTACCCGTATGCGAGAATTCGCAACGCTACGACACTTTGTATGCCGAATATAAGCTCTTGCACGATTACTTTGGAAAGGGCGGAAACGACGTGATGCGCCGCCTGCGGGAGATCTCTTTGGAGGCACGTGACAATGGCTAAGCCAAGAAAAAGCTATGCGTGGTGGATCACGACGCTGATCCTGCGCTTTCTGTTTGCACTTTTGATATTTGGCGTGTGTGCCTTTGTGGTCTGGCGTGCCTTTATTTCCAACATTGCCCCCTCGGGCATGGAGGAGCTGCATCCCAATGCCCCCTTGACCGAGGCCTTTGCGCAAAAGGGAGAGTCGCTTGTCATCTTTAGACAAGAGGAGGGAACGATGACCCGTGGCGAGCACAATTACGGCTATTTTGGTGTGAGCTACTGCGTGTTCATTCCGGAGGCACAGCAGGTGCAGCTGGTGGTGCGCTATAACAACAGCACCTTGGCGGCCATTGCACGCGATAAGGGCCTTGCCGAGGAGCCGCCCAAGGGCGAGCGCATTTTGGACGTGACGCTGCTGAAGATGATCGACCTGACCCCGGAGGATCTGACGGATAACAAGGACGGCTCTGCCACCGTTGGGCGCGAGCGCATCCAACCCACGGGAGAGCCCGTGATCGACACCACGCTGCTGTATACCTATTGTCACTATACCTTTGACGGCGTGGTGACCGAGGGGGATACGTTGGCTGTGTTTGCCGATATTTATTACGAGGGCGACGTGAACTATGATGCCGATCCCTACGGCACCCTGCGCATTTATCACACGCAAAACCAAAAGCTGTATCAAAAGCTCAGCGGCGACGAGATCGATGCGCTGAAGCAATACGGAAAGTGAGAGCACTATGTACGAATTTAAGCCGCAACGTCAAAACCAAATTGCGCAGCTGCTGGTCGGTGCATTGATAGCGCTGGCGTTGACCTCGTTTTTGATCTCGGCCTTTGTGCCGATGGCGTGGATCCCCCAGACCGTTGGCCTTGCTTTGATGGTGCCGATGATCCAGCTGGTGACCCGCTATGTGGTCACGCGCTATCTTTATCGTATCTGCCCCTATGAGGATGGCAACGTGGATCTGGATATTTACGCCTATCGCGGCGGCACCAAGATGCAGCTGGTGGGTCGCATCGGCTTGGAGGAGATCACCAAGGCAGAGCCCCTTGGAAAGGAGAACCGCAAGCCCCCGCAGGGTATGCGCCGCTATAATTATTGCCCCCAGATGTTTTCAAAAGAGGCGCTGGTGCTGTCTGTGACCAACGGTGACGGCGATTGCGAGATCATCCTTTGCCCTGACAAGAAAATGGCGGATATCCTGACCCCCAAAAGCGGTGCGCATTGGAGCTATACGCCCCCTGCAGAGGCGGCGGAGAGCACCGAGGAAAACAGTGAAAACTGATACCGTTTTGGCACTAAATATGCAAAAACCGCCCTCAACGCATTGCGTTGGGGGCGGTTTTTTTGCGTGCTGTCTTTAGATGCGTGCAAGATAGCTTTGCAGGTTGGAAAGGCCTGTGGCAATGCCCTCGATACAGTCGGCGGCACCCTCGTATTCGATCGAGAGCCAGCCGTTGTAGCCGGCGCGCTTTAGGATCTTGAGGCAGCGCTCTACGGGTACCGAGCCCTCACCGATGGCGGTGCAGCGTAGCCACTGGCCGCCGCGGGTCCAGATCAGGCCCTTGGTGTCTGCGGTGTCGTGGGGCAAAAGCAGCATATCCTTGGCGTGGGCGTGGAAGGCGTAGTTGGCCACGCGAGAAACTGCCGTGGCGGGATCCTCGTCGGCGCAAAGAAAGTTGCCCATATCCACCAAAAGGCCATAGTTATCGTGATCCACGGCAGCGGCAAAGGCCTCCATACGGTAGCTGTCCTGGGCGATGCGGCCGTGGTTCTCAGAGCAGGTTTTTACACCCCGTTCGGCGGCATAATCTGCAATTTCACGCACAACGTCCACCAGACGGGGCATCATGGAAAGAAAGCTGCGGCCACTGCCGATCTGATCCAGTCCCCAGACCAGATCGTGGCGCATGACGGGCGCGCCCAGCGCTACGGCCACGTCGACCTCGCCCTTTACGCGGTCGATCTCGGCACGCAGTGCAGCTTCGTTGGGCTGCCACAGATTGGCGCCGATGGTATAGGCCACCATTTCAAGGCCTGCCGCTTTGGTCAGCGCGTTCAGCTCGGCGGCAAGGGCAAGGCGGGCCTCGCCCGTGATCTCCTTGGGCAGATCGATGTATTCGATGCCCTCAAAGCCCATTTCGGCGGCCTTTGCGGGCAGCTGCTGCAGGGTCAGCTTGCCTGCCTTGGTGTATTGATGAAAGGAATAAGAGCTGACGGAAAGCTTCATAATCGCGATCTCCTTTGCTTGGCGAGAAAAATAAGGCCTGAAAGCTGTCTGCTTTTTAGGCAGGTTGAGGGCAGTGCCTTCGGGAACAGTATAGCAAAAATGTATAGTGTTGTCAAGCACAACATCTTGCGGCGGGATGCAACGATATTGCGGTCTTGTTTGGTAGGTGCGTGGGGGCGTGCTCCATTGTGCAGCGACACGCCTTGAGCTCACCAAACAAAGCCTTCCCCTTGAGGGGAAGCCTTGGGTGCGCTGTGTCAACGTGTGATGCCGTGTTATGCAGTGCAAACACAGCACACACATTCCGTCTGTTCCGTGTTTTTTAAAAGGTTTGGGGGGATCCAAGGGGCGCTTTTTTCAAAAGGCCCCTTGGGTGTCGCGCTTTTCTTAATAGACACCCTAGCGCTTTCTTCATATGCAAAAAAGGCACCACGTGGTGCCTTTTTTGTGACAATTTGTGCATTAGATCTCGAAAATATCGTTGTCGTTGGCGCAGACCACGGGGAATTTGTCGGCCAAAGCAGCAGCAAGTTCGGCAACGATCGCATCGGGATTGACGCTGTTGCGGTGGCTGACGATCAGCTTTTTGGTGCGGCTCTTACCCAAAATATCAATGACCTCCGGCTTGTTCAGCCTGGTGTGAGCGCCCTCGGTGATCACAAGATCCACGTCGGTTTCGGTGACAACGGTGGGGTAATCGGTCATGCCCGCCTTCAGGTCACCGGTGAACACCACGCGCTTGCCCTCGGCCTCCAGCAAAAAGGCGTGGGCGTTGGGGCAGTGCTCTACGGGGATGGCGGTGACACGCAGGTTTCCATCGTCAAAAATCACCCCATTGGCGGGGTAAACGCGATACATCAGGCGATGATCGTGCAGCTCGCGCTTGCCAAACAGGAATTGGGTCATATTCATATAGCGGTCGGCATCGGGCACAAAAACCGGGATGCGCACGCCCTTGAAATGGGGAAAGACCTCCATTTGCTGAGTGAAGTCAACAAGGCCGAACATATGGTCGCTGTGGGTGTGGGTGATGAAGATGCCGCCGATATCCCAATAGGATATATCGTGGTTCAACAGCAGCGTGGGAAGGGGCGCGCCTGCATCGATGAGGTAATGGCGCTTGCCCACCGTAACCGCCGCAGAGGAGCAGAATCTGCCCTTCTCGGAAAAGCCGTGGCTTGTGCCTAAAAATGTGATTTTCATAGTACGTTACCGTCCTTTTTGCGTTTTTGGGGGATATTTTTTCTTCTTTTTGGTAGCAGAAAAGCCAAAGGTGCCGATCTTTTTGCCAAGACTGAAATACTCGCCGTGGGCATAGGCGCAAAGGTCGGCGCGCTCTACGTGGAGCTTGCCCTTTTCGTCCATCAGCGCCTCGTCGGCATAAACCGCCACGATGTCGGCAAAAAAGAGATCGTGAGAGCCAAGCTCCTGCACGGCGGTGACCTTGCAGCACAGTGAGATGGGGCATTCTGCGATCATCGGTGCGGTCACCTCGTCGGCTGCAGCCTTGGTCAGCTTGCATTTTTCCCACTTGTTGACCTTGGCACCGGTGTAGATGCCGCAATAGTCAACGGTCTTGACAAGCGCGGTGGGGGCAAGGTTCAGCACAAACTCGCCGCTCTCCTTAATGATGGCGTGGGAGTGGCGCTTGGGACGCACCGCAATATAGGTTTTTGGGGGAACTGTGTTGAGAATTCCCGTCCACGCCACGGTCAAAATATTGTCGTTTTCCCCGTTACCGCAGCTGACAAGGACGGGGGGCAGAGGTGCCAGCAGGGCACCGCCGCGCAGCTTGATCTTGCTCATGCTTCCTCCTTAAAAATTCACGCGAGAAACGGCCTTAACTCGACCCGTTGAGGGGTCAATTTCAAACAAAGCGCCGCTTGCGCGGAGCTCGCCTGCGGCTACGGAAAAGCGCTGGGGCAGGCGGGTGCGGTTGCGTGCGATCACGGGCTCGGCGGCAACGCCCAAAATGCCGCCTGCAGGGCCGGTCATGCCAAGATCGGTGATGTAGCCCGAGCCCTTGGGCAGGATCTGCTCGTCGGCGGTCTGCACGTGGGTATGGGTGCCGAACATAGCGGCGATGCGGCCGTCAAAATAATGGGCAATGGCCAGCTTTTCGGAGGTGGCCTCGGCGTGGATATCCAGCACCGCCACGTCGTATTTGCCGCGGTGGGCGTCAAGCGCGCGCTCGACCGATGCAATGGGATTGGCCAGCGCATCCATAAAGGCGCAGCCCGATACGTTTAGCACCAGAACCTGCCAGCCGTCGGCCGAGATCACCACGCGGGCGCCCTCTCCGGGGGCTTCGGGGGGATAGTTTAAGGGGCGGATGATGCGCTTGGAGCTATCCAGATAGTCATAAACGTCACGGCGGTCAAACACGTGATTGCCTGACGTGATGATATCCGCACCGCAGTCCAGCAAGGCATCGGCGGCGGCGGGGGAGATGCCCTTGATGTCGCAGACGTTTTCACCGTTGACGATCACAAGATCGGCGCAAAGCTCGCGGCGCTTTTGGGGCAGGGTCTTGGCAAGAAATTGGAGGGTACGTTCGCCCACAACGTCGCCCAAGGCTAAAATTTTCATAAGAAATTCTCTTTTCTATCCGCACGTGCTGTGCGGTGGCGTTGGCAACAGTATAGCATAGGCAATTTTAAATTGCAAGGTGTTTTGCGAAATTTGAGGGGGAGCCGATGCGCAGCTATAGCGGACCGTCCGGGAGGCCGATCCCTACAGGGTTTGCTGTTCAAGGTGCATAGCCGTACAATGCGGCTACATTGTAGGGGCGATCATTGATCGCCCGCTTTGGTTCGGCGTACTGCCGCATTGTGGGTCTCGGATGTGGGACGTCGAGGGCGCCGTCCCCTACCGGTTTGCTGTTCAAGGCGCATAGCCGCACGGTGGATCAAGGCTGCGGTTTCCATTTGTCAACATTCCCACATTAGGGTGTGTTGCTTTGTGCAAAATGCGCTATTTTTCAAAAAGCACTTTACAAAAAATATTTGACTTGTTATAATATAAATAAGTATCGCGTCTGTGTGCGCACACGTAAGGAGATCTTTATGAAAAAACTGCTTGCATTTTTGTTAGCTGTTATGATGATCTTGCCGACGCTTGCTTCCTGTACGGGAGGGGAGGACCCAACCCCCGAGCTCCCACCCGAGGAGCCTGTGGTCGAGCAGCTGGAGATCGTGAAGGACGGCGCTTGCCATCTGTATTACGACCGATCCAGCATCCGTGACATCAAACCCTTGGCCGAGGCCATTCAGGCCGCCGGTGTTGAGGTCGAGCCTGTTGCGGTATATCAAAGCTCCAAGGGCCCGGTCGTGACCGAGATCGAGGAAAATGCCATTCTGGTCGGCAACGTGCTGCTGCCAAGCGGCGCTCGCTCGGCGAGCTCGCTCCGTGTGGACGACTATATGGTAGGCATTATTGATAACCGCTTTGTCATTGGCGGTCAGGCTGCCGACAAGACCGAAAAGGCGGTGGAGCACTTTATCAGAAACGTGCTGCCGGACGTTACCAACGGCGCTCTGACCTTCCACTGCGAGGATAACTACCGCGTAAACGGACGCTATTCCTTTGGCGACGTATCGATCGGCGGTAAGAGCCTTGGACACTATCAGATCCACGTTTCACCCACGCGCACGATTTCCGAGTGGCGTACAGCCGTGCTTTTAAAGCAGTTTGTGCTTGATAAGATCGGCTATAAGCTGGAGCTGGTCGAAGCAGCGGAATGCAACAGCCCTGCTGTGATCCGCATTGGCAGCGCCGTTTGCAACAGCAAGCCGGCGGGTGCCCACGACTATGAGATCAATATCAACGGCACCACCGTAGAGCTGGTGGCCGAATCTGTGTTTGGCTATACGGCTATTCAGAAAAAGCTGAATAACGAGCTGCTGTATTCCACCGACAAAGAAAACGTAAAGGCGCTGACAAACGCCTCCTCTCTCAGCGGAAACGGTGCCGACTGCGCACTGTCTCCCCTGGAGATCAACGGCGATGCACGCATTATGTTCAACAACATCCACGGCCAGATCGAGAATGGCACGATGCCCGTGCAGCAGCCCACCGAAATGCTTGTGGAGCTGTATCTGGAGTATCTGCCCGATGTAATCGGCTTGCAGGAATGCACCTCCCACAGCTTTAATGCGGGTATCGTAAAGCTGCTTTCCTCCGAGTACGATATGGTCTACGACCGGCAGACCGCAACGGCAATGTTCTATCGTCGTGCCACCGTAGAACTGCTGGACAGTGGCTATTACGGCTTTGACTCTATTGCCGTAGAGCTGAGTGAGGAGGATCACATCTACAAGGATCTGGTCGAGGACCGCGGCTATCACGGTGTTGACGTTTACTATAAAAACCTCAATAAAGAGGGAAATGAAGGAAAGCGCACGGATAGCTCTAAGGGTGTGACCTGGGGCATCTTCCGCTTAAAGTCCACCGGCCACGTCTTTATGGCGGGCTCCACGCATCTGTGGTGGGAAAACAACGAGACGCTGGATGACATCACCCGTATGGTGCAGATGCGCAAGCTGCGCAATGTGACCACCGAGAAGGCGGCGCAGTTTGCCGCACAAAACGGTATCGAGGCCGGTACCATCCCGATCTTTATCGGCGGTGACTATAACACCGAGTACGGCGGAAGCCGCAACAGCCTGCCCACTATGGCCAGCACCGTGAATTCCTACGCGTTTAAAAACGTAAACTACGTGTCCGCTGTCAAGCTGGATCACACCACGCATCACGCATATGCCAACTACGATAAAGAACTGGACATTTACGTAGATACCAATCCCAACAACTCCTCCTATGATTACGCCATCGATCATATCTTTTTCAATCAGGCGGCCGAGGGCATGTTTACCGCCAATATGACCGACCGACTGGAGGACGATTACGCTTACCTTTCCTCTGACCATTTGGCCATTTTCACCGACGTAACGTTTAGTGCTTCCGCGCCCAAAACCAATTAACAAGGAGAAAAACGATGAAAACTGTTCGTATTTTAGCTCTGATCCTCGCCCTTTTGATGATGGTGATGGCCTTTGCGGCCTGCAAGCCCACCGAGGAGCCTGTTACTCCCCCCGAAACGCCTGTCGAGCCCGAGATTCCCGATACCCCCGAAGAGCCTGAAGATCCCGAAGAGCCCGCAGGAGAAAAGGTTTTGCAGCTTGTTGATACCGGCGTGACCGACTATGTGATCGTGCGTGACTACAAGGCCAGCCAGGCTGTGGTGGATGCCATCAACAATCTGGTCAAGTCGATCAAAGAGGATACCGGTGCCGACATTTTGGTGAAGGAATGCTTTATTGACCGCCCCGAAGAGCCCCTGAACGCCGAAAGCGAAAAGGAGATCCTTGTGGGTATGACCACCCGTGCAGAGAGCGCAACTGCGCTGAAGGGTCTGTTGGCCGCTGACTATACCCTGTCTGTTCACGGCGAAAAGCTTGTTGTTGGCGGTGGCGGAGATGCCGGCACGATCGCTGCACTGACCGTTTTGCTGAACAAGCACGTCCACGAAAAGGGTAACAGATATCAGGTCAAGGACGGCATTTTGCAAAGCATCGCCTTTTCTGAAAAGGAAAACGAGGGTGTGCGCGGCGTTTATTCTTACAGCAGATTCTTTATGATGGACGCCCGCGTTGATAGCTACTATATGTTCTACCCCAAGGGAGTAGAGCTGGAGCAGACCTATAAGCAGATGGCCGAGGAGCTGCAAAAGCACATTATGACCGAGACCGGCTATGAGCTGGACGTTTATAAGGATAACCGCGGATGGGCGGACTATGAGATCCTGATCGGCGAGACTGCTCGTACGCCCGAGGAGCTTTATGCCGATCTGGCTGATAACGAGTACGTGATCCAGCTGGTCAAAACGCAGGTGACCTATGAGGATGGCTCGGTGCATGACGGCGCAACGCTTTACGTGTGCTTTGGCAAGGATGCTTACGCTGCTGCCAAGGTCGCGTTCACCAAGGAATTTATGCCCGCCTCCACGACTATGCTGGAAAAGGATATCACCGAGCCCTTTACCCTGCGCGGTGAGGCTTGATCGAAAAAACGCACCACAGGTGTGATATGCCAAACGGGGGAGGCTGAGCCTCTCCCGCTTTGCTTTTGCAGACCGACGTGCAAGTGTTGGAGTATATGCGGTAAGAAAGCGCCCCGCAGCAAAAACGCGGGCGAGCCGCATATAATTGATATGATGGTAAGTCACGATTTTTTGCCGAAAAGTGTTGATTTTTTGGTTTTATCGTGATAAAATGATATTAAATAAAGAAAAAAGGAGGGTCAGATCATGGCCGCAACCAAAAAAGAAACCAAAGCGCCTGCAAAGGCTGCACCCGAAAAAGCTCCCGTAAAGAAAGCTGCACCCGCCGCAAAGGTACCCGCAAAGGCTGCACCTGCCACCAAGGCCGCACCTGCCGCCAAGGCCGCTCCCGCAAAAAAGATCGTGGTTGAAGATCCCGTAATCAGCAAGGGTAAGTTTGAGATCAAGCGCACCGGCGACGGTGGCTATATGTTTAACGTGTGGGCAGCCAACTATCAGGTGATCGCCAAGTCCCAGACCTACACCTCTATGGCCTCTTGCAAAAACGGCATTGCCAGCGTCAGCAACAATGCTCCCAAGGCTGCCATCGAGGATCTGACACTGGTGAAGGAAAGCGACAAGGTCAAGTGCCCCAAGTTCCAGATCTACACCGATAAAAGCGGCAAGTTCCGCTTTAACCTGTGGGCAGCCAACAACCAAAACATTTTGGCCTGCACCCAAGGCTATACCACAAAGCCCGCCTGCAAAAACGGCATCCAGAGCGTGATCAACAACGCCGATGCTATGGTGGTCGTGGAAAGCGACAACGATTGATCGCAATAAAAAAAGAGCCGCAAGGGACACCTACCATAAAGCAGGTTTTACATCCCGAAAAAGAAAAAAGGAGTACGGACGATTTGTTCGTACTCCTTTTCACATGCCTTGCCCTGCAAGGTATAGTGTGTTACACTTATAAAAGCGTATTGTCGGGCGGTAAATATAAGTGAAATGTTTTGCCAAGCAAAACGTGAAATAATGTGCTAACGCACATTGTGAAATATCTCACTTCGTTCGACGTGAAATGAAATTTGCCCGTGTTCGCGAAGCGAACATTTCACATTTGCGAAGCAAATATTTCACTGCGAAGCGATTTCACTTGCCCAAATGGGCAAATTTCGTTGGGCGACCTGCTTTACAGTAGGTCGCCCAAAGCGGCTCTTTTTTTATTGCCCGGGGCAGATCAATCGATCCAGGCGCCAACCTGCATCACGCGCAAGGGGCGAGCGCCCTTGGTAGAAAGGCCGTTGGCGTCCAGCACGATCAGGTCGGCGCGAGCGCCGCTTTGCAGGGTGCCAATGCGCCCCGTAAGCCCAAGCAGAGCCGCGGGCGCTGCGGTAGCGGCGTGCAATGCCTTGCCAAAGGGAATGGCACAGAATGCGGCCAGATCGCGCACTTCGTCCAGCAGATCGGCGGTGCTGCCCGCCAGGGCGCCATCCTCAGTCAGCGCCTTGCCGTTTTTCACCACAACGGGCATCCCGGCAATGCTATAGTTGCCGTCGGGGCATCCCGTGCCCGCCATCGAGTCGCTGATCAGCACCAGCTTGCCCGCCTTGGCGCGATGCACCAGCTTGACCATTTCAGGGGCAACGTGAACGCCGTCGCAGATCAGCTCGGCAAAAATATCCTCACACAGCGCGGCGGCAACGGGGCCGCCGGCGCGGTGGTGGAGCGGGGGCATCGCGTTAAAAAGATGAGAGGCTGCGGTCACGCCGCAGCGGATGGCGGCAACAGCCTGCTGATAGTCGGCGCAGGTGTGTCCCATCGAAAGCAGAATGCCAAGCTCTCGCATTGCGGTGGCAAAGTCACCGTCTGTATCCAGCTCCGGGGCGTAGGTCACGCGCAGGGGCAGGGGCATAGCCAGCTTGGAAAGCTCAGCGATCTCGGCGGCGTCGGGGGCGCGCAAAAGCGCTGCGGCGTGGGCACCGCGCTTTTCGGGGGCCAGATAGCAGCCCTCTAAATGCAGACCTACAAAGGCGGGATCACCGCATTTCGCCACCCGTTCGGCGGCTTTTTTCCAGTTTTCGGGGGTATCGGAGGCCAGTGTGGGGCAAAGCGACGTAACGCCGTGAAGGGCGTAATCAAAGGCCATTTCAGAAAGGGCCTTGGGGTCGGCATTGCAAAAATCGTGGCCGATGCGGCCGTGGGTATGGACGTCGATCAGACCGGGGCAAACGTACAGGCCCGTGCCGTCGATCACGCTGTCGGGAGTGCAGCTGTCTACCAGCTTGCCGTGATCAACGTATAGATCGCGACAGACAAAGTCACCGTTTTCTTGCCACGTATAGGCGTTTTTAATGACAATTCCCATATCAAAGCCCTGCTAACAGCGCGGCGTACTTGGGCAAAAGCCAGTCGTATGCCTCGCTTGTAAAGTGGTGGTTTTCGGGGCGGCCAAGGGCAAGGCCCTCGTCCATCCAAGCCAGCTGGTTGGGGTTTTGGAAGGAGATGCCGGAGGCGCGATAGTTATCAAAGCAGGGGATGGCGAAAAGCGCGCACATCTCGATCATAGCATCCACGTAATCAATATCCGAAAGCCCCAGTGCGTTTTTAGAGGGCCAGCGGTTGTAGTTGGTCATAAACAGGATCTTTGCCTTGGGATATTTGGCGGTCAGGCCAAGGATCATTTGACGGAGCGCACCCTTAAAGGTGGTGGGATCGGTGCTGTCGTTGTCACCGATGGGTACGTCCAGGCGCTTGTCGTTGGCGCCACCCAAAACCACCACGTAATCGGCCTCCGGGTGCATGGTCTCATAGCGCTCACACATGGGGGCAACGGCGGTCTCGCGCGCTTGCTTGGCCATCGTGTTGCCGTTTTTGCCATAGTTGTACACGTACATACCGTGTACGGTCGCCATTTTGTTGACCCACGTATAGGGCTTGCCAAGCAGATTGCCCTCAAACAGAGAGTCACCGATGGCAACAAGGGTCTTGCCCTTTAGGATCTTGTGTGACATATTGTACCTCCAAAATTAAATTCTGCGCACGCGCTCGCCCAAGGACAGGCCCTTTTGATAGGCCTCGATCACGCGATCGACCTCGGCGGGTGATTCGGTAGAAAAGAGATAGTGGCCGCCCGTAAGCCCTGCGGCGCGCAGGGCGCCCTGTCGGTCGCTCATAGCGGTGGGGCGGCTGTTCAGCAGGAGATTGCGGTGGCTGTTGCCGGGGCAATCAAGGCGGAAAATGGGGAATTTCTCGCCCCGTCTGTCGGTGAATTGATTTTTATCTGCATTGCACAGCTCGCAGGAGCCAACCTCGCGCCCAACACATTTTTCCAGCAGCATCAGCGGCACACGTCCGTAAACGATGGCGTCGCAGGCGCCGCCGATGTCGCGGATCTGGGGCAGCGTCAGCTCGGGGGAAAGCAACACGTCGGCAAAGCCTTGTTTTAGCAGGGTGGAGAGCGTGGCCTCGTTCAGTACGTTCAGGCGAAAATCGCCGTGGGGCTCAAGTCCCGCCTCGCGGGTAAGCGCAAGGTGCCCCACGTTGCCCACAAGGGCGTGTTTCACGCCCCGTTCGCAGGCTTTTTGCAAAAGTACGGCAATTGCGCCCACCTCGCCGTCGAAGATCACGGGGGGGATCACAACGCCGTTGGCGGCGCTTGCGTCGGCGCTGTCGATGGCCTGCAAGGGCAGATAACGGATGGCAAAATAGTCTTGCGCGCGCTTGGTGATCTGCTCTGCGCGCTCAAAGCGGGCGGTGGGCAGCGCAAGGCGCTTGCCGTCGGCCTTGATCTTGGGAACGGCGCCCATTGGTGGGTGCGACTGCGGCGCATCGGCAGCAAGCTGCTCCAGCGCCTGACGGCGCAGTGCGTTGAGCTTGGAAACAGGAATCATCAGCCCCTCGCCAACCGTGATCTCAACGCGTCCGGGGGTATAGGGCGTGCCGCCAAAGCGGAGCAGATTTTTTTGGATCGCCGCGGCATCCATCGGGGCATTTTGTGCCGCCAAGGGCGGCTCTCCCACAACGGTGACCGCGCGTTCTGCACGAAAAACAGAGAGACGTATCGGCTTTTCTGCAACCATTTCAAAGGAAATGTCCAGCGGGAGCTTGGGTAGCTCTGCAGGGACTTGGGGCAAGTCGCGTGCTTTTTGCTTATCCTCATCGGTGCGCACGCCAAGCATTTTGCGGTCGATCCTTTTTTTAAAATAGCCGTCGGTAAAGCCGGAGCGTGAAAAGATGGAGGCAAGCTCGGCCACCTCGGCATCCGTAGCGGCGCGGCGCTCGTCCAGCAGACGGCGATAGATCGACGTTACGCCAAATACGTAATCGGGGGATTTCAGCCGCCCCTCGATCTTTAGCGAATGGACGCCGCTTTCAATGAAAAACGGGATCTCGCGGGCAAGGCACAGATCCTTTAGCGACAGGGGATATCTGCCCTTGGCGTCGGGCAAGCGGCAGGGCTGTGCGCACTCGCCGCGGTTTCCGCTACGTCCCCCCACCAAAGAGGAGAACAGGCACTGACCCGAATGCGATACGCAAAGCGCACCGTGGATAAAGACCTCGATCTCGCAGTCGCCGTCGCGCACCATACGGGCGATCTCCTCGCGGGGCAGCTCGCGGGCGGGCACCACGCGGCAAAAGCCGCGGCGCTTCAGCTCCTTTACGGCGGCGGTGCCGTGGGCAGAGCATTGGGTGCTGGCGTGGATCGGCAGATCGGGCATTGTCTGCCGCAGCAGTGCGGCAGCGCCCAGATCTGCCACGATCAGGGCGTCTACGCCCGCTGCCCTTGCGGTGTCGGCGGCCTGCAAAAAGGCGGACAGCTCGCGGTCGGTGATCAGTGTATTAAAGGTCATATAGGCCTTAACGCCATAGGCGTGGCAGAGCCGAACGGCCTCGGCAATATCGGCATCGGTAAAATTTTGCGCGCGGATGCGGGCGTTAAAGGCGCCACCCCCAAAATAAACGGCATCGGCACCGCCCGCAATGGCAGCGCGGAGCGATTGAGGCGAGCCCGCAGGGGCCAAAAGCTCCGGGAGCTTATGGCTGCTCATTGCAGCTCCTCGCTGACCTGCTCGTCCTCATAGCCATCCTCCTCGGCCTCCTCAACGGTGGGGGCAACGGGGCGGGGCGCGATCTTGGGTGCAGTGCTTAAAATGTCGTCCAGATCCATTTGCTCGTATTTGTGGGTGGTCTGCTGCTCGGCGGGGGTGACCTCCAGCTCGGGCTCGGGCTCGTAAGCGCCGTAGTTGGCAGAAAGCTCTCGGATCTCTCGGCCCTCGGCGGCGGCCAGACGGTTGCGCAGCTCGCGCACCTCGGTCAGGATCGACAGCACCTGATCGTGCATACGGTCGGCCCTTGCATTGGACTCTGTGCTTTGGCGCGCCAGCTTGCCGTTCAGGCGGAACAAAATGGCGTTGTCCTGCAGCAGGGCGTCATGGGTGCCGCGGCTGATCTGCAGCTCGGCACGGAGCGCCTCGTTTTCACCGCGCAAAAGGCTTGTCTCATAGGGGGTGCCGCCGCCGGGGCCCACGGTGTTCATCAGCTGCTCCAGCTCGGCGATCCTTTCCTGCAAGTGGATGCACTGGGTGCAATAATCCAGCGCGGTCAGCAGGGCGGCCTCCATTTTATTGCAAAAACGCGCCTTGTTAGAGGTCAGCGCGCGGATCCGGCCATCCACGGATTTGGTGGCGGCATCGATCACAGTCTGGGTCTCTTCACAGGCAATGTTCATTTGTACGTCGGCAATGCTCAGGGAATATTTTTGCTTCATAGTGCCTCCTTTTTAAAAAAACCTTGCAAAATGGTTTTTTTGGGTGTATAATGTAAAAAATGCGTATAGGTAGGGATACTTAATTCCATTATACTACATTTGCGTGTCTTTTTCAAATACTTTTTGGAATGTGAGAAAAAAATTATGTCAAAGCTTGCAAGGTTTCACCGTATCGTTGTAAAAATCGGCTCCTCTACGCTGACGCACGAGGAGGGGCATCTCAATCTGCGCCGCATCGAGACCCTTGTCAAGGTACTGTCGGATCTGAAAAATGCCGGGCACGAGGTGATCCTTGTTTCCTCGGGTGCCGTTAGTGCAGGCGTTGCCAAAATGAACACCCGCCGCCCCATCAACGTGGCGGAAAAGCAGGCGATGGCCGCCGTGGGACAAAGCGAGCTGATGAAGCTGTATTCCCGCTTTTTCTCGGATTACGGGCACACCGTGGCGCAGATCCTGCTGACCAAGGACGTGATCGACAATTCCGCGCGCCGTCGTGCCGCCGAGGATACCTTTGGTACGCTGCTGGGGCTTGGCTGTATCCCCATCGTCAACGAGAACGACTCGGTCTCCACCGAGGGGTTGAATTTTGGGGGTAACGATACCCTGTCGGCCTACGTGGCGCTGGTCTGCCACGCCGATCTGCTGATCAATCTGTCGGATATCGATGGCCTTTACGATAAGGATCCCCGTCACAACCCCGATGCCAAGCTGGTGGAATACGTAGAGGGGATCGATGAGCAGATCCTGGCTATGGCGGGCGGTGCGGGCACCAATCGCGGTACCGGCGGTATGGCCACCAAGCTGCAGGCTGCGCGCATCGTGCTGGAGCAGGGCATTCCCATGTTCATTCTCAACGGTAAGGACCCCGCAGTGCTATACCGTTTGCTTGACGGCGAGCACGTGGGCACCTATTTTGCTGTTGCAAAATAAGAAAAAGGGCAAGACGATTTCGCCTTGCCCTTTTTTCGCCCCGTTGGGGGCTAAATGCTTAATTGACGTACAGCACGGTGGCACTGTCAAAGGCGGCGTTGCCGATGGGGTCAACGGTCATTGCTGCCTTGTGGGCAAGCCACTCGTCCTCGGTGCCGCGGAAGTGGATCAGCAGTGTCTTGGCCTGATTGGTGACGGTGTCGCGCCCCAGCTTGTCGCAGGAGGCCTCAAAGGCGCAGGTGCCGATGCCGGTAAGGCCGGTGGTGATCTCCAGGCGCTGCAGCAGCGAGCAGGAGGAGAGGGCGTAGTCACTGATGGTAGAAAGCCCCATGCCGCCGGTAACGGAGTTCAGCATTTCGCAGCCCGCAAAGCAATAGGGGGGCAGCGTAGACATGGTCATAGAAAGGGTCACGGTCTCAAGCTCGGCACATTTATAAAAGGCGTAGTCGGGCAGTGCCATCACGGTGGGCTCCACGATCACGTGCTTAAGGACGGGACGGCTGTCGCCGGCATCGTTGCGCTGGAGCGAGGTAAAGTCGCACCAGGGCTGGTCGGTCTCGTCATAAAAGGTGGGGGCGACCGTGCAAATGCCCTTCAGATACAGCACGCCGGCGTTGTTGATCTCCCAATACAGGGTGCCGCGATCCTTTGCGGCCTTGATCTCGTCCTCGGTCATATTATTTTTATCAAGTCCGTCGTCGGTAAGGAAATTCCAGGCGTAGACCTTGTTCAGCACCGATTCGGTATCGGGCTCGGAGGGTGTTGTGGGCACTGTGGGCGTGGGAGGATCAACGGGGTATTCCGGCTGCTGCTTGCAGGCAAATGCGGGCAGCGCCAGCAGGCAAACAAGAAGCAGTAAAAACGCTTTTTTTAGCATACGTGTCTCCTTTTTTGTAACAACGGGGCTTCTTTTGCGTCAAAGAAGCCCCGTTGCTTGTTTGTAAAATGACAGTGGGATCAAGCCTCTTGATCAACCACGGCAATGGAAAGATCCTCCAGTGCCTTGGGATCGGCAGGGGCGGGACAGCCGGACATCAGCTCGCTGGCGTTTTGCACCTTGGGGAAGGCGATCACGTCGCGGAGCGAGTCGGCACCGGTCATCACCATTGCCAGACGGTCAAGACCCCTACCGGAGCCGCCGTGAGGCGGTGCGCCGTACTTATAGGCCTCGACAAGGAAGCCGAATTTCTTTTCGATATCCTCGGCAGTAAGGCCAAGGGCGTTGAACATCTTTTCCTGCAACTGCCAGTCGGTGATACGGATGGAGCCGGAGAGCAGCTCGGTGCCGTTCAGCACCATATCATAGGCCTTGGCGCGAACCGAGCCGGGGTCGCTTTCAAGATTGGGCAGGCACTCCTCAAGCGGCATGGTGAAGGGGTGGTGCATGGCATCCCAGTGCTGGGTGTCCTCGTTCCACTCGAAGAAGGGGAACTCGGTGATCCAAAGGAAGTTGAACTTGCCGGCGGGGATCAGATCCAGCTTTTTGGCAACGATCTGGCGGAGTGCGCCAAGGGTGGGCAGCACCACCTTATCCTTGTCGGCACAGATCAGCAGCACGTCGCCCTTTTCAAGGCCGACTGCAGCGTAGATGGCCTGCAGCTCGTCCTCGGTCATAAACTTGGCAAAGGAGCAGTTGGGGGCGTCTTCTACCCAGCGAACGTAGGCAAGGCCCTTGGCGCCAATGCCCTTGGCGTGCTCGGTCAGCTTGTCGATCTCCTTGCGGGTGAGGGTTGCGGCGGCACCCTTGGCAACGATGGCGCGCACGCTGCCGCCCTGCTCGATAGCGGATTTAAATACCACGAACTCGGAGGACTTGACTGCCTCGGAAATGTTGATGATCTCCATACCGTAGCGGGTATCGGGCTTGTCGGAGCCGTACTTTTCCATCGCCTCTGCAAAGGTCATACGGGGCATGGGCAGGGGCACGTCCACGTTCAGGATCTCCTTGAACGCACGGGCGATAAAGCCCTCGTTCATCTGCATAATGTCCTCCTGCGTGGCAAAGGACATCTCCAGGTCGATCTGGGTAAACTCGGGCTGGCGATCGGCGCGCAGGTCCTCGTCGCGGAAGCAGCGGGCGATCTGGATATAGCGGTCAAAGCCGGAAAGCATCAGCAGCTGCTTATAGATCTGGGGGGACTGGGGCAGAGCATAAAAGCTGCCCTTGTGCACGCGAGAGGGCACCAGATAGTCGCGGGCACCCTCGGGGGTGGCCTTGATCATCATAGGTGTTTCGATCTCGTAAAATCCGTTTTCATAGTAGTATTCGCGGGCAACACGGGCAAGGTCGTGGCGCATTTTGATGTTGCGCTGCAGCTCGGGGCGGCGCAGGTCGATATAGCGGTACTTCAGGGCGGTCTCGTCCTTGGTGCGCTTGGTATCGGAGACCTCAAAGGGAGGGGTCTGCGCAGCGGAAAGCACCTTCAGCTCGGTCACGGCGATCTCGATCTTGCCGGTGGGCATATTGGGGTTGACGGCCGACTCGCCGCGGGCGCGGACAACGCCGTGGCAGGCTACAACAAACTCGGCGCGGCAGCGCTTTGCTTTTTCAAACATCTCGGCATCACCGTCGCTGTCAAAGGCCAGCTGCAAAAGACCCGTGCGGTCACGCAGGTCAATAAATACAAGGGCGCCAAGGTCGCGGCAACGCTGTACCCAGCCCATTACCGAAACGGTCTCGCCGATATTGCTTTCGTTCAGCGTACCGCAATAGTGGGTACGTCTGTCCTTTTCAGTCAGAAATTCTGCCATTTTTATATTCCTTTCACTTGTGAAATGTCGTCAAAATTGAAATACGTATGCGTTTTTTTACGCAATGGGGTTGCCCTCGGCATCAAACAGGGGCAGCTTTTCAAGGTAGATGAGATCGGCGCGCTCGGTGGCGTCACCCTCGGCAAGAATGGCCATACGGCCGCAGACGATGCCGCCGGCCTCCTTGACCAGCTCCTCGATGGCGTGGAGCGATTCGCCCGTGGAGATCACGTCATCCACCACAAGAATGCGCTTGCCCTTCATCAGCTCGGCATCGGCCACGTCAAGATAGAGGTGTTGCTCCTTGGCAGTGGTGATCGAGCGCACGTTGACCTCCAGCACGCCGGTCATATAGAGCTTGGGATTCTTGCGGGCAAGGAAATATCTTTGGTTGCCGGCAAGGCGCGCCATTTCGTGCACCAGCGGAATGCCCTTGGCCTCTGCGGTGATGAGGTAGTCATAGGCGGGGGCGCGCTTAAGCAGCTCCTCGGCGCAAGCGGTGGTCAGCTCGGGGTCACCGAAAATGACAAAAGCGCCGATCTGAAGCTTGTCGTTCAGGGGGCAAAGGGGGAGATCGCGGTCAAGGCCTGCGATGTTCATGCGATAGGATTTCATAAGAAGCTCCTTTCATATAGCCATAGATAATTATATTATACCTTATTATGCAAAATTGTCAAGATGGAGAGCGCAAAAAATCGGGGTTCGGCGCACCGTTTTTGAATAACGCACAAATGTGTAGCCGCGTTATTTGATAAAAGTCCAAAGCCACTTTTTCTTTGTCGGAAGGAGCCGCAAAGAAAAAGTTATCAAAAAGAAACGGCGTATGCGGGGCTACGCGCCCCGAACCCGCGCCGCCTTTTGAAAAAGGTGGGCGAAAACTTTTCAAAAAAGTTTAAGCAAACTTTCCGTCCGTGCAAATTCCTTTTTCGAAAGGTTTTTGCGGGGGTCATAGGGGGCGCTTTTTTTAAAAAGCGCCCCCTAACGCGCCCACATTGTGCGGCAAAAAGCCCCACGGCCGCCTGCGGGCGCGGG
>JAZQWJ010000061.1:0-39682 GCA_045632285.1 Eubacteriales bacterium | reverse complement strand
CGCACCCCCTAATTGAACACACCCCCTGTCCGCTTTTGCGGACTGTGCTTTTTGGTGCAACACATCCCTCCCCACAAGCATTATTTCGACAGCACCGCTTGTATTTTCCCAAAACCTGTGCTATAATAATATGTTGGAATTATATTTTCGCAAAGGAGATACGCTATGGATCGTTTGTTTGGCCTGGACACCCCCGCTTCGATGGAGGATCTTGCCCACGCGGGTGAATTTCACGACCCTGTTTCCGCCGCCATTGCCGAGGAGTTGCTGACCGATGCCAAGATCCCTTTTCTCAAAAAAGAGCGCGGCAGCGGCACTGCCGTGCGCATCATCACGGGCTTTCAGCCCTTTGGCACCGACTTTTTTGTGCGCCCCGAGGATCTGGAGCGCGCCACCGAGGCGCTTCTTCCCCTCTTCGAGCCCGCAGAATTTGTGATTGAGGATGACAGTGAAGAAAGCGAGGAGGCTTGACCGATGAAGGAGATCATTTTGTGCAAATACGGCGAGATCGTGCTGAAGGGCGCCAACCGCAAGTATTTCGAAAATATGCTGGTCAAGGAGCTGCGCTTCCGTGCCCAGAACTACGGCGAATTTGACATCACCAACGTGCAAAGCACCATCGTGATGGAGCCCAAGGATGACTTTGCCGATCTTGACGGTATGTTTGAGGCGGCGCGCCGCCTGTTCGGTATTGCCGCTGTTGGCCGCGCTGCCGTGGCCGAAAAAAATATGGATAGCATCATCGAGACCGCCAAGGCCTATCTGCCCGCGTTTTTAGAGGGCAAGCGGACCTTTAAGGTAGAGGCCAAGCGATCGGACAAGACCTTTCCGCTTGCTTCGCCCGAGATCTCGCGCCTTGTGGGCGGCGCTATCCTGTCGGTCTGCCCCCGTATGAAGGTGGACGTCCACAATCCCGACGTCACGCTCCGCGTTGAGGTGCGTGAGCGCGCCGCTTACGTGCACGCGGGCCAATTCAAAGGCGCGGGCGGACTGCCCGTTGGCACCAACGGCAAGGGGCTTTTGCTGCTTTCGGGCGGCATCGATTCTCCCGTGGCGGGCTGGATGATGGCCAAGCGCGGCGTGCGTTTGGAGGCCGTCTACTTTGAATCTATGCCCTACACCAGCGAGCAAGCCCGCCAAAAGGTATTGGATCTGGCCGCACTTGTGGCGCGTTGGTCGGGCAGTATGATGGTACACGTGGTATCGCTTACCCACATTCAAGAGGAGCTGGTGCGCACCTGTAACGAGGAATATTTCACCCTGCTGCTGCGCCGCTATATGATGCAGCTGGCCAATATGGTGGCCGAAAAGCAGGAGTGCCAGGCACTGATCACGGGCGAGAGCCTGGGTCAGGTGGCATCCCAGACGATGCACGCCCTGAACGTGACCAACGATATGGCCAAATACCCCGTATTCCGCCCCGTGATCGGTATGGACAAGGACGAGATCGTGCAGATCGCACGCCACATCGGCACCTTTGAGACCTCTATCCTGCCCTATGAGGATTGCTGCACCGTCTTTACCCCCAAGCATCCCAAGACAAGACCCGTTTTGGAAAAGGTGCTGGAGGAGGAGCGCAAGCTGCCCTTTGACGAACTTTGCCGCGAGGCCTTTGAAAGCATGGAAAGCATTTACATCAAGGCGCAATTTTAAAAAATCAAGGTACGTATATGAAAAATCAATACCTATTGGGCATTGACGTAGGGACCTCGGCGGTGAAGCTGGCGCTGTTTTCAAAAGAGCTTGGCAACCGCCCCGTGGCCATTGTAGGAGAGGAATATCAGACCCATTACCCCGCGCCGGGGTTTGCCGAGCAAGCCCCCGACGACTGGTGGCTGGCAGTCTGCCGCGGCATTCCGCAGCTGCTTGCAAAGGCCGAGATCAGCCCCGCCGAGATCGTTGGTGTTGGCATCGACGGTCAAAGCTGGTCAGCCGTGGCCGTTGACAAAAACGGCCGCGCCCTTGCCCCCTCCCCCATTTGGTTTGACACCAGATCCAAAGAGATCTGCAAGGAGCTGGAGGATACCCTTGGAAAGGAGTGCTGCTTTGCGACCTCCTGCAATCCGTTGGAGCCCACCTACGCCTTTCCCAAGCTCTTATGGTTCAAAAAACACGCCCCCGACATTTATCAAAACGCAGTGTCGTTTCTTGGCTCAAACGGCTTTATTGCATACCGTTTGACGGGTAAATTATCCTGCGACCGCTCGCAGGGCTATGGTTTTGCCTGCTTTGATATGCGCAGCGGCACGTGGGATGAAGCCCTTTGCCGCAGGGCAGGCGTTGACCCCGCATTGCTTCCGCCCCTGTTTGATTGCCACGAGATCGTGGGAACCGTGACCAAGGCTGCGGCCGCCGCCTGCGGCCTTGCCATTGGCACCCCTGTGGTGGCGGGCGGACTGGATTCTGCCTGCGAGGCACTGGGTGCGGGCGTTTATGCCGCAGGTCAGGTGCAAGAGCAGGGTGGCCAATCCGGCGGTATGAGCATCTGCATGGAAAGCCCCATTGCTGACAAGCGCTTGATCCTGTGCCGCCACGTGGTGCCAAACCACTTTCTTTTGCAGGGCGGCACCGTGGGCGGCGGCGCGATCCTGCGCTGGTTTGAGCAAACGTTCCCGCAAAAAGCCCCCGAACGGGGCGAGTTTTCTCCCTTTACAGCCGCCGATAACGGGGCCGAGCACATTGCCCCCGGCGCCGATGGGTTGATCTTGCTGCCCTACCTTTCGGGCGAGCGTTCTCCCATTTGGGATCCCGCCGCCAAGGGCGTTTACTATGGGCTTGATTACACCAAGACCCGTGCCCATTTTCACAGGGCCAATTTAGAGGCCGCCGCGTTTGCGCTCCGCCACAATTTAGAGGTCGCTGCCGAGGCGGGGGCCCCGGTTTCCACCCTGCGTGCCGCAGGCGGCTCTGCCAAAAGTCCGCTGTGGATGCAGATCAAGGCCGACGTAACGGGCTGCACCGTTGAGGTGCCCGAGGCCTATTCTACCGCAGCCTTTGGTGCCGCGATCCTTGCCGGCGTTGCCGTTGGATTTTACAAGGATTTTGCCGATGCCGTTTCTTGCATCGGCGTCACCCGCACGCACGTGCCAAACGCGGCCAATCGTGCAGTATACGATCGCACCTATGTGACCTACCGCGAGCTTTACACACGCTTGATGCCCGTGATGCACAAGCGATCTTGAATAAGAAAAGGAAGTGTTTCAAATGACCAAAATTGATATTTTCTCCGGCTTTTTAGGTGCCGGAAAGACCACACTGATCAAAAAGCTGATCGCCGAGGGCTACAAGGGCGAAAAGCTGGTGCTGATTGAAAACGAGTTCGGCGAGATCGGCATTGACGGCGGCTTTTTGCAGGAAGCGGGCATCAACATCACCGAGATGAATTCGGGCTGCATCTGCTGCTCGCTGGTGGGCGATTTCAGCAAGGCGCTGGTGCAGGTGCTGGAGCAGTATGCCCCCGACCGCATTCTGATCGAGCCCTCGGGTGTAGGCAAGCTTTCTGACGTCATCCGAGCCGTGCAAAGCATCGACAGCGACAAAATGGAGCTTTGCTCTTTTGTAACCGTTGTAGACGCCGCCAAATGCAAGATGTATATGAAAAACTTTGGCGAGTTTTTTAACGATCAGGTCGAGGCCGCCGGCACCATCGTGCTTTCCCACACGGGCAAGCTCTCCGAGGATAAGATCAACGCCGCCGTTGCACTGCTCCGCCAACACAACGAAAGCGCCGTGATCGTCACTACCGATTGGGAAGCCCTTTCAGCCGAGCAGCTCCGCGCCGCTATGGAGCGCACCGACACCCTTGCTGCCGAGCTGGAGCAGCTGAAGCACGAGGAGACCTGCCCCGTTTGCGGTCACCACCACCACGAGCATCACGAGCATCACCACGACCACGGCGAGTGCTGCCACCACGATCACGAGCACCACGAGCATCATCACGACCACGGCGAGTGCTGCCATCATGACCACGAGCACCACGAGCATCACCACGACCACGACGAGTGCTGCCACCACGATCACGAGCACCACGAGCATCACCACGACCACGGTGAGTGCTGCCATCACGATCACGAGCACCACGAGCATCACCACGACCACGACGAGTGCTGCCATCACGATCACGAGCACCACGAGCATCACCACGACCACGGCGAGCATTGCACCTGCGGCTGTCACGATCATGACCATCACCACCATCACGCCGACGAGGTGTTTGTCAGCTGCGGTGCCGAGACCGCAAAGCATTTCTGCCCCCACGCCATCAAGCACGCACTGGAGGCCCTTGCCGTTGAGACCAAATACGGTATGGTGCTGCGCGCCAAGGGCATTGTGGCAGGCGCGGACGGCAAGTGGATCCACTTTGACTACGTACCCGGCGAGCCCGACGTGCGCGAGGGCGGTGCCGCCATCATCGGCCGCCTGTGCGTGATCGGCTCTAAGCTGGACGTGCCCGCTCTTTCCGCGCTGTTTGGCGTGGAGCTGAAATAAGAGGTGCGCTATGGCCAATAAGCCCCAGTATCCCGTTTACCTCTTTACCGGCTTTTTAGAGGGTGGCAAGACCAAAATGATCCAGGAGATCCTGGAGGATGAAAACTTTAACGACGGATGCAAGATCCTGCTGATCGTATGCGAGGAAGGCATTGAGGAATATGAGCCCGACCGCTTTTGGGGCAAAAACGTCCGCCAAATGGTCGTCAATCACCCCGAGGAGCTGACCGCCGAGATCCTGACCGACTACGTGCGCAACCACGTGGTGGACCGCGTGATGATCGAGTACAACGGTATGTGGCAGCTGGAAGATCTTTACGAGGCGCTGCCCCCCGATTTTTACGTGTTTCAGCAGATCCTTGTGGCGGATGGCTCCACCATCCTGAATTACAACGCCAATATGCGCTCGCTTGTATTTGACAAGCTGCAAAACGCCGAAACCGTGATCTTTAACCGTGCCGAGGGCGTGGACCGTGAAGCGATTCACAAGCTGGTACGCGGCGTCAGCCGCCGCGCCACCATTGCCTATGAGACCGCCGAGGGCGAACTGGAGTACGACGAGATCGAGGATCCCCTTCCCTTTGACGTGAACGCCCCCGTGGTGCAGATCGCCGACAACGATTACGCCATTTTTTACCGTGATCTTGCCGAGGAAATGCCCGAGTGGCAGGGCAAGACCGTCAAATTTAAGGGTATGGTCGCCCGTGACAAGCATCTTGGCAAGACCGCCCTTGTGATCGGCCGCCACGTGATGACCTGCTGCGCAGACGACATCACCTTCAGCGGCCTTGTGTGCAATTTTGACCGCGACGTATCCTTTAAAACCGGCGAATGGATCATGGTCACCGCACGTATCCGCATCCAGTCTCACGCCCTTTACGGCTCCGAGGGACCTGTGCTTTACGCCACCGACGTGGCCGCCACCTCCGAGCCCAAGCAACCCGTGGCAACCTTTTATTGATGAAAAATCGCCCCGCAGTCCTTGCACTGCGGGGCGATTTTTTGAAAGATGGGCTTTGAATTTTAATTTATAGGGGAGTTTAATGGAACAAAACGGCGTACGTTGGCCTTCCCCAGCGGGGAAGGCCAAATGTAGTGAATGCTCAAAAGGCAAGCCCACCGATAACCCCCAATTTAGCAAGCTCAATTTTCATTCTTGCAGCAGTCTCCCAACCGCTCGAAAACGGGGATCGTATCAAGGGGGGCAGGCACGGTGATGCGGCGATTTCCCGCAAAAACTTGACCCGTTGCGGCACTTTCCCAGTTTCCGGCGGGCAGATACACCTCACGCTCTCGCCGGCCGAGCACCATCACGGGTGCCACCAGATAGCGACTGCCGAACATATACTGATCATCCAGCTCCCAGCAGATCTCGTCCTCGGGAAATTCGTAAAACATGGCACGCAGCAAGGGGGAGCCGTCGGTGCTTGCCTCACGCATCAGCTCGGCGATATAGGGCTTCAAGCCCTCACGCACGTCTACGTATTTTCGCAGGATCGCATACACGTCCTCGCCGTAGCTCCACAGCTCGTTGGGCTGACCCGTGTGGGCAAGGCCGCCGCCGTGGCTCTTATCCGAAAGGCGGGGAATGTTATGGGGACGACGGTCGCCGTGCATACGCAACACGGGGCAATAGGTGCCGAATTGGAACCAGCGCACCAGAAGCTCGTGGAAATCGGAATCGTTCACGTCGCCATCCATAAAGCCGCCCACGTCTGTGTTCCACCACGGAATGCCCGCAAGACCCATATTCAATCCCGCACAAAGCTGTACCCGCAGGGTCTCGAAATTGGAATTGACGTCACCCGACCAGATCACGGCACCGTGCTTTTGGCCGCCCGCCCAGGTGCAACGAGCCAGATTGGCAATATCCTTACAGCCAAACGCCTTCATGCCGTCGTAAAAGCCCTTAGTATAGCCGAGGGGGAAATCGCTCATCGCCTCGGCGGCAGGGCCCGTGTGATAGCGGTAAAGATCAAAGTCACTGCTTTGATATTCGGGCTCGGCCACGTCCAGCCAAAAGCCGTCGATGCCGTAGTCCAGATAATGCGCCTTGCATTTTTCAAGCAAAAACTCCATCGCCGCAGGATTGGTGGCATCCAAAAAATAATATTTGTTCATGCACTGCGCCTGCCCACGGTCGGCACGCACCAAAAAGCCCCGTGCCTGCAGCTCATCGAAATAGCAGCTGCCGCGATCTACCGTAGGCCACACCGACACGATGCATTGAACGCCCATGGCATGAAGCTCGTCCACCATCGCTTTGGGATCGGGCCAGTATTCGGGGTCAAACTGCCACTCGCCGTCCCGTGTCCAATGGTAGAAATCAATGATGATACGGGAGAGCGGAATGCCTCGGCGGGCATATTCTCGTGCCACCGACAGCACCTCCTCCTGGGTGCGATAACGAAGCTTGCACTGCCACAGTCCCAGCGCACTATCGGGAAATGCGGGTGCTCTGCCCGTGACCTCGGTATAATTTTTCACAAGTTCACGGGGCGTATCGCCCACGGTGATCCAATAGTCCAGCTCCTTTGCGGAGACCGCCTCCCATTCGGTCAGGTTTTTGCCAAAGGTCGCACGGCCGTAGCCCGGATGATTCCACAAAAAGCCGTAGCCGAGGCCGGAAAGCTGAAAGGGCACGCTGATCTGGCTGTTGCGCTGTGCCAGCTCCAGCATACAGCCCTTGAGGTCAAGCTCGGGCTGCTGGTACTGTCCCATGCCGAAAATGCGCTCGCCCTTGTGAGACTCAAAGCGAGCCCTTGTGCAAAAGCTATCGCTCCCCATCAGCGCCTTATATTCTCGGGCGTGGATAAGCAGCGGCTTTGCGTGAGGGTTCAACCCGTTGAAGTCACGGGCGTACTCCCGCAAAATTTCCGCTTCGTCCTTGTAAAACGCCAGCCAGCCCGCCTTCCGATCCAGCCGTGCGGAAATGCGGCCGTTGCGCAGGATCGCCGCATTTTCATCCACCGTGATCTCGGCATTGGCCGGGTGCGGCTCGGTCAGGGCGTGATCTCTGCCCGTAAAATCGGTATTCACCGTGGCACGCACACGAATGCCGTCTGTGCCCCAGGCCTCGATGCAAAGGCGCTCGCCCTTGAAGCTTGCCAGAAGCTTGCCCGGCTCCGTCGTTACGTAAACGCCGGATTTTTTTGCAATAGACATAACGTCACCTCCAAAGTGATCTGATCTTATTCTAACGCATCCCCTCTTGACGGGCAAGTCGTTTTACGCTATAATACTAATCACAAATTAAGATTTTGGAGAAAGCAATGATCCATTTTGAAAACGACCGAGAACGCCGCTCGGAGGGCTTGTATTATGCCAAGCGACAACGAAATCTTTCCTGCCGTCTGCATCTGCACGACAGCTTTGAGCTGGTCGTAATGGAGGCGGGGACTCTTGCCGCCACCGTGGAGGGCACCGCCTACACACTGCACGGGGGTGAGGCACTTTTGGTCTTCCCCAATCAGATCCACGGCTACGAAAAACGGGAGGGGTCGCTGTGCGGCGTGTTCATCTTTCCTGCCGCACTTGTGGGCGAATATTTTGAAAAAATGCGCAAAAAACAGCCACACGTGCCCGTTTTTTCGTTACAAGACCCACATCTTTGCGATGCGCTCCTCTCGGTCGGCGAGCGTCGCTGGCAATTGAAATCCTTGCTTTACGGAATGCTGGATGCTTTTGACCGCACCGCTACCTATCTCCCTCGCCACGGTGCCGGCACCGATCTTTTGGGGCAGATCATCAGCCGCATTGCCGAGCGGTATACGGAGCCGCTCACGCTACGCACGCTTGCCGCCGAGCTCGGCTACGATCATCGCTATCTGACCAACCTCATTCAAAAGGAGCTACACTCCACCTTTCGCCACCTGCTCAACGAATATCGTATCACCCGTGCCGAGGAGCTGTTACTGCGCACGGATTCACCCGTTGAGCAAATAGCGGGAGAGTGCGGCTATGAGTCGCTTTGCTCCTTCAACCGCAACTTTAAAGGCTTTACGGGCACCACGCCCACCGCTTGGCGGGCACGTCACGCCTGAGCGGCGTTCACTTTTGATATTTTAGCAATCTTTTTTCAAAATCCTTGCTAATATTCCCATTTTTTAAAATTCTCTTGTTTTTGCCACGTTTTTTTGCTATAATGAAGCCAACGACTTTTCTTTGAGGTGATTGTTATGAAATTTGTTTGCTTTGGCGAGATCATGGGGCGTCTTTCCCCCGTTGGCTACAAGCGCTTTGTGCAGGCCGACTGCTTTGAAGTGATCTACGGCGGTGGCGAGGCTAACGTGGCGGCATCCCTTGCCAACTTTGGTATGGACGCGGCCTACGTGACCAAGCTCCCTGAAAACGACATCGGTAAAAGCGCACTGCGCACCCTCCGTGCCCACGGTGTAGATTGCAGCAAGATCGCTTGGGGCGGCGAGCGCCTTGGCCTTTATTACTGCGAAAAGGGCGCCTCTCAGCGCCCCTCTAAGGTAATCTACGACCGCAAATATTCCTCCATTTCCACCGCAACCAAGGCCGACTTTGATTGGAAGGCCATCTTTAAGGACGTGTGCTGGTTCCACTTTACCGGCATTACCCCCGCCCTGTCGGATAACTGCGCCGAGATCTGCCTTGACGCCGTTAAGACCGCCAAGGAAATGGGTGTGACGGTTTCTTGCGACCTGAACTTCCGCAAAAACCTGTGGACCACCGAAAAGGCGGGCAAGGTCATGGGCGAGCTGATGCCCTATGTGGACGTGGCCATTGCCAACGAAGAGGACTGCGAAAAGGTATTTGGCATCAAGGCCGCAGGCACCGACGTCACAGGCGGAAAGCTCTCGCACGAGGGTTATATTTCGGTGGCCAAGGAGCTGGCCGAGCGCTTCTCAATCGGCACCGTTGCCATCACCCTGCGCAGCTCGATCTCTGCCAGCGACAACAACTGGGCAGCCATGCTCTATCAGAACGGCGAGGCTTGCTTCTCCAAGAGTTATGCCCTGCACATCGTGGACCGTGTGGGCGGCGGCGACAGCTTTGGCGCGGGCCTGATCTACGCAATGTCCAACGGCTACTCCGCACAGGATGCACTGGAATTTGCCGTGGCGGCCTCCGCACTCAAGCACTCGATCGAGGGTGATATGAACGAGGTCACCGTGGCCGAGGTCAAGGCACTGGCCGGCGGCGACGGCTCGGGTCGTGTACAGAGATAACTTTTCAACAAAAAAAGAAGAGCGGAAGGAACCCTTTTGAGGAAAGGGTTCCTTCCGCTCTTTCGTTTTGCACCGCAAAACGAAATTCACACCAACCTCCCAAACCTTTAAAAAAAAGGGGGAATGTATGAAAAACAGGGCTACGGTGTGCGAAATTTCTTACAGTTCCTGCACGCGGGGGGCTTCCGCAAGGCTTACGGCAACCACCGTATCCACGGGATCGGGGGCAACCTTGGGCACTGTCACCGACAGGCGGTGCTCCTCTCTTGCAGGGTCATAGGCCTGCGCAAAGGCAAGGGGCGTGCCGCCCTGCAGCAGTCGCACCTCGCGCACCTTGCTGGCCAGTGCCAGCAGCGAAATGCGCGGATGCAATTTGGGATAGCCAAGCACATGCAGATAAAGCGTGTTGCTTTCTTTGCGATAGGTCACGTCGCCCCAGCGGCAGATATAGGGGAAATCCGGGAAGGGGTCGGTGTCAAAAATACTTTCACCGTTGGCACGCAGCCACGCGCCCACGGCGTCCAGCACGTCGGTGGAGGCTTTTGGCAGATTTCCGCACCCGTCCGGGCCGATATTAAGCAAAAGGTTGCCGCCGCGCCCCCTGATCTGCACCAGATTGCGGATCACGTCGGTGGGGCTTGCCCAATCGTCATCGGGGGCGCTGAAGCCCCAAGAGCGGTTCAGTGTCATCGGCACCTCAAAGGCACCGTGATAGACGTTGCGCGGGATGGAATTGTCCGCCATCTGACGGTAATCTCCAAGCCCGTAGCCGATGCGCCCGTTGATAAGGCAGTTGGGCTGCAGGGCCTTGACCGTTGCCGCCAGCTCCTCGCAAAGGGACTTTGGCATATCGTAAGGGGTATCGAACCACAAAAGGCACAGATCGCCGTAATTTGTCAGCAGCTCCCGCACCTGCGGCAGGCACTTGCCATAGAAATATCTTGAAAAATCCTGCTCTGCGGGATCGAAATCCCAAGTGTTGCCGTTGCCGTCGGGATGCTCCCAATCCTGCATTTGCGAGTAGTAGATGCCAAAGGGCACACCCTCCTCGGCGCAGGCCTCGGCAAAGGCCTTGATAATATCCCTACCGTAGGGCGTGTGCATCACGGTATAGTCCGACACCCTGCTGTCGTAAAGGGCAAAGCCGTCGTGATGCTTGGCGGTCACCACCACGTATTGCATACCCCACGCCTTGGCGCGGCGCACGATGTGGGCGGGATCCAGCGCCGTGGGGTCAAAGCTCTCCGCCAATTTTTTGTACTCCGCCACGGGGATCTGCAAATGCCGCATGATCCACTCCGCGTTGCGGGGCGAGGGTGTCCCCCTGTAAACGCCGCCGAGCATCGAGTAAAGTCCAAAATGCACGAACAGACCGTAGCCTGCCCGCTTGAACCATTGAATGCGATCCATCAAAAGCACCTCTCTTTCCGTTTGCTTTCATTATACATCATTCTCACAAAATGTCAACCGTTGCGCTGCGCAAATCCTCTGATAAATTCCATTGACTTTTTGACATTTATCTGTTATAATAATATATTGAGATAGCATACAGAGTAAGGAGAGGTGACGAAAATGCGCGAATATCTGACGGCCGTCGCCGGCAATGCCGCATTGCGTCAACGCCTTGGCTCTGAGCTGGAGCAGGGCTCCTTTTCACACGCCTATATCTTAGAGGGCCCGTGGGGCTCGGGAAAAGCCACCCTGGCGCGCGAGCTTGTGATGGCGCTGGCCTGTCAGCATCGCACCGACGCCGGATATCCGCTCCCCTGCGGTCAATGCCCCACCTGCCAAAAGATCGCCGCAGGCAACTGCCCCGACGTCATTCACGTTTGGCGCGAAAAGGACAAGGCCACCATGAGCGTGGACGTTGTACGCGCAATGCGCAGCGACGTCATCACCGTGCCCAACGATCTGGCCTTTAAGGTCTATATCGTGCACGAGGCGCATACCATGACCACGCAGGCGCAAAATGCGCTACTTCTCACCCTTGAGGAGCCACCCTCCTTTGTGCTGTTTTTACTACTGTGCGAGGATGCAGGCGCTATGCTTGAGACCATCCGCTCCCGCGCCCCCGTGCTGCGTATGCAGCCGGTCCCGGACGAGGAGATCGGCGCCTATCTGCTTTCCCCCGCGCGCGATCGCAAGCTCCTGAACGCGGCTGCCTCTGTACAAGAGGAATCCCCCGACGACTTTGCCGCCCTGCTGCGCATGGCCAACGGCTGTATCGGCGCCGCCATTTCACTGCTGGACGAGCAAGATCGCATCCCGATGATGGAGGACCGTCACGCCGTAACAGAGGTCTGCCGCCTGTTGGCACAACGGACACGCCCGGATGAGCTGATGGCCACTCTGCTCGCCTTTGGCAGCAAGCGCGATGCCGTAACCGAGCGGATCCGCCTGCTGACCGTTGCGCTGCGCGATCTTTTGCTGCTTGGCTATCAAGAGGGGGCCTCGCTGCTGTTTTTCACCAATCGACAAAGCGCCGCAGAGCTTTCCTCACGCTTTACCGCACGCCGTCTGCTTGCCCACATCGCGGCCGCAGAACAAACCAACGCCGCACTTGCGGCCAACGGCAACGTACGCCTGCTTTTGATGCGGCTTTACGTCAGCCTGACACAATCATAACGGAGAAACCTATGGAAGAAAACAAAAAGCAGTTCCCCCACAAAGAGGGGAACCGAAACGACCGTCAGGGCGGCCAACGCATTTCGGTGCGCCCCGGCAATTTTAATCCCCCCGCCGCAAGCGGAGCCCCTGCTCCCGCCCCCACCGAGCGACGCGAGCAGCCCGCCGGTGATAACCGTGGCGAGGGCAACCGCGCAGGCCGCCATCACAACCGTCGCGGTCGCCACCACGGCCGCGGAAACGGCCACCAAAACGACCAACGCGCTCAGGCCACACAGGCCGCTCCCGCAGCGCAGACCGAGGCTGCTGCCAAGGTGCAAAAGCCCGAGCGTCCCGCAAACGGCAATCAGCAGCAGGAAAACCGACGTCACGATAAAAACGGCCGCCAGGATAACCGCCGCGACCACCGCCGCGAGGATCGCCGCGACAGAAACGGCCGCCAGGGTGAGGCCCGTCAAAATCAAAATAACCGCCAAAACGTAACCGAGCCCGCAAGCATTGTCAGTGACACCCTGCGCCGCGAGCTGGAGGACGACTTTTCCACCCCGCTCCTCTCCAACACCCCCACGCTTGGCTCTTTGACCAAGGACCGCAAAAAAGAAGAAGAAGCAGTTGACAGCAAGGAATTTGAGGTGGATATTGCCACCGCCGCCTATCTGTTAGAGGACGTCCCCTGCGGCTTCCCTATCCCCGACGGCAAGGCCGTTGAGGTGGTGGGCGTGCGCTTTCGCCGCGCGGGCAAGATGTATTTCTTTGCCCCCGGAAACGAAAAGCTCTTTATTGGTGAAGAAGTTCTGGTAGACACCGCCCGCGGCAACGAGATCGGCGAGATCGTTATGATGAAGCGCCGCATTGCCGAAAAGGACGTGATCCAGCCCCTGCGCGCCGTGCTGCGCAAGGCCACCGATGAGGACAAGCGGCACGAGCAAGAAAACCGCCAAAAGGAATGCGAGGCACTGAAGATCTGCGCCGACAAGATAGCGCACCACAAGCTGGATATGCAGCTGGTAGACGCGCAGTATACCTTTGACAACTCCAAGCTTCTGTTTTATTTCACCTCCGAGGGGCGCGTGGACTTCCGCGAGCTGGTACGCGACCTTGCAGGCGTGTTCCACACCCGTATCGAGCTGCGCCAGATCGGCATCCGCGACGAGGCACGCCTTGTGGGCGGCCTTGGTATGTGCGGCAGACCCTTTTGCTGCTCTACCTACCTTTCGGATTTTGGCCAAGTCTCGATCAAAATGGCCAAGGAGCAGGGTCTTTCGATCAACACCTCCAAGATCTCGGGCTGCTGCGGCAGACTGATGTGCTGCCTGCGCTATGAGCACGAGACCTATGCTGCCGAGGCCAAGCTGACCCCCAAAAAGGATGCCCTTGTCAGCACCCCCGACGGCAACGGCGTGGTGGTGGAGGCAACACCGCTTGCCGGCACGGTAAAGGTCCGCCTTGACAACGCCCCCGAAGAGGCGCCCAAGGTCTATCACCGCGATCACGTAACGCTGCTTTCCAAGGCAAATGCCCCCCACAAGGAGGCAGACAGGCCCGCCGCCGAGCCCGTGACCGAGCCCACGGACGAATAAACAAACGCACACACAAAAAATATTTTATGATTTTTTGCAAAAGGTCTTTGCTTTTTGTTGAAAATATGCTACAATAGGAATTGCTCCTCGTAGCAAAACCAATTTTAACGGAGGATAAGAACATGGCTTACAAGATTACCGATGATTGCGTATCCTGCGGCGCTTGCGCTGACGCATGCCCCGTTGGTGCTATCACCGAGGGTGACGGCAAGTACGTTATCAACCCCGACGTCTGTGTTGAGTGCGGCGCTTGCGCCGGTGCTTGCCCTGTGGGCGCTCCCCAGGAAGGCTAATACATCAGGCCTCGCAAAAAAGCGGCGTGCGGCGGATCTCCGCCCACGCCGCTTTTTTCTTTTCAAGATCACATTTTTGCAAAAACACTTGCACACCGCTATGCCAATATGGTAAAATATAAAATATACTTACAAAAGGAGATGCTGTATGGAAGCACCGATGCTTTATGAAAACGAGCGCTTGGATGAGATCAACGAGCATTTGCGGCTGATCCAGCGCAAGAACGGGCTGACCTTCAGCACCGACGCCTTTTTGCTTTCGGCCTTTTGCCGCCCGCAGCCAAAAGCGCGTGCCGCCGACTTTGGCAGCGGCACGGGCGTGATCGCGCTGCTGCTGGCCGCGCGGCAGACCTTTGCCCATATCACCGCTGTAGAGGCGCAGCAGCTTTTTTCCGAACTGGCTGCGCGCAACGTAGCATTAAACGGCTTTTCTGATACCGTTTCGATACTAAATTGCGACGTGCGCGACCTTTCCCCCGCAAATTTCGGGGGCGAGCTTGACGTGATCGTTTCCAACCCCCCCTATATGCGCGCCGACTGCGGCCCTGCCTCACCGCACAGCGAAAAACAGATCGCCCGTCACGAGATCTTGGGTACGGTAGGCGATTTTTGCACCGCGGCGGCCAGATGCCTCAAATTTGGCGGACGGTTTTACACCGTATGGCGCCCCGACAGATTGGAATCCTTGATGGCGGCATTGCACCAAAACAAGTTAGCCCCCAAACGGATGCTGTTTGTCCACGACAGCGCCGACAAAGAGCCCGCCGTGGTGCTGACCGAGGCAGTGCTTGGCGGCAACGAGGGGATGCACATCCTCCCCCCGCTGTTTATGCACGATACGTCCCCCAACGGGGTGGAAAAAGCCCTTTCCAAGCGGGCGCAGGCCATCTACGATACAGGCAGGATCTGATCGCGGCTCGCTGCCCTCAGCCACCCGTATAGCTGCGTATCCCCGCGTAGATGCCCTGCGCAAACAGCTCCGGACTTCGGTCCATCAAGCGCGCGTCCCGCGGATTGGTGATAAACCCCAGTTCCAAAAGCGTTGACGGCATAGCCGTCCGCCGCAATACGTAAAGCGACGGGCGCGCAAACACACCGCGGTTATTCAGGCCGGTTTGCTCCTGCAGTGCTTGCAGGATATCCTCGGCAAGCCCCGTGGCGCGATTGCCGAGATCGAACACAAAGGCCTCGCTGCCCGTGGCCGCCGCCAGATCCGAAGCGTTGGTGTGCAAGCTGATAAAATAGTCTGCCCCCCACGCATTGGCCTCTTGCACTCGTGCCGAAAGGCTGGAGGCGTTGGACGTGCCCAGCTGCGTGTCGGCGTTGGGGCGAGAAAGCCTTGCCTCAAAATTTGGATCGCTGTTCAGTAGCGCGGCGGTCTCGACCCCTATGCGAAATACGATATCCTGCTCGCGCAAGCCGTTTCCCTCTGCCCCTGCATTGGGATTGACGGGGTTGTGCCCTTGGTCAAGATAAATTTTGATCGCCACCGATAATACCCCCTATTTTTTGTTTATTTTCATTGTATGCAGCGGGGCGCACCTTGCCCCTTGCAGAAAGGATCAAGCATGGCTCAATATGAAGAAAAAAACGCCATCGTCGGCGGAACGCTCTATTTGGTAGCCACCCCCATCGGCAACCTTTCCGACCTGTCGGAGCGCGCTGTCAAGGTGCTTTCCGAGGTGGATTTTGTGGCCGCCGAGGACACCCGCAACACGGGCAAGCTCCTCTCCTGCCTTGGGATCTCCAAGCCGATGGTCTCTTATTACGAGCATAATAAGCGTGCCGTGGGCCCCAAGATCGCCGAGCGGCTGAAAAACGGCGAAAGCTGTGCTTTGTGCAGTGATGCGGGGACCCCCGCCATCAGCGACCCGGGCGAGGATCTGGTGGCGCTCTGCGCTGCCGAGGGCATCCCCGTGACCTCTATCCCCGGCTGCTGTGCCGCCGTCACCGCCCTGATCCTATCGGGTCTTTCCACCACGCGCTTTACCTTTGAGGGCTTTTTGCCCGTGGAAAAAAAGCCCCGCCGCGGACGGCTTGACGCGTTGAAAAAAAGCACCGCCACCATGATCCTGTACGAGGCACCCCACAAGCTCCGCGCCACGCTGGAGGATCTTTGCGCCACCCTTGGCGAAACGCGCGCCGTGGCGCTTTGCCGTGAGCTGACCAAGCGCAACGAGGATATCCACCGCACCACGCTGGGCGGTGCCGTGGCACATTATGCCCAAAACGATCCCAGAGGCGAATACGTGCTGGTATTGGCAGGCGCCACCGAGGCACCGGTTGACGAGGACGTTGCCGCACGCACAGCACTCTCGCCCCAGGCGCACGTTGCATATTATGAAAGCACCGGCCTTTCCCGTATGGACGCCATCAAGGCGGCCGCCAAGGAGCGCGGCGTCCCTAAAAATGAGTTGTACCGCTTGCTGAATGCGGGCAAGTGAGCCTTTTTATCTCCAATTTCTTTAAAAAACAGCTTCTTTTCTTGTTATTTTTACGTTTTTTCATACATTTGTCTTGTTGACAAACCCGTTACTTTGTGTTACAATAATAAATCATACTTTTATCCCCAAAGGAGGATTTTTACCATGACCAAAAGACCCGTTGGCGTGATCGGCGCAACCGGTATGGTTGGCCAGCGCTTTTTAACGCTGCTTGCCGAGCATCCTTATTTTGAAGTCACCGCAATCGCCGCCTCGGCACGCTCCGCAGGCAAGACTTATAAAGAAGCCGTAGGCTCCCGCTGGAAGCTGGATATTCCCATGCCCGAAAAATTTGCCGATATGAAGGTGATCGACGCCGCCAATATCGACGAGATGAAAAAGCTTTGCAACGTGGTATTCTGCGCTGTTGATATGAAAAAAGAGGACATCCGTGCGCTGGAGGAGGCCTATGCCAAGGCCGAGATCCCCGTGGTCTCTAACAACTCTGCACACCGCTGGACTCCCGACGTACCTATGGTGATCCCGGAGATCAACGATGCGCACCTTGAGGTGATCGAGGCTCAGCGCAAGCGTCTTGGCACCAAGCGCGGCTTTATCGCCGTTAAGCCCAACTGCTCGATCCAGTCCTACGTGCCTATGCTGACCGCCCTTTTGGAGTTTGAGCCCTATGAGGTGGTGGCTACCACCTATCAGGCCATTTCCGGCGCAGGCAAGACCTTTAACGAGTGGCCCGAGATGATCGACAACGTCATCCCCTATATCGGTGGCGAGGAAGAAAAGAGCGAGCAGGAGCCCCTGCGCGTTTGGGGTAAGGTTGAAAACGGCCAGATCGTGAAGGCCGCTTCCCCCGTGATCACCACCCAGTGCATCCGCGTGCCCGTAACCAACGGTCACACTGCGGCTGTGTTTGTAAAGTTCCGCAAAAACCCCACCAAAGAGCAGATCCTTAAGGCTTGGAAGGAGTTTTCCGGCAAACCCCAGGCGCTGAAGCTCCCCCACGCCCCCGAGCAGTTTATCACCTACTTTGAGGAGGATAACCGTCCTCAGGCACACCTTGATCGCGACATTTACGGCGGTATGGGTGTGACCGCAGGCCGTCTGCGCAAGGATAGCGTTTACGACTGGAAGTTCGTCGGTCTTTCTCACAACACCCTGCGCGGCGCCGCAGGCGGCGCAGTTCTGATCGCAGAGCTGCTGCACAAGGAAGGCTATTTCGATTAAGCCAAGAAATTATAAAAGGCAGGAGCCCCCTTTTCGTGAAAAGGGGGCTCCTGCCTCTTTGTTTTCGCATCCGCGAAAACAAATTCACCATCCACACCCAAAAGCTTTCAAGAATTAAAGGTCGATCACGTGCCTTTTCTTGCACAGAGCCAATTCTCGGAAACGAGCAGCACCACCATAGGAACGTTTCACGTAAGTCACCACAATATCACTGTTTTCTATCATCCAACGATTTCTTCGATCAATCGCAAATCTCGCCGGTGCAACCGCAACCTCAGAAGGTAAAATATGAGGATGAACCGATGTTGATTCTTCTTTTTTCTGCGGCATATAGGCCAAAACGATTTGATATTTAATATGTGGATATACTTTTTTTAATTCTACCAAGGCTCTGAGTGCCATTCGGTCAAATTCTCCTCGATCTCCCACAAAAAAAGCAATTGCCGTATTGGTCTGTATCAACGTACGAACAGTCTCATACAGAAACGGATATATATTCTGCGGTGTATCCCTGTGTCCAACAAATGTAACTGTCAAAATCTTCCCTCTTTTTCAAAAAATATTACTGTGTATCCTATTAGGATATATACGTTATTTTAACATATCCGAAAAGGATATACAATAACTTTATAAATATTTTTTGAGGTGCTTGCTTTGATTGATTATATTGTGATCGGCAAAAGAATACAGGGATTTCGAAAGCAAAAGGGATGGACGCAGGCTAAGCTTGCCGAGTTGGCTTCGGTAGAACCCTCCAACATTTCACACATTGAGCGTGCCGCAACAAAATTAAGTCTGCCCACGCTCATCCAGATCGCCAATGCATTAGAGGTGTCGCTGGATGAATTGGTTTATGACAATCTAAAGAAATGCGATCATGTTTCCGTTGCACGCATCAATGATTTGATCTCGGATTGCACGCCTGCAGAATTAAACGCCATCTGCGAGGTCATCACGACCACAAAAAATGTATTGCGTTCAAAAAAATAACTCCTATCTTTTCAAGGTTTTCGGTAGAGAAAGGGGCTCCTTTTGCAAAAGGGGGCCCTTTTCTCTCACTTTGCTTCACCTAAAGAAACGCCCAACAAATTGAAGAAATTTGCAAAACAAATCCCCTTTTCTTTTGTGTACACGTATGCTATAATAAAATCATGGATTTATTCAAAATCGAAGCTTTTTTGGCCAAATTTCGCTTTACTTTTCTCTGATCCGTATTATAATGGAATCAACGACACCCCAAGGGAGGAACCACGACATGACCTATTATCCCAACCCGCAATTTGCCCGCCCGGATTTTTTGCTGCTTAACGGCGAATGGGAGTTCCAATTTGACGATGCTGCCACTTATTGGCGCCGCGATCTTTCTAAAGCCGACAAGCTGAAAAACACCATCCGCGTGCCCTTCCCACCCGAGGCGCCGCTTTCCGGTATTGAGGATAAGGATCTTCACGGTTGTCTGTGGTACGCCAAAGACTTTATCCTGCCCGAAAGCTTTACAGGGCGCAACGTATTGCTCCGCTTCGGCGCGGTGGACTACCACGCCAAGGTCTTTGTCAACGGCACCGAGGTGGGCGAGCATTTCGGCGGCTATTCCTCCTTTTGCTTTGACATCACCGACCGCATTTTGCCCGAAAATCGCATAACGGTATGCGTTTTTGATGACTGCCGCGATCCAAAGCAGCCCTCGGGCAAGCAGTGCCCGCTTTATAAATCCTTCTCGGCGCTCTACACCCGTACCAGTGGCATTTGGCAATCGGTATGGCTGGAGGCCTGCGGCGAGATCCGCACCGACAGCATCCGCTTTTATACCAAAGCAAACGGTGACGTGACTGCCGATCTGGCCTTTAACAAAAGCGCTGTGGGCTGCACTGCAAAAATTGAAGTGACCTTTGAGGGCAAGCCCGTGGTCTGCGTCAGCGCCCCCATTACCGCCCTTGACCACCGTTTTGTCCTTCACATCAACACCCCCAAGCTGTGGGGAGCAGACAAAGGCAACCTTTACGATTGCTGCGTTTCGCTTTGCAAAAATGGCACGGTTTTAGATACCGTTGTTACGTATTTTGGCATACGTGAGCTCGGTTTTGCTGACAACACGTTCACGCTGAACGGCAAGCCACTGTTTTTGCGCACCGTGCTGGATCAGGGCTTTTATCGGGAGGGTATTTACGCCGCCCCCGACGATGCGGCCCTTGAAAACGACATCCGCATCGCCATGGATATGGGCTTTAACGGCGCCCGCCTGCACGAAAAGGTGTTTGACCCCCGCTACCTTTATCACGCCGACCGTCTGGGCTTTCTTGTCTTTGGCGAATTCCCGGATATGGGGCTCTCCATCGATAAGACCGAGGCGCTGGCCTATATACTGCCCGAATGGCTGGAGGTGCTGAAGCGCGACGTCAATCACCCCTCTATCGTGGCGTGGTGCCCCTTTAACGAGACCTCCACCAACGACTTTTTTAACAAGGATTTTCAGGATAACCGCGTCATCGAAACCGTTTATCACATCACCAAGCAGTTTGACCCCTCCCGCCCCGTCTTTGACACCAGCGGCAGTATGCACACCTCGGTCACCGACATTTACGACGTACACGACTACACCCAGGATGCAGAAAAATTCAAAGCCCTCTTTCGCAAGGGCATCCGCCCTCATATGTACGGCGAGCGGAACGGTGCTTACCGCGGTCAGCCCTATATGGTCACCGAGTTCGGCGGCATTCGTTGGGAGATCGACGGTGACGGCTCCAATGCTTGGGGCTACGGCCAGGCGCCCGCCACCAAGCGAGAGTTCCTTGCCCGCTTTGAAACGATGGTCTCCACCCTGCTTGCAAACCCCGATTGTACCGGCTTTTGCTACACCCAGCTCTATGACGTAGAGCAGGAAAAGAACGGTCTTTACACCTACGACCGTGTGGCCAAATTTGACCCCGCACACATCAAAGGGATCGTTGCCTCCAAGGCCGCGGTGGAAAAATAACCCCTTAACGGTATGAGATTTAAGCAAAAAACGAAAAAAAGAGGAGCTTGCAGCTCCTCTTTTTTTACTTGATCTCAACAGAAATATGTTGCATACGCTCCATAGCGGCACGGAACACGGTCTTGTCGTTTTCGTGGGCAAGACAGCTCTCAGCCTGCTCCATCGGCACCCATTCCACCTCGGCGATCTCGCCCTCGCGGGGTTTAATGTCGGGGCTGGTGGTAAAGCCAAGGAAATAGACAACCTCCTTCATCACACCGGGCGACGGACTGTAATTGACAGTGGCACGAAAATCCGAAATGATGGCAATGCGAGAAGAGGTCTCTTCCATAACCTCGCGCAGCGCGGTGGCGTACTCGCTCTCCCCCGCCTCTACGTGGCCCTTGGGAAAGGATCTGTTTCCCTTTGCCTTGTGCCGGATCATCAAAACAAAATATTTTTCCCCCTCGCGGCGCACCACCAGCGCGCCGCAGGATTTTTCATAAACCATTTATTCGGAACCTCCTATCTGAAACGAGTCAGGCAGATTACTGCTTGATCTCCTCCATGATAAAGGCCTCCAGAATATCGCCTACCTTGATGTCGTTAAAGCGATCCAGACCGATGCCGCATTCATAGCCCTCGGCAACCTCCTTGACGTCATCCTTAAAGCGTCGCAGAGACGAGATCTTATCCTCAAAGATCACGATGCCGTCACGGACAACACGGATCTGAGAAGCGCGGGTGATCTTGCCATCCTGCACGTAAGAGCCTGCGATAAAGCCGATGTTGGGCACGTGAATGGTCTGACGCACCTCGGCGTGGCCAAGCAGCGCTTCCTTGAACTTGGGAGCCAGCAGGCCCTTCATTGCAGCGGTGATCTCCTCGATGCACTCGTAAATGATGCGGTAGGTGCGGATCTCGACCTTTTGACGCTCGGCCGAATCGATAGCGGCCTTGTCGGGGCGCACGTTAAAGCCAACGATAATGGCGTTAGAGGCAGCAGCCAGCATAACGTCACCCTCGATGATGCCACCCACGGCAGAGTGGATCACGCGGACCTTGACCTCCTCGTTAGAGATCTTTTCCAGCGACTGCTTCACGGCCTCGGCAGAGCCTGCCACGTCTGCCTTAACGATGACGTTCAGCTCCTTAACGCCCTCAGAGATCTGTGCAAACAGATCGTTGAGGTTGGCGCGGGCGTTGGCCTTAAAGACCTCCTCCTTTGCCTTGTCGCGGCGCTGGTCAGCCAGCGTTCTTGCCATACGTTCGTCCTCAACAGCGGCAAACTCGTCACCTGCCTCGGGAACCTCGGCAAGGCCGATGATCTCAACAGGCACAGAGGGGCCGGCCTCTTTAACGGTACGGCCGGTGTGGTCCTTCATACTGCGGACACGTCCGACAGCGGTGCCGGCAATGACGATATCGCCGTTGCGCAGCGTGCCATTCTGCACCAGAACGGTGGCCACAGGACCGCATCCCTTATCCAACTTGGACTCGATGATGATACCCTTTGCGTTGCGGTTGGGGTTCGCCTTCAGCTCCTTCATATCCGCAACCAGAACAACGTTTTCAAGCAGATCCTCGATACCCATACCGGTCAGCGCCGAAACGGGCACGCAGATCACGTCACCGCCCCATTCCTCGGGCACCAAGCTGTAATTGGTCAGTGCCTGCTTCACGGCGTCAGGGTTGGCGGTGGGCTTATCCATTTTGTTGATGGCCACGATGATATCAACGCCTGCGGCCTTGGCGTGGTTAATGGCCTCGACAGTCTGGGGCATAATGCCGTCATCCGCAGCCACAACAAGGATGGCAATATCGGTTGCCTGAGCACCGCGGGCACGCATAGAGGTAAATGCCTCGTGACCGGGGGTATCCAGGAAGGTGATGTCGCGGCCGCCGGCCTTAACGCGGTATGCACCGATGTGCTGGGTAATGCCGCCGGCCTCACCTGCGGTCACGCGGGTATGGCGGATGGCGTCAAGCAGAGAGGTCTTACCGTGGTCAACGTGACCCATAACACAGACGACGGGAGCGCGCTCAATGAGAGCGTCCTCGGCATCCTCGGTCTCGTCAAACAGCTTCTCCTCGATGCTGACAACGACCTCCTTGGTGGCCTCAATGCCAAGCTCGGAGGCGATCAGGAATGCGGTATCAAAATCAATGGCCTGATTCAAGGTGACCATCATACCCATCATCATCAGCTTCTTAACGACCTCACCGGGCGCGATCTTGGCGCGGGAGGCGAATTCTGCCACCGTGATCTCCTCGGGCAGAACGATGGAGTTGGCCTGCTTGGTTACGGGCGCGGCACCCTTTTGGTGCTTACCCTTCTTTCCGGCGGACATCGCGTGGGTGCCCACCTGCTGCTTTTTGTTAAAGCGCTGGCTGCCGCCGCGTGCGTCGCGCACTGCGTCGGGCACAAAGTTATCCAAGCGCTCGTCATATTTAGAAAGATCTACGCTGGAGCCGCGCATATCCACCACGCGGGTGCCGCGTGCCTTCTGGCTTGCATCGGTCCCCTTGGGGGTCTGGCCACGCACGATGGCCTGCACCTGAAAATGCTCGCGAGGAGCGCGTCCGCCCTCGTCCTTATCACGGAAGCCGCCGTTATTGTTGTTGCGGTTCTGCGCGGGGCGCTGCTGATCGCGGTTGCCGCCAAAAGCGGGCTTTCCGCTGCCAAAGGAGGGCGACTGGAAGCGATCGTTATTACCAAACCGGTCGTTATTGCCAAAGCGGTCACCTGCGGGGCGCTGACCCTGATTGGGCGCGCCAACGCCGCCGCGGGGGGCAAAGCGGTCGTTTGCAGGTCTGTCACCTGCGGGTCTTGCGGGCGCTGCAGGGCGCTGCATCGTGGCACGCAGGCTTTGGGGAATATTATAGGTGCGCGGATCGGGACGTGCGGGTGCCGCCTTTTCTGCGGCAGGCGCCTTTGCAGCGGGTGCTGCGGGAGCCTCTGTCTTGACTTCTTTTGCGGGAGGAGTTGTGGGGGCTTCCGTCTTCGGTGCGGACTTCACCTCGGGATCTGCCTGCTTTTCGGGCGCTATGGCAACCTCTTTTACAGGCTCTGCCTCTTTTTCGGGCGCCTTTTTCTCGGGCACCTTGATCTCTTCGGCCTTTGCGGGTGCAACGACCTCGGCAGCAGCCTTTTCGGGCTCTGCCTTCTTTTTTGCGGGAGCCTTCTCCACCTTGGGGGCGGTCTCCTTCACGTCTTCCTTCACCTCTGCCACGGGTGCAGCTGCGGACGCCTCCTTCTTCTCGGGCGCCTTGGTGGGAATATAGGTATCGCCAAACAGATAGTCGTCAATGCCGGAGATCTGCTTGCCGCGGGTCAGCGCCTCAAACACCACGTCAAACTCGTGGGGGGTCAGCGCCTTTTGTGTGGTTTTGCACTCCAGACCCTTTGCGGTCATCAATTCTGCAATATCCTTGCTCTTGATGCCAAGATCCTTTGCCAGTTGCGTAATTTTAATTGCCATGTTTCCTCCTCCTTGGCACTCTGCTGTCCGTGCAAGAGTGCGCTTGCGTGTTCCCGTCCGCCGGGATATTATCAAACGTTATAAAGCTGCCGGATGGCCGCGGCAAGGCCGGGCTCATCCACGCCGACCGCCGCAACAGCGGCATCCCGCTTTCCGACCGCCAGCGCAAGGCGCCCGCAGTCAACCGGGAGCTCGATCAGCGTAACGCCGTAAAAGCCACACTTGTCGGTGACCCTTTTCTTTGTGCCTGCCGAGGCGTCAACGGCCAACAGCACAAGGCAAATGCCCTTTTTGGGGGTGCGCTTGGGCAGCGCCGCACAGATCAGCGGCACACCCACAGTTACGCGGCCCGCACGGGTCGCAAGGCCAAGCAGCCCCAACGCCCGCTCCTCGCGGTTATTCGCGGCCATCAAGCTGTGCCTCCATTGCCGCAACCACGTCCTCGGGGATATCGCACTCCAGCGCGCGGCCAAGGCTGCGGCGCTTTTGTGCCTGACGCAGGCAGCCTACATTCTTACAAATATATGCGCCGCGCCCCGATTTCTTTCCGGTAAAATCCAAAGAAACGTTGCCCTCCGGATCTCTCACCACCCGCAAAAGCTCTGCCTTGGGAAAATGCTCGTTACAACCAAGGCACTGCCGCACAGGGGGCTTTTTCTTTTTTTGATTCTGTTCCATTTTTGCCGTTTTTAATACCGTTTGGGCACTTATTCGGCCTTGATGTCGATCTTGCAGCCGGTCAGGCGTGCGGCCAAGCGGGCGTTAAGACCCTCGCGGCCGATGGCAAGAGACAGCTGATCGGGCTCGACCAGCACGCGGCAAGCGCGCTCACCGACCATCTCGACCGAGATGACCTTGGCGGGGGCCAGAGCGGCAGCCACAAACTCCTCGGTCTGCTCGCTGTAGGGGATGATATCGATCTTTTCACCGCGCAGCTCGTCAACGATGCCGGCAATACGCATACCGCGATTACCGATACAAGCACCAACGGGATCAACGTCTGCATCACGGGAATAAACGGCGACCTTGCTGCGCACGCCCGCCTCGCGGGAGACACCCTTGATCATAACGACGCCGTCAGAGATCTCGGGGATCTCAAGCTCAAACAAACGGCGAACAAGGCCTGCGTGAGAGCGAGACAGGGTCACCAGAGGTCCGCGGGCCTCTTTATTGACCTCCATAACAAAGACCTTTACACGGTCGTCAACATAAAACTCCTCGCCGGGGATCTGCTCGCTCTTCAGCAGCACGGCGCGGCCGGTGCCGGTCTCCAGCACAACGTTGCCGTTGATGGGATCCACCTTGCTGACGGTGGCGGTAATGATCTCCTCGCGCTGGCTCTCATAGGCATCCTGCATCACCTTGCGCTCACCCTCGCGAATGCTTTGGATGATGACAGACTTGGCGGCAGCTGCCGACAGGCGGCGGAAGTTTTCGGGCTTGACCTTGATCTCGACCAGCTGACCCAGCTTAAAGCGCTTGTTATGGGTTCTGGCCTCCTCCAACGTGATCTCGTTTTCGGGATCGGTCACGGTCTCAACAACGGTCATCTGCTGGAATACGCGAACGTCGTCCTTCTCCAGGTTAAACTCGATACGCACCGTTGCATTGGTGCCGTACTCCTTGTGGTAAGCCGAGACAAGTGCCGCCTCGATCTTTTCCATCATGTACTCCTTGGGGATACCCTTCTCCTTTTCCAAAAGGTCAAGGGCGTTCACGAACGATTCCTTACTGCTTTTCGTTGCCATGGCTAAATCCTTTCATCATGTGTATTACTACGTCAAAATTCATCAAAACTCAAACACGGTATGCATTTTTGCGATACCGGCACGGGGAAATGCGCGTTGCTCGCCCCCCACCTCAAGCAGGATGGCATTACTGCCCTCCTCGCGGCCAAGAAGAATGCCTTCAATCGTTTTTTGCCCATTAACAGGGGCAAAAAAGCGGATCTCGACACGCTCGCCGATGCAGGCATCCACGTGGACGTCGGCGCGCAGCTCGCGCTCGATCCCGGGGGAGCTGACCTCCAGATCGTAAGCGGTGTCAATGGGATCAAGCTCATCCAAAACAGGGTCGATGGCGCGGTGCATCCGCTCGCAATCCTCAATGTCGATGCCGTCCTCGTGATCGATGGTCACGCGCAGGATACGCTTGGCACCCTCTTTGACAAACTCCACATCCCAGATCAAAAGGCCCAGCTCCTCGGCCACGGGGGCAATGCCCTGCCACACGGTCTCGGCAATATTTTTTGCACCTGCCATAAGCGATCCCTCCGCATAAATTTTTATTGCAAAGAAGAGGAGCAGGCTTGCTTGCCTGCTCCACACTTGCATCATACTGTGTATAGTATACCACGCTTTGCGCACTTTTGCAATAGTATTATGAAATTTTTTTGAAAATTTCGCCTTTTTTGTAAGAAAAAGCCCGACAGAAGGTAAAAAAGGAGTGCGCTTCGTCAAAATTTCACAATTCCTTCATTTAATGTGTTTACAATAATCAAAAAGTATGATATAATATTAAACTGGTATAATGTATCACTATATCCTCACGTTCGGAGGTTTACATGTCAAACGAAAGATCCCCAAAACCCACAAATACCGGCTGGAAGGAGCTGCTGACCCGACCCGAGAGTAGCCAAGCCGCCGTGCTTGCCGTATTCTTTTTCGCCGCCTGCCTTGTTTTGCCGCTGGCCAACGACACGCAGATCGCCACGGTATTTATGCTTGCCTGCGTGCTGCTGTATTACGGTATGAACCACTCGCTGCGCTCGCTTTTGCACTACGCACTCCCCGCCCTGCCCCTGATCCTGATCTCAGAGCTCTTTCCCGGCGTGCCCAACGCCATGGTGCTTCCCTGCGTATACGTTGCCCTGTTGGTGGGCGGCAGCACCGGCGCCTTTTTGATGGCCCACTTTCACGACCCCAAGCGTCACCTGTGGCTTTTGCTTCTGCCCGCCGCCGCTTACGGCGCCGCCGCACTGCTGACCCGCAGTCCCCTGCGTGCACTGCTTGCCCTCATCCCCCTTGCCCTTGCCCTGGCAGCCGGCATTTGCCTGCTGCGCTGCACGACCTGCAAGGACGCCGTGGTAACCATTGCCACAGCGCTTGTGGCACTGACCGCCGTTGCGTTGATCGTTGCCGCCGCACGCAAGGGCGCACTCAACGCTTCTTTGCTCAAGGCGCTTGCGCAAAGCATCCGAGAGCACATCATCCAAGCCCTTGAGCACTCCGGCTCAGCCTATGCAGAGCTGGGTGTGGAGCTTGCCATCAGCAAGGCCGATATGGCCAACATCGCGACCTCGGTGATCAACATTGCCCCCGGGCTTTTGCTGGCGCTGTGCAGCATTTCTGCCTTTTTACTGTGGCGCTCGCTGCTGAATATGCTGATGGCCTTTCACAGTCTGCCTCGCCTGCCCCGCCGCATTGCCGGCTTTACGATGGGCCGCATCTCTGCCGTGGTCTTTCTTGCCGCAGTGCTGATCTCGCTGATCGCGGGCGCCACCACCAAAGCAGGCGCCGTTTGCGAAAACCTCTGTCTTGCGCTGGAGCCCGGCCTTGGTCTGATGGGCTACGCCTCTCTCCTGCCCCGCGGCAAGCAGCGCTCCTGTCTTTCTACGGTCCTGTTGGCCGCCCTGATCGGCCTTTTATTCGTTGATATCTTCTCGGCCCTGACCTTGATCGCCGCCATTGGCGCCGTCTCTTTGCTGACAGCCCACAAGCCCCAAGGTCCCGAGGAGCAAGACAATCGGAAAGGAGAACCTTAAATGCAAAAGCACGATCCGCAACGCACGCAATCGGGTCTCCCCCTGCTGACCTCTTTGATCATTGGCCTGCTCTTTTTCGGCGCATACCTCACGGTAGAGCGCCTTGGCGACGACCAGCTGCCCTCGATGGGTGTAGCCCTTGGCTTTTTGTTGACCTATCTGCTGCTGGCCACCTTATCCTTTGTGCTGTTCCGCGCCAAGGCCAAAAAGCAACGCAGCGAGCAGGTGATGCTGGAGACCCTGAACACCAAAATGCACAATCTTTTCAAATATATGGTCGATCTGCCCTATGCCATTGCTGACGAGCACGGCCGCATCCGTGCCGTGAACAGTGCTCTGCAAGAGCTGCTTGGCAGCCGCGATCCCTTTTACCGCGGCAACGTGGCCGACATCTGCGGCGGCGTAACGCTGCAGGCCATTATCGAGGCCGGAGAAAAAACCCGCGACCACAGCCGCGACGTAGCCACGATGACCGACGCAGCCAAAAAGGCCGAGGTAGAAAGCCTTGAGGAAAGCCCCGAGGAAAGCGCCGAGCGCGCAGTTGCCCTGCGCGAGCGCGGTGCCGTGGTGCATATGAAAAACGGGCGCCGCTATCTGGCCCGCGCCTATGAGGTGACCTTGAACGAAAAGCCCAACTATCTGGTCACCCTAAGCGACATTACCGACTATTTGGACCTGAAGGAAAAAAGCGAGCGCGATATGCCCGCCGTTGCCTATATCGACGTTGACAACCTGGAGGAGCTGACCCAGCACACCCGCGTCAACTACCGCGACGCCTCCCGTCAGGTAGACGACGTGCTGATCCGCTTTGCTGCCCATATGGGCGGACTTTTGCGCGAATACGAGCGCGACCGCTATCTTCTGCTCTTCTCTCAGGACAAGCTGCGACAGTGCGAGGAGGATAAATTCACCGAGCTGCTGGACGGCATCCGCAACATCCGCCTTGGCGAATACAGCATCCCCGTTACGGTCTCGGTGGGTATTTCCTTGGCCGACGCCACGATGGAGGAGCGCGCTAAGGACGCCGGCACCGCATTGGATATGGCGCTGCAGCGCGGTGGTGACCAGGTCGCCGTCCGCCGCCACGACGGCATCCATTACTACGGCGGCCAGACCAGACCCTTCCAGCGCCGCACCAAGGTCACGTCCCGCGTGATCGCCAACTACCTGCTGACCAAGATCTCCGAGGCGGATAACCTGCTGATCATGGGACATAAAAACCCCGACTTTGACTCGATCGGCTCCTGCCTTGGCCTTGCACAGCTCGGCCTTTTTGCAGGTGTACCCACCAACGTGATCATGGATCTGAACAACGCCAGCTTTAAGGCGGCGACCGAGCGACTGACAGCCAACCCGATTTACCGCGATATGTTCATTACGGGCCACAAGGGCTTGGATAAGATCAAGCCCGGCACCCTGCTGATCATCTCCGACGCCAACAACTTTAAGATCATCGAAGCACCCGACGTTGCCGAAAACGTCAAGCAGGTCTCGGGCAAGATCGCCATCGTCGACCACCACCGTCAAACGGGCGAGTACGACTTTGACCCCGTGATCAATTATATCGACCCCTCCGCCTCCTCTGCATCCGAACTTGTGACCGAGATGCTGGAGCATTCCGACACGGGCAGTGAGGCCGAGACCAGCACACTGGTCAGCAACGAGGTGGCCAGCGTGATCCTTTCCGGCATCGTGCTGGATACCAACAATTTTTCCCGTAATACGGGCAGCCGTACGCTGGATGCCGCGCGCTATCTCTTTGGCAAGGGTGCAAACGCCGAATACGTGCATAGCTTTTTTAACGAGGAATATGCCGACTACGTTTGCGAGCGCAGCTTTTCCGGCTGCATGCTGATCCACGATAACACCGTTGGCCTGACCTGGAGCGAGGGCACGGGCCGCGGCTCCGATGACCGCGTGGCCGCCGCAAAGGAGGCCGACAAGCTGCTGAACGTCAAGGGCGTCCACGCCTCCTTCGCACTGGTCAAGGTAGGAGACGCCGTTCACATCTCCGGCCGCTCGGACGGCACGATCAACGTTCAGCTCATCCTTGAGCGATTGGGCGGCGGCGGACGCTTTGATACCGCAGGTGCCGCCATGCAAAACGTCTCCTCCGAGCAGGCGCGCGCCGATCTGATCGCCGCCATCGATGCCCAGCTTGCCGAGGGCGAGGGCAACACCTGATCACATTTTCAATTGACATACAGAAAGGAACCCAAATCATGAAAGTTATTCTCAATGCAGACGTAAAGGGACAAGGCAAAAAGGACCAGATGGTCGAGGTTTCGGACGGATACGCCCGCAATTTCCTCTTCCCCAAAAAGTTGGCAAGACCCGCAGATAATCAGGCCGTGACCGAGCTGAAGAACAAGCAGGCCTCCGCCCAGCACAAGATCGACGTAGACCGCGCAAACGCCCGCGAGATCGCAGAAAGACTACAGACCCTCAAGGTCATCTTTCAGGTAGGTGCCAGTGCCGACGGCCGCCTGTACGGCTCGATCACCGCCAAGGACGTGGCCGAAAAGCTGGCCGCTGATCACAAGATCACCGTGGATAAGCGCAAGATCACCATGGCCGAGCCCATCAAGACCTATGGCAGCTATGATCTGGACGTAAAGCTTTACAACGACGTGGCCGGTAAGATCCACGTGACCGTGACCGAGAAATAAGGCCATGACAGACAGAATGCAAGAGTTTGATGCGCTCCGCGACGACGTGGTGCGCAAGATGCCCTTCTCTCTCCCCTCAGAGCGTGCGCTGCTGGGCTCGATCCTGATCGACCCCGCCTGCATCGTTGAGGTGCTGACGGTAGTAGGCGCCGACGACTTTTATCTGACCGAACACAAAGAGATCTTTCTTGCCATGCGCGAGCTGTTTGATGCCAGCAGCGAGATCGACCTCGTTACCCTGATCGACAGCCTGGTGCATAAGGGCGTTTATGACAAATCCGGCGGCGAGGACTATATCCGCTCGCTGTCCGAGGCCACGCCCAGCGCCCTGAACGTCGGGGACTATGCCCGCATCGTCAAGGAAAAAAGCACGCTGCGCCGCATCATTGAGACCACGTCCAACGTATCGGATATGGCCTTTTCCGAGCAGGATGAGGTCGCCCACATCATCGACTATGCCCAAAGCCAGTTTACCGAGATCTCTGCCGGAAGAGACTCCCGTAGCTTCCGCCACATCCGCGACGTGCTTCGCAACGTGCTGGAGGGCCTGCACACCATGGCAGACGACCCCAATGCCGGCCACGGCACGCCCACGGGTTTTTCCGGCGTAGACAAGATGCTGGTGGGTATGGGTGAGGCCGACCTGATCATTTTGGGTGCCCGCCCCGGTATGGGTAAGACCTCCTTTGCCCTGAACATCGCCACCAATGTGGCCATTCAGCAAAAGAAATCGGTTTGCGTATTCTCCTTGGAGATGTCTGCCGAGCAGCTCGTCACCCGTCTGCTTTCCAGCGAGGCTATGGTAGAAAGCTATGCCCTGCGCTCGGGTCAGCTGACCCCCGAGGACTGGAAAAAGATCGCAGACGCCTCGGCGCAGCTGGCCAAGACCAACCTGTATATCGACGACACCTCGGGTATGACCGTGACCGCAATGAAGGCAAAGCTCCGCCGTGTAGAGGATCTTGGCCTTGTGGTCATCGACTATCTGGGCCTGATGGAAAGCGAGCAGCGCAGCGACAACCGCGCCCAAGAGGTCAGCGTAATCTCCCGTGGACTAAAGCTGATGGCCAAGGAGCTGCGTGTGCCCATCCTTTGCTGTGCACAGCTCAACCGTGGCAACGAGGGCAGAACCGACAAGCGCCCCCAGCTTTCCGACCTGCGTGACTCCGGCTCTATCGAGCAGGACGCCGACGTGGTTATGTTCCTGTACCGCGACGAATACTATAAGACCGACCGCGAGGGCGCGGGTCAGGAGGCCAACGTGGCCGAGGTCCTGATCCAAAAGAACCGACACGGTTCCACCGGCAAGGTGGAAATGGGCTGGATCGGCGCCTATACCAAGTTCCGTACGCTGGCTGACGAAAGCCTGCAAGAGGGATGATGACAAGCGCTATGCCCTTTGCCGAGCGAAAGCACCCCGCCGCACTGGCGGGTCTCCCCGACGGCACGCCCCTTTGCGTGGCTCTGTCGGGCGGCGCCGACTCGGTGGCGTTGCTCTGCCTGCTTGCAGACCTGCCCGCCCTCTCGGCCGTTCACGTGCATCACGGCATCCGCGGGGCCGAGGCCGACCGCGACGCCGCATTTTGCCGCGCGCTTTGCGAAAAGCGACGCGTGCCCCTGACGGTCCTGCACATCGACGCCCCCGCCCTTGCCAAGGCCCGTGGCGTTGGCCTTGAGACCGCCGCCCGCGATGGCCGCTACGAGGCCATTACCGCACACTTAAAACAAAACGGCATCCCGCTGCTGGCAACCGCCCATCACGCCGACGATCAGCTTGAGACCCTTTTGCTGCATCTGCTGCGTGGCAGCGGTCTGCGGGGCCTTGGCGGCATTCCCGCCTGTCGCCCCTTGGACGACGGCATTTTCGTGGTGCGCCCTCTGCTTTCACTGACCCATAAGGATCTGACCGCTTATTTGCGCGAGATCGGGCAATCCTTTGTAGAGGACAGCACCAACAGCGAGCCCTGCTGCAGCCGCAACCGTCTGCGGCTGGAGGTCGCGCCCCTTTTAGAAGCGCTTTACCCCAATTGCGCCCGCACGGCCGCTCGCGCGGCCGAAAGCCTGCGCGAGGACGAGGCGTATCTCTCGCGCCTTGCCGCGGACTTTATCGCGGCCGAGGGGGCCGAGCCGCCCCTTGCGGCATTGGCCGCACTCCCCCGCCCCGTGTTTGCCCGCGTGCTGCGCGAGCTGCTCCCCTCCTGCCCGGAGCGGGTGCACATCGACGCGCTGGCCGATTTTTGCCAAAAGGCCACCCCCCACGCCACCCTTTCTCTGCCGGGCGTACGCATTGCCGCCGAAAACGGCAGGCTTTGCAGGGCGACCAAGGCCACCCCACCGCAGCACTATGAGCTTGTGCTGCAGCAGGGAGAAAATCCTTTGCCCTTTGGTGGCGCCGTTTGGCTTTTGTCCAATGGTGAGACGTTGCCCGCTTCTTCACGCGCAGATCACAAATTTGTCGTACAAATTCCACTTTGTCGGGATAAAATAAAAGGTACGCTGCGGGCGCGGGATCTGCGCCCGGGCGACAAGCTGCGCTCCTGTGGCGTTAACCGTGCCGTGCGCCGCCTTGCAGGCGCCGACATTCCGCTTTCTACCAGAGCCACTATGCCGCTTTTGGTGGATGACGAGGGCGTTTTGGCCTGCCCCTTCGGCAAAGATCACAACGTGCGCGACAACGCCTTTTCTCCAAACGGCAGCGACCTTGCGGTCTATCTGCTGTTTGATTGAGCAAAACCTTGAGTATGACCGATCTCATCGGCTTTTTATACTAATATCCTTTTTCGGAGGAACCAATGAAAAAACACTTAAAACCCATTATCTTCTACGTACTGCTGATTGCCCTTGTCATCGGGCTTGTGGCCACGATCTATCGCGGCACGGTCGAGGACAAGGTGACCTTGGGTGAGGTCAAGCAGCACTTTTTGCGCGACGAGGTCTTTTATTTTGAGATCGACAGCAGCAACTATCTCACCCTGTATCTCTACCCCGTTGACGGTACCGTCCCCTCTTTTAACGAGGAAGGCAACGTAACGGGCGCCGCCGTCAAATCCTATAAGCTCTATTCCCTTGGTGTGTTTTACGAAGAGGGGCTGCGCGAGATGGTCGATCAAAACCTCCGCCACGAAAAGCTGGATGAGAGCGGCAACGTGATCAAGGACGAAAACGGCAACACTGTTTTCGAGGGCAACCTTTGGGATTATGACATTCCCGCCCCCGCCGAAACGCCTTGGTGGGTCAGCCTGCTGCCCTATGCCGTGATTATTGTGGTGTTTGTGGTGCTGTTCTTCTTTATGATGCGTTCCGCGGGCGGCGGCGCCAAAATGAACAGCTTTGGCAAGGCGCGCGCCAAGACCCTGGATCAAAGCAAGGATAAGGTCACCTTTGCCGACGTGGCAGGTGCCGATGAAGAAAAGCAGGAGCTTGAAGAGATCGTAGAGTTCTTGCGCGACCCCGCCAAGTTTACCCGTCTTGGTGCCAAGATCCCCCACGGCGTTTTGCTTGTGGGCCCTCCCGGCACGGGTAAGACCCTGCTGGCCAAGGCCGTTGCGGGCGAGGCCGGCGTGCCCTTTTACTCGATCTCCGGCTCTGATTTTGTAGAAATGAACGTGGGCGTGGGCGCTTCCCGTGGCCGCGCCCTGTTTGAGACCGCACGCAAGTCCCCCGCCAGCATCGTGTTTATCGACGAGATCGATGCCGTGGGTCGTCACCGCGGTGCCGGACTTGGCGGCGGACACGACGAGCGCGAGCAGACCCTGAACCAGCTGCTTGTAGAGATGGACGGCTTTGGCTCTCACGACGGCATCATTGTGATGGCCGCCACCAACCGCCCCGACATTCTTGACCCCGCTTTGCTGCGTCCCGGCCGCTTTGACCGTGAGATCACCGTTGGTGCCCCCGACATCAAGGGGCGCGCCGCCATCCTGCGCGTCCACTCCCGCAAAAAGCCTTTGGAAAAGGGCGTGGATCTGGAGGTCGTGGCCAAAAAGACCGCCGGCTTTACCGGCGCCGATCTTGCCAACCTCTTAAACGAGGCCGCATTGCTTGCCGCACGCCGCGGCAAGAGTCTGATCGGTATGGAGGATATTGACGACGCCTTTATCCGCGTGATCGCAGGCCCCAAAAAGGTCTCGCGCGTGATGAGCGAGCGCGAGCGCAAGAACACCGCCTATCACGAGGCAGGTCACGCCATTGTGGCGCACGTTCTGCCTAACCTGGATAGCGTGCATCAGATCTCTATCATCCCCTCGGGCCGCGCCCTTGGCTATACCATGAGTCTGCCCGCAGAGGACAAATACAGCGTTTATAAACAAGAATTGAAGGAAAAGATCGCCGAGCTGCTGGCCGGCCGCGTGGCCGAGGCCATCGTATTCGGTGATATTTCCGGCGGCGCCTCCAACGATATTCAGCGAGCCACCGAGACCGCACGCAAGATGGTCACGCAGCTGGGCATGTCCGACGTGCTTGGCCCCGTGCTGTACGGCTCCGGCCACGGCGAGGTGTTCCTTGGCCGCGACTTTTCCAACAGCAAGGATTATTCCGAGGAGGTCGCCGCAAAGATCGACGCCGAGATCAAGGCGCTCTTGGACGAGGGATATGCAAAGGCCAAGGAGATCCTGGAGCAAAAGCGCGACAAGCTGGACTTTATTGCCGAGTTCCTTTTGATGTACGAGGTCATGGACGGCGATCAGTTTGCCGCCGCTATGGACAAGGACGCCACCGCCCGCGAGCTTGTTGAGATGGCTGAGGAGAAAAAGCGCCTCTCCAAGAGCGAAAACGAGGCCAAGGCACGCGAAAACGATACTGACAGCGAGGCCGAGAAGCCCGCAACACAGGAAGCCGACGCCCTCTCTGCCCCCGAAAGCGCAGAAAAGGAAGCCGACGCTCCCGCAAGCAATGAACAGGACAACGGGGATAACGGCCAAGCATAAATCTCCGCAAAACGCAGGATAAGCCCCTGTATCCTCCGCATCCTTGAAAGCACTTGCCAAACAAGCAACAGACACCCCTGCCACGCAGGCCGCCGACCCCGAAAGGAGTACGTTATGAAAAAATCACTGCTATGTATTTTACTTTGTCTGACTATGCTGTCCGCTCTTGTGGCCTGCAACGCGCCCACACCCCCGGAAAATGCTCCGCAAGACGGGCCCGAGGCATTGTTGGACGGCCCCGCCGAGCTGCTGTTTGACAGCGCCGAGCCCTACGTTACCTGTACAGAATCCATCCTTTTGGATCAGGCCAGCGTGCTGACCGCCTCCTGCGTCCACAGCGGCGTGCTTTATTACACCGTGAAAAGCGGCAACGGCATCTCGGTCTGCCGCCGCACCCTGCCCGAGGGCGAGCCCACCGTTGGCCCCGAACTGGCACTTGGCGATGCCGTATCGATGTGCTATGACGAGCGCAACGGTATGCTGGTCGTAGCGCACGGCGACAGCACCGTTTCTACGGTGGATCCTCAAACGCTGGCGCTTGTCTCCTCCTATACCACCAGTGGCGACGTTACCTGCATCACGTATCTGAAAAGCGAGGAGATCTGCATTGCCATGATGCAGGGCAAGCGTAACCCCATCAAGCTGGATGCCGACTATGCCATGACCGGTGTGCTGTCGCTCCCCTCCGCAATGCTTTCCTACACGCTGCTGGATATGACCGCCGACAGTGAGCATATCTACTTTCTGGTCGGCAACGAAAAGGGCGCAGGCGGCAAAAAGGCCGCAGGCGTGCTGATCTATCATATCGAGCAAAATACGTGCCTGAAAAACGTTTTTCTGTTTGAGATGAACGGCCGCACTCCCGTCACACTTTCGATCAACGGCGCCGACTTTTTGATCGGCACCACGGGCGTTCGCTTTATGGACTCCTTTTTCAGCGGCGCGCTGACGGCCATCGAGGGCGAGGAAAGACCTTATCGCATCTTTTCCCGCTGGCTGCACAACGACGTGGACGAGGACGGCCTGCGTTCTCAAAAGCTGTTTGACGTCTATCGCCTTGCAAGCGACCTTGGCTCTCACACCGTTATGCAGGGTGGCGGCACCGACGGCAAATACGGCTATTTCTGTATGGAAGACCAGAAAAACGATTACCATAACACGCCCATCCACACCACCTGCATCGTCAAGGTGGATATGGAGACCAACGAGCTGGTTGCCGTCAGCGACCCTCTCCCCCTTGGTCACTCCAACGACCTGTGCTACAACTCCCGCACGGGCAAGCTGCTGGTGGTGCATTGCGGCTTTACCCCCGAGGACACCGCCCGCGTCTCCATCGTCAACCCCGAAACGCTGACGATCGAGGAGGTCATCACCCTGCCCTTTGGCACCCATTGTATGGCTTACGATGCCGTTGCCGATCAATATATGGTGGGCCGCGGCCGCGACTTTGCCATCCTTGACAGCAATTTTGAGATCCTTGTTCCCAAGGTGAACGTCGGCGCTGCCAGCTTTTGCCAAGAGGAGGAGCTGATCACACAGGGCGGCGACTGCGACAGCGACTACGTTTATTACGTGCTGGGCGGCAAAAACAGTAGCGGCCCTTGGGTCAATTATCTGGTGGTCTATGATTGGAACGGAAACCTGATCGCGGCCAAGATCATCCCCGATATGACCGCAGAAAGCGAAAACATCTTCCACATCGGAAACACCATCTACGTTGCCTGCAACGGCGGCAACGATCCCGTTTATCGGATCGATCTGGAGCCTTAACAATATCACAAAACAGCCCTCTCCGCCAAGGCGGAGAGGGCTGTTTTTTTACAGAGGGATTTTGAATGTGCAAGCGAAATACGCACCGAACGCACTTTGCTTGCACCTCGCAGGGCGGCTTACTCATACACTGTGGATAGAACGGTATGAAAGGAGTGTGACCCTATGCAGCTTGACCGCAAGGCGCTGAACCGCCTGCTGATGCTGAACGACCGCCAGCTGCAAACCGTGATCGACCGACTTGTCCGCGATTACGGGCTGGAGCTTTCCCAATTTCAGGTGCGTCCCGGAGATATGGAGGGGCTGCGCCAAGCCATCCGCAACGCCACCGACAACGACCTGATGGAGCTGACCCGACAGCTGCGCAAGGAGAGGTGACCTATGGCCGATGAGATCCCGACCGGCGGTAGCAAGGCTGCCGACGGCCTGCCGGAGGAAGAGTTTGCCCGCCTGCTAAACGGCGTTTCGGCAATGGCTCCATTGCTGAAAGGGCTCTTTTCCACCACCGAATCTCCGCAAAGCAACGATCCCAAGGGGCGGCGCGAGGCGCTGCTGCTGGCACTTAAGCCCTATCTTTCCCCCGCGCGCTGTGCCGCCGTGGACTATTTCATCCGCCTTGCGCGGGTGGGAGAAGCCCTGCGTACCTTGCAATGAGGTGATGCCATGTACCGACAAGAAAGCAACACCATCCCGCCCGAAAATTACAGTGGCAATGCCTTTGCGCCAAACGGCGCAAGGCGCTTTCCCGCAGGCGAGTCACCCGCCGAGCCCATCGCCCCCGCGGCCGAGCCGATGCAAGCGCCCGAAGAAGGGTTTACACAAGACATATCAAAAAAGCAAGATGCCCTGCCCACCGTTGCCGCCCCCGCCGAAACGGGAGAAAAAAGCCGTTCCGTGGGTGGCCTTGCGGCTCGCATCCCCTTTCTCTCCTCGTTGCTCCCGCCCCACCGTGAGAGCCACGGCAAAGGATCTGCCCTGCCGGATTGGGCTCTGCTGGGTGCGATCGCGCTGCTTTTTTTAACCGATACCGATAGTGATATCCTTCCCTTTTTATTGCTGTTGTTGCTGTGGGACTGATCCCCTCAATATTGTGTTATAGGACCGCAAGATTTTTTATTGACAACGTTCTCCGCTTGTTATACAATAAGGGTAACAAAGCCACGGAGGTGCATGTATGCGTTTGATGGTTTATAACACTGAGCATTGCTTTAACGAGCAGACAAAGCAGATCGACTTTCCTGCCATTGCAACGGCGATCAAGTCCTGTTCCCCTGACATTGTGGGACTGAACGAGATCCGCGGCAAGGGCACCGATCCCGAATACGGCCCCCAGACCGAGATCCTGTCGGAGTTGACCGAGATGCCTCATGCTTATTTTGCCAAGGCCATTGACGTAAAGGATCACGGCCCTTACGGCAACGCGCTGCTTTCTGCGCTGCCCTTGGCCTCTGTCGAAACCATCCCCGTACCCGACCCCATCGAGCGCTTGCCCGGCAAAAGATATTATGAAACCCGTTGCCTGCTGAAGGCAACGCTGGAAAACGGTCTTACGGTGCTGGTGATCCACTTTGGGCTGAACCCCGATGAGCAAAAAAACGCCGTAGACACGGTGCTTTCCAATCTCCCAAGCGAAAAATGCGTGCTGATGGGTGACTTTAACCTGCTCCCCGACAACGCTCTGCTTGCCCCCATCCGTGCCCGTATGAAGGATGCCGCCGATGCGTTTACCGCACCCAAGCTCAGCTTTCCCTCTCACGCACCCGACCGCAAGATCGACTATATCTTTGTTACCCCGGACGTGGAGATCGTTGCCGCCGACATCCCTGCCGTTGTGGTGTCGGATCACCGCCCCCATACGATAGAGATCAAATTTTGACCTTGAAAAGAACGGCGGCGTTGCCGCCTGTTCGCTGCCAACAAAAAGGGCTCGCCATTCGGCGGGACTGCGATGCTAGGACGCCGATGCAACGCATCGGCTATTCGTCGCGCAAGTCCTGCGGGCTTGCGCGGAAAGGCGCCTTGGCGCACTTTCCCCCTAGCCGCGCTTTGCGCTGCTGGGTTCTTTCGACCGCTGCCAACAAAAAGGGCCCGCTATTCGGCGAGTAGCGATGCTAGGACGGCGGCGCAGCCGCCTATTCGTCACGCAAGCCCTGCGGTCTTGCTAGCAAATTGCTACGCAATTTGCCCTAGCCGCATGCAAAGCATGCTGCTGTGTTCAAAGCGCCGGGATTGCTGCAGAAAAAAAAAAAAAATAAACCCGCCGCGGCC
>JAZQWJ010000060.1:0-33621 GCA_045632285.1 Eubacteriales bacterium | reverse complement strand
ATGTTTGGGGGGAGGGATGTGTTGCACCAAAAAGCCCTGCCCGCAAATGCGGACTGGGCTTTTGATCATTGAGGGCTTGCGGTGGCGTTTAACACGCCCTCGTATTCTTGCAGGAAATATTCTGCTTTTTTGCTCATACGCACCGAAAGCTGCGTGTCATTGCGAAAGCCCATTACGATAGCAAGATTGCCAAAGTACTTGTCGATGATCTGCACACGGATGCGCAGCTTTTGCACTTCGGGCCAGTCGGCGCTGACAGCGCAATCGTATCTGTGGCCCTTTTGCGGAACGGTGCCCACAAGGTCGGCATAGCCCTCTTGCGGGAATTTTTGAAACACGTTATGCCCAAAACCAAACCGCAAGGCCTTTTCTCCCTGCGCATTCTCGTAATACAGCGTGCCCTCGTTGCCCTCAAGGGCAAGGCGCATCCACTTGATGCCCATCGGATTTTCTTCGCAGATAAAGATGCGACCGTCGATCTGCTTTGCAAAGGGAGAGGTGGTGGAGTCGGGCAAGAAGAACAGCTTGCGATCGCTTAAAATGCGCTGCAGCGTCGCGGTGGCGGCGGCGTTTTCCTTGGCCTTGTCCTTTTGCAGATGCCCGATGACGTGTGTATAGACCGCCTCGAAAACATGCTCGTAATTATATGGGTTGCCTTGATTGTCGGAATTGATGACAAAGATAAAATCGTGGGCAGGATCGCAAAGGGCGATCTGGTTTCCCATACCCAGCATAGAAAAGCAACCCTTTTCCGACATCCAGAACTGATAGCCGTATCCATAACCGTCGCATTCGGTAAAGCCGTAATCATTGTTGCTGACCTGCCGCGAGGTGGCGGCGCGGAGATAGCGCTCGTTTAGATAGCGTTTCTCCTTCCAGGTGCCGTAGTTCAGCACAAATCGGGCAAACAGCATCAGATCCTTTGGCGTGCACATCACGCCCGAGTCGCCCCAGGAATAGCCGCCCGGAGCTTGCAGACAGTAAGCGTCGGGCGAAAACCCAATGTCCAGCAGCACCTTTTCCTTTAGATATTCCATAAAGGGCTTGCCGGTGACCCGCTCTACGATCACACCCAGCATATAGGAGCCCGCGCTGTCATAGTTGAACAGCGTATGCGGGTGCTTTTTTTTATAGGGAGTGAAATAGCAGGCAACGCGGTCGTCGGTGACCGTGCGGAACCAGCTTTTGTCAAAGCCCTCGACGGCGGTCTCCATCATCAGCATTTCGCGGATCGTGGCATTGGGCGCGCCCTTGGCTGCGTACTCGGGGAAAAATTTCAGCATCGGGTCGTCAAGCGAGAGGAGGCCGTCCTGCTCGCAAAATCCGATCGCTACGGACACAAAGCTTTTGGAGACCGAGTACATACGGTGCTTGAAATTTTTGTCAAAGGGCTTGTAATAGCACTCGCAGAAAATATCGTTTCCGCGTGCCATCAGCACGCTGTGGGTAGAAAGCCCGTAATGTTCCAGCTTGTTGAAGAAATCGACCAGATGACAGGAGGAAAGTCCTGCCTGCTCGGGCGTGCAATAGTTCATACTATACTCCTTAAATGTCGTACATTTGCAGGTACGTCTTGGTGTTTTTGATCATTTCGTTAAACAATTCCCGTGCTTGCGCGGGCGGTATCGTGACCAGCGGATCGTTGGTGAATGCTTGAAATGCCAGCTCTGTATCGCGGGTCAGCGCCGCCTCGACCACCATCTCCTGCTCGCCCACGATACGGGAGATCAGGGGATAGATGCGGTGGGGCAGGGGACCTGCCATCAGGGGGGTGACGTGGTCAGCTTCAAACACGGCATTGGTCTCTACCACGGCGCCAAGGGGGAGGTTGGGGATCTGCCCCACGTTGGGGAGATTGACGTTGGTGACCATGGTGTGCAGACCAAGCAGCGCGCGGATCTGATTGACGCCGTCCTCGCCCGTGGGGCGGAGCTTGACCTCCTCCTCGCCACCGGCACGGCGGCGGGCCTTTTCCAAGCGCTTTTGCAGATCCTGCTTGCGCCAGGAAACAGGGGTCAGGCCAAAGTGCCACGCGGCCACGCACGCGGGGCTTTGCAGATACCAGCTGCCCTCGCAGAATTCGGCCAGATGGCGGTCGCCCGCTGCGGCAATGGCGCCAAAGCGGCGGAACAGATCAAATTTTACACGGTGGTTGCAGGAAAAGGCATTGTTCATCCAGTTCTCGTCCTTAGAGCCGGGGCGCGCAAAGCCGGTCTCGGCATATTTTTCGGCGTATTCGGCATAAAGGGGAAACAGGTCGATATTGCGGAACTGTGCCTTGGTCAGCCACGTAAAGTGATTGACGCCCGTGACCTCCACCTTGATCTCCTCGCGGGGGATGTCGGCAATGCCGTATTTATCCTGCACCATTGCGGCCAGCAGCTTTTGGGTGCCGAACACCTCGTGACAGCAGCCAAAGGCCTTGATCTCGGGGAACACGCGGTAAAGGGTGCGGATCAGCACGGTCATCGGGTTGGTATAGTTGATGACCCAAGCCTTGGGGCAATGCTTTTTGATGGCGGTGGCGATCTGTTCAAACATCGGGATCGCGCGCAGAGCGCGGACGATGCCTCCGGGACCGCTGGTGTCACCCACCGACTGATAAATGCCGTATTTTTCGGGGGCGTGGACGTCGCTTTCCATTTCGTCAAAGGTGCCGGGCAGGATCGAGATCACCACGAAATCCGCACCGACAAGGGCCTCCCCCAGTGTGGCGGAGGCCACGTAATCCCAGTGAGAGCGTGCCCCCTCGGCACGGTTGAATTTTTGCCCGATGATCACGTTGTTTTCGGCCGCTGTGCGGTCGATGTCGTAAAGACGCACCTCGCCGCTGATGTCGGGGGCGGAGACAAGGTCGCTCATCAGCCCCCACGCCCACCCGCGTGAGCCGCCGCCAATATAAGCGATGCGCAGATCGCGCACGCCGTTTTCGGTATAGTTCATTGTACACCTCCTGAAGATTTGATTTCATTATAAATCAAAATTGTCGGCATTTCCTTGGCATTTTTGACGATATCGGCTTAAAATCTTGACTTTTTTGATCTCTTGCGGTACAATTAGAGCAAAAAGGGGGGTGTTGAAATGGCCGAACGCGGCGCAGAAGGGCGCTTTTTCAAGATCGAGGCGTGCAAGGACCAACGAACGGTGGGGGACCGCCCCATGCATTATCATGATAATTTTGAGCTGTATTTTATGGATGCGGGCTCCTGCAAATATTTCATTGATAATAAGGTCTATTCGGTGTGCGAGGGGGATCTGATCCTGATCCCGGAGGGGACGCTGCACAAGACCTCCTATGATGGCACCAATGCCCGTATTTTGATCAACTGCTCGCGCCACTATCTGCCCCTTGACGCATTGGAGCGGCTGCCGCCGTTGCTTCATCTGTACCGCAATCCCGCATTGGTTCCCCGCTTGCGTGAGCTGATGCAGCAAATGCAGGCCGAGCAGCTCCGCGCCGATGCGTTTTCCGAGCAGATCCTGACGGGTTGGATGAGCCTGCTGTTTTATACGCTGCTGCGCGAGGCCCATACCTGTGAGGACGTGTGTGCCGAGCGCTCTTATATCTCGGATGCGGTGGCATTTATTAAGGCGCATTATGCCGCCGAGGTCACGCTGGCGCGCACCGCCGCGGCGGTGTCGGTCAGCCCGGCGCACCTTTCTCGCCTGTTCAAGCGGGAAACGGGGCTTGGCTTTTCAGAATATCTTGGCACCTATCGCTTGCAAAGGGCAGAGGCTATGCTGAAAAGCGATCCGTCCTTGCGCATTTGCGACGTGGCTTATGCCTGTGGCTTTAACGACAGCAACTATTTTTGTGAAAAATTCAAGGCGCTTTACGGATTTCCGCCAAGCAAGCTGAAAAGATAAAAAACCGCCCAACGGGCGGTTTTTTTTAATGCTCCGAAAGATCGATGGGGAGCGCAAAGGCAAGGGGGCCGTGGCGGTCAAGGATAATATCCTTGGGGGTGACGCCAAGCTCACAAAGGCGGTTGCGCGTGGTGATCACGCCGGTATCGTGGGTGCCGATGCCGCGGCCCTTGTCGCTATACCAAAATTTGTTGCCCGCCTGCCACAGATACAGCCTTGCGCCGGCGGCGGCATAGCACTCCTTGGATACGTTGCCGCAGCCGTGGTGGCTCACCTGCACGATGTCGCTTTTCAGCTCGTCCAAGTGGTTTTGCATAAGGTCGTTATTGCAGATCTTTTCGGCATCGCCAAGGAACAGGATGCTCTGGCCCGCCACCGTCAGCTTATAGACCACGCTGGAGTCGTTCATATTCATTTCGGTGGCGTAGGCCATATCCGGCACGTGCAGCACCTTGAAGGAAAGCTCGTCAACGTCGATCACGTTCCCTGTCTGCACGGTATGCACGGTGCAACCGGTCACGTCGCCGCAGTTCAGCAGTGCCGAGCGGATACCCGCGCGGAAGGGCGCTGCCTCGGTAGAGAGCTTGGTGTAAAACTCCTCCTCGCACAGGTTGCAATAAAAGTTTTCGATCCTGACGCGGTCGCGGTATTTATCGTAGTTAGAAACGATGTTTAAAAACGCCTCGTAATGGTCGCCGTGGAGATGGGAGAGCAGCCACGCGCTGACCGTGGGCACCTCGCCCGCGGGGGTAAGGTCGGCAAGGGCGTGCAGCAGGTTTTCGGTTTCCTGCACGTGGCCGCCGTCGATCACCACCAGCTTGCCCGTCTTGGTGCGAAGGATAAAGGACATAATGTTCCAATCCAAACGCTCGGTAACGGGGAGCATATACATTGCCGTGTCGGCAAATTTGGGTAACGTATCGACCTTTAGCGCCTTTTTGGTGTATTCAATAAAAAGATCGGCAGGCATTTCCAGCAGCGGGTCCTCCGTGACCTCGGTAAAGCCCTCGTAGATGAACTGATAGTGTAGCACGTCCTCGATAAAGCGGTAAACGCCCATAGTGGTGCCGATGTCGCCGTCGTCAACAAAGCGATAGGAACTGAAGTGGTCGGGGGGCGCATCCGGCAGACCAAGGCCGCTGATAAACACCCGTTCGCCCTCGCTTTTGATCATATATTCCCAAAGGCCGCCTCTGGTGCGCTCGGGGAAAAATCCTTTTTTCTCGCGGCGGGTCTTGCCGATGACGATCTCGCGCGCTGCGCGACGCGAGCTGTCATCTACCACGGGGATCAGCTTTCCGGTGACCAAACGAACGGCGTTGCGCAGCATTTGTGCCACGCGGCGCTCGTTGGACGTGGCTGTCGTTGAAATGACGATACGGTATGCCGAAACACGTGCCATTTTATTTACCCTCGATCATATCGCGCAAACGCTTAACGGCATTTGCGGCGCGCGTGAGGAACTCAACGGGGGGCATATCCTTATAGCGGTCGTCGCCGCAGCCCACCTCCAGCATCAGGGTGCAGTTGCTTTCGCAGTTGCGGAAATGCTCGGCCACGCGCTCAAAGTTGATGTTGCCGTCAAAGGGCAGCCAGTGCTGGTCGTTGCCTCTGCCGCCGTCGTTGTCGTGCAGGTGGGTGCAGACCAAGCGCTTGTGGAACAGGGGCATAAACTCAAAATCGGGGGTGTAGCAGTTCTCGTGGCCGTTGTCCCAGCAAAAGGCCACGTTGGGGGCGTTTTCATAGCGCTCCATAAAATAGGCAAAGTTGCCCAGCTTGCGCAGGTTCTCAAAGGCCAGCGTTACGCCCTTTTTTGCAGCGTGCTCGACAATGGCGTCATAGCGCTTGTGGCCAAGGGGGGTAAGGTCGGGGGGCGTAAAGCCCGAGGAGAGGTGGATGACAGTGATCGGCACGCCCGCCTCGGCGCACATATCCACGGCGTGCAGCAGATCCTGATGCATACGGGCGCCATCCTCGTTATCCAGCCACATATCGTTGATGTGATGGAAGGGGGAGTGCATGGTCTCCCAAGCGATGTCGTATTTGGCAAACAACTCGTTCCATTTTTTAGCGGTCTCGGAGGAGGGGACACCCGTAAATACGGCGCCAAAGCCCAGCTCCTTGATGGTTTTGATGTACTCCTCGTCAGAAAGTCCGCGAACCGCGTGCATATTAATGCCGATCTTTCTCATATCAAGATCCTCCTTACGGAAAAATTTCAATTTCATTATACACAAGTGGCACCGGAATTGCAAGCCCTTTCGACATTTTTTGGCGGTCTGCATAAACTGAAAAAGGGTAAAATTGCAGTCCCTGTGTTTAAGGGGCGTTGTTTTTGCAAAAAATAATCTTGCAAATCCCAAAGGCCGGAGGAATTTATGGTTACAAGCGTGAAACGCGGTGATATTTATTATGCCGATCTCAGCCCTGTTGTGGGATCGGAGCAAGGGGGGATGCGCCCGGTGCTGATCATACAAAACGACGTTGGAAACAAGTACAGCCCCACGGTGATCGTTGCGGCGATTACATCAAGGCTTGGAAAAACAAAGCTGCCAACGCACATTGACGTTTACGCCAACAAAATGGGCGTGGCGCGGGATTCGGTGGTTCTGCTGGAGCAGCTCCGCACCCTGGATAAGCGCCGCTTAAAGGAAAAAATGGGGCACTTGGATGAGCCCGTGATGCGTGAGATCGACAATGCCATTGCGGTGAGCCTGGGGCTTTTGCCCCACGGTGCAAGGCTTTCTGAGGTCACACAGGCGCCCGCCGCCGTGGCGGCGGCGCAGCCCGTGGCAGTGACAAAGGAGAAAGCGCCGCAAAATATCGGGTAAAAAAGGTGCAAGGAGCCGCGGCTCCTTGCACCTTTTTATATTTGCTTGTGTACGCTTTTGTATTCGTCGTAAAAGCGGTAATAGGGGCAGGATGCGGTGCGCCCCGTGAGAAAACCGATCATCTCGTCCTCATCCAGCTTGATGGTGCAGGAATACTCGTCGGTGTATTCGTCATAATCGTAAAATTCGCAGCTTTCGCAGTTGGATTGCTGCTTTTTCCTTTCAAATGCGGGCACGGTGGCACCTCCCTTCGCTCTTGCCTCTATTGTATCACAAGGCGCGAAAAAATGCAAGGGGTCAAAGCCCAAAGCAAACAGGGAAAAATCCAAAGGCAAAATGGGCAAGGGCGCAGCCCCATACGCAGCGAAAGCGGCGAAACAGCCAACCTGTCAGCAGCGTCAGGGCCATAGAAAGCAGCATCATTTCGGGGCCGTAGGCTGCGTGAAAGACGCCAAATATCAGGGCGGAAAGAAGGTTGACGCGGTGGGGATGCTCCCGCCCCAGGCAAAGCTCCAGGCTGTAATACATCACGCTTTTGGCAAGGATCTCTTGTATGGGCACCACAAAAAAGTAGGTCACCTGTGAAAAGTCCTCTTGAAAGCGAAAGGAAAAGGAGAGGGGAAGGCCCTTTAAGGCCGACAGTGCCGCGCAGCCGCCAAAAGCCGCCAGTGCTACGGCACCGCCCAGCGACAGCGAGCGGAGCATCGTTTTTTTGTCGGTTATAATGCCCATTTCTTCAAATCGCATAGGCGTGGAGAGCGCCAGAGCCACAAACAGGCCAAGGCCAAGGCACTCGATCAGCCGGCCGTAATAGTAAATGGGAAGGGAAAGGACGCTTGACAGGAGCTGCCAGAAAAGCAGGTAAAGCCCGATGGTGGCAAGCAGCAAAGAAAAGGTTTTAACGGCGTTTTTTTCACGGATGGACATAGCAATATCTCCCAAATAAAATATACCACCATTTTGACCGTTCTGCTTGACTTTTATGCGCGTGCGTGCTATACTTGCAATGAAATCTGATAACCGCCACAGCGGGGAAGGGGCATTTGATGAAAACGAATATTTTTGTAGAGGGACATCGCGGCTATTGTGCCAAATATCCCGAAAACACGCTGATCTCCTTTGAGGGTGCGATGGATCTTGGCGTGGATGGCTTTGAGTTTGACATCTGGCTGACCAAGGATAAGGTGCCGGTGCTGATGCACGACGGCAACTGCAAGCGCACCTGCGGCGTGGATAAGCATCTGCGCGATATGACCTTGGCAGAGGCCAAGCAGCTGGATGCGGGCTATCCCCAAAAGTTTGGAAACAAATACATCGGCAAGGACGTTCGCGTACCCACCCTGCGCGAGATGTGCGAGCTGGTAAAGGCTAAGGGCCGCACCGATATCGTGCTTGGCGTTGAGATCAAGGAATACACCGAGGAGTGTGTGGATCTTTCCGTGGCGATCCTTAAGGAATACGGCTTGTTTGACGCGGCTTGCTTCTACGCCTTTGATGCCGAGACCATCAAGTATCTCAAGACTGCCTACAACGCCCGCGTGATGGGTTATCCCGATTTTCAGATGAAGCGCTGGTTTGAGGGCGCTTATGAGTATTACGACGAGATCGGCCTGAATATGAACCTGACCCGCTCCGAGGTCTATTCCGTATACGAGGCAAAGGGCATGCCCATTCACCTCTATTGCGCCGATACCGAGGAGCAGGTGGAGCTGTGCTTTACCCGCAACGGCGTGCTGATCACCGCCAACGACCCCGTGCCGCTGATGAAAAAGCTGGGCCGCAAGATCGGCGAAACAAAGGAAATTTGAAAGACGAGCGTGAATTACCGAGCAGAAAGAACAATCGTCTCTGCTCTTATGATTATAGCAATATCGGAACCTATTTTGTCACAGTCTGCACCAAAAACAGACAGCCTGTACTTTGGAATAGCCTTGTAGGGGCGATCAGTGATCGCCCGCCTATCAAGCTTTCGAAATACGGTGAAATTGTCGATGAAGCAATTCGGGCTATTTCTCGGCATTATCCTACTGTTTTGGTTGAAAAATATGCAATTATGCCGGATCACATACATTTGCTGCTTCGGATTGTTGATGTGGACGGGCGATCAGTGATCGCCCCTACAATATCAACCGTTGTGCGGCAATTAAAGGGAAGTGTTTCAAAAAAATGCGGTGCGTCAATTTGGCAAAAAGGATTTTACGATCACATTGTACGCAATTATGAGGATTGCGAAGAAATTGCGGTCTACATTGCAAACAATCCGGAAAAATGGATACAAAAACACTATTAGGAGAGAACACTATGTTTTACGCAGACGGTATACACGACGATACGCAGGCGCTGCAAGCGCTTTTGGATCAACAGGGCATTGTGACGCTTGATCGCCCCGGCACTTATCTTGTCAGCAAAACGCTGATCATCCGCTCCAACACCCGCTTTGTGCTCGCCCCCGGCGCACAGCTGTTGGCGGCACCGATGTCCCGCTGTGCGCTGATCGAAAACGAGCATTTTGCAGGCGGCGGTCGCGACCAAAATATCGAGATCGTGGGCGGCATTTTTGACGGCAACTGCGATCAGATGGGGCTGGATGCCGTTTACGAGGCCAAGCACCGCTTGGACGATCCTTACAGCCCCGCACTGTTTAAGGGCAAGCTGATGCGCTTTGCACATATTGACAAGATCGTGCTGGAAAAGCTGACCGTGCGCAACCCCGTCAGCTACGGTATTCAGATCGGCCACGTGCGCGGTTTTGTCACACGTGACATCTTTTTTGATTACAATTGGCATTTCGGCACCACCGACGGCGTGCATATCAACGGCCCCGCGCGCGACGGTGTGATCGAAAATCTGTGCGGCACCACCAACGACGATCTGGTGTCGCTGACCACCTATGACGAGGCCCATGCCGAGATCTCGCTTGGTGATATCGAAAACGTTTACATCCACAATCTTACCGCCATCAACGGTTTTTCGGGTGTGCGACTGCTTTCCGGCGAGGGATATAAGCTTGCCAACGTGCACGTGGACGGCCTGTACGGCGATTATCGACACAACGGCATCGTCATTTCCAATCACAACAAGCGCCCCGGTGCTGTGTGGTTTGACGGCGTTGTGCTGGAAAACATCCACGCACGCAAGAGCTATACGCCCCTTGGTGAGGATTGCTTCTGTATGTGGGAGAAGGGCGTTGACAAGCGTGCCATCATTCAGATCGAATACGGCGCTCGCTTTGGCGATCTGGAGATCCGCAACGTGCACCGACGCGAGGAGCAGCCCACCGAGGCCGCTTTGATCAAGATGAGCGCGGACACCGTGATCGACCGCCTTGTACTGGTTAATATCAGCCAATCCGCCGCCGATGGCGTGGAGCTGGCCTTTATCGAAAACGAGGCACAGGTCGGGGAACTGATCGAGAAATAAAAAAAGAGGAGCCGCAGGGCTCCTCTTTTTTTGCGGAGTTTTGTTGTGTTGTAAAAAATTCGCGCGGCTTGGGGACGGCTTCGCCTACTCGCTGTACCAAGTCCTTACGGGCTTGCACGAAAACCCCTTCGGGCTTTTCCCCTGAGTAGGCTTCGCCCTCCCCAAGCCGTGGCATAACAAAAATGCCACCCGACTGGGTGGCATTTTTGTTATGGCGCGGCTTGGGGGACTCGAACCCTCGACCTACTGGTTCGTAGCCAGGCACTCTATCCAACTGAGCTAAAGCCGCGTGTCCGTCTTTCAACGTACCCATATATATTAGCACACACTTTGGATTTTGTCAAGAGGGTTTTGCAAATTTTTTTAAATTTTTAGTGCATCGGCTAATTTTGTGGCGGTTTGCGCAATATCGCTGCTTTCGGGTGCAAAGGTCAGGTTGGCCAGCCCCTTGTAAATGGGGCAGCGGGCGTTGTAAACGTCAAGCAGCGTTTCTCCCTGCCGCATCGCAATGCCGCGGGTGGCCAAGTTGGTGATGCGCTTTTCAATTTCTGCAAAGGGCAGCGACAGATAAACGACCTTGCCAAGCGCCGAGAGGCGCGCGGCGCCCCGCTCCGTCAAGGGGGCGGAGCCTCCCGTGGCGATCACGGTGTTGGTCACGTCCAGCGCCTCCAGTGCATCGGCCTCTTCTTTCAGAAAGGCATCTACGCCGTTTTGGTCGATATATTGCTGCAAGGGCATTCCGATCCGCCTTTGGATCAGCAGATCCACGTCGGCAAAATCCTTGCACAGCATTTTTGCCAGCAGCACGCCAAGGGTGCTTTTTCCGCACCCCGGCATACCGATCAATACAATGTTTTCTTCTTTCATTTTTCTCTTTTCAAGATCACGGTTTCAAAGGGGGCAAGCGCAATATCCCCCGTAACGGGTGTGTTTTTCTCGACAGTGACCCAGTTTTTGGCAGTGGTAACGGTGACGGGCGCGTTGTTGAAATTCTGCAGGAATACGAACACGCTCTCACCGTCGGTACGGGAGTGCGCGCTGACGCCGTGGGGCAGCGCACCGTCAAAATCAGAGGTGATGCCAAGCTCACCCATCAGCTTGACCATCATGGCGTCGGTATAGTTGCCCTCGTCACGGAAGGCGAAGTAGTAGGCCTTGCCCTTGCCGTAGGTATTGACCGTGGCGGCGGGTCTGCCTGCGTAGAAATCGGAAGTATAGGTGGCCAGCACCTCGGCGCCCTCGGCGTGGATCAGCTCGCAATAATCCACGGCCTTGACCTCACCGATCTCGGTGTTGACGGTGTTGAAATCATCGGGATACAGGGTGTCGATCTCCTCGTTCCAAATGCCAAAGACACGGCGCAAGCCCGCACCCGGCCAGCCGCCGAGATGTGCAAGGGTGGTGTCGTCTACCATAGCGGTGGCATAGGTGCAGACAAGTGTGCCGCCCTGCTCCACATAAGCGGCCAGCTTTTCGCCCTGTGCGTCACTGACCGAATAGAGCATCGGTGCGATCACAAGATCGTATTTGGTAAAGTCGTCGTCAGAACAGATCACGTCCACGTTGACGCCGCGCTTCCAAAAGGCCCTGTAGAACCGCTGCTGGGTGGTGCTCAATCTCTTGGCTTTATTCTGAAATCCTTGGGCCTTATCCAGTGCCCATTTGTTGCTCCAGTCGTGCAAAATGGCAACACGTGCCTCGGTTTTTGTGCCAACGATGGCGTCCAGCTGCTTCATTCTGGCACCCAGCGCAGAGACCTCGCGGAACACGCGGGTGTTTTCGCTGCCCTCGTGATCGACCACGGCACCGTGGAACTGCTCGCCCGCGCCGCGGCTCTTGCGGAACTGGAAGTACTGCACCGTATCGCCACCGTGGGCGATGGTCTGCAGTGCGGAAAGCTCGTGTGCGCCGGGGCGCTTGAGCTTGTTGTAATCGTGCCAGTTGACGTGGCTGGGGGTGCATTCCATCAGCATAAAGGGCTGATGCTTCATAGTGCGGCACAGGTCGTGGGTAAAGGCGGTGCTGATGGCGGTGGACACGTCACTGTCATCTCCACGCCAGGTGGGATAGATGTCATTGGCGATCACGTCCAGCTCCTTTGCCAGTACGCGGTAATCCAGTCCGTCATAAAAGCCCATCATATTGGTGGTCACGGGCACGTTGGGGGTGAATTCCCTGACGGCAGCGATCTCGTTTTTCATGAAATCGGTGGTCTGATAGGAAACAAAGCGGCGCCAATCCAGATCCAGGCCGTTGGTGTATTGCTCGCCGTGGACCATAGGGGGATCGATCTGGGACCAATCGGTGTAGGTGTGTGCCCAAAACGCTGTCCACCACGCGTGGTTCAGGGCATCTAAGGTCTTGTATTTGTTCTTCAGCCACTCGCGAAATGCCTTTTTGCAGTTTTCACAATAGCATCTGCCGCCGTACTCGTTGGAGATGTGCCAGACAAGCAGGGCGGGGTGATCCTTATAGCGCTCGGCAATGCGACGGTTGATGTTGGCCACCTTCTCGCGGTAGACGGGGGAGGTGAAGCAATGGTTGTGGCGCATACCGTGGGTGTTGCGAGAGCCGTCTGCATTGGTGCGCAGCACCTCGGGGTATTTCATCGAGAGCCAAGCGGGGCGTGCACCGCTGGGGGTGGCCAGCACCACGCGGCCGCCCGCCTTGTAAATATCGTCCATGGCCTTGTCCATAAAGGAAAAGTCGTATTTGCCCTCCTCGGGCTCAAGGGCGGCCCATGCAAAGATGCCCACCGACATGGCGTTGCAGTTGGCCAGCTGCATCAATCGCATATCCTCGTCAAGGATATCGGGGCGATCCTGCCACTGGTCGGGGTTGTAGTCACCGCCGTGGAGCAGATGGGGGAAAGAATCGTTGATGAATTTTTTAAGCATTTTTGCTCCTTTCGCTTGGCCGCCTGTCGGGCGGCAAGGGTATTGTTGCTTTTATTGTAGCATCTGCGGGGTGGTAAGTCAATACAAAAGGGGAAGAGTTTGAGGGGATATTGCAATTTTTGCTGAAATATGATATAATAAAGCGCGAATTTGATTGGGGAGAATACTATGAAAAAATTGATCGGAACGTTTTTGCTGTTGTCGGCGTGCCTCTTTTTGCTACTGCTGACCGGCTGCAGTGGGGAGCCTGCTGTCCCCGAGGAAAAGGAGCATACCCACACGGCATCGGTTGGGTACCGCTGTGACGAGCGGCATCATTGGCGCCCCTGCACGGGAGATGGATGCAACATCAAGCTCCAGTGGGCAGAGCACGTGTTTGACGGTGGCGTGATCACCACGTTCCCCACGGCAGATGTGGCGGGGGTCAAGACCTATACCTGCGTTTGCGGCCAGAGCAAGACCGAGCCCGTTAGTCTTGAGGATGCCAACAATGCTGTGTTTGATGCCGAGAAAATGGAGCAGAGCCTTTCCAACGTCAGCCTGCGCGTAACTGCCAAGGCCGAGGGCACTGCCGAGGCGCAGACCGCCTTGAATCTGTGCTTTGACGGCGATCTGCTTTCGGTATCGGGTACGTTGCGCGGAGCGGAAACCACCGAAACGGTGCGGGACGCCGCTCGCTTGCATGCATACCGTGAGGTGCTGTTCTTCTTCCGCTCGTTTACGGCGGGGGAGCTGCGCTATGACGCGCAAAAGCGATTTTATGCGGTTGACCGCAGCGTAACCGCCGGCGGATTTGTGATCTCTGAGATCGGCCTGCGTTTTTCCAAGGATCTGGTGGCTTACGTGACCTGCCGCTATGAGAGCGAGGACGAGGTGGGTACGCTGGAGATCGCGCTGTTTGATTACGGCAATATCCGATTGCAATAAAAAAAGCGGAGAACGTTCGTTCTCCGCTTTTTTACGCGATCAGCCCTTTAACACAAAGCCGCGCTTTTCATCACGCACATAGCGGTGGATATAGCTGCAAAGTCCGCTCTCTGCCACGTGGGGCTCGCTGATGAGAAAGTCGCCGTTTGCGCAGGCAAACAGACCGGTAGAGCCATAGGGGAAGCGCCAGCCGCAAATCCCTGTGGCCTCGTGCTTAGCGCCGCGTTGGGCCATTGCAAGCAGAAGACCTGTTTCGTCGGTGCCCGACAGCCTACCCTCTACGGGGGGCTTGGTGGCATCGATGGCGTAAAGATCGTAGTTGGGGAACTCCGGCTTTTGGCCCTTATAGACTGCCAGTAAAAAGCATTGCTCAGTGGGGCTGTATTCTAGATTCTGCACGCCGTAAACCGTGTTGCCCGTATAGAAAAACAGCTTTTTGAAGGGGGCGTCCGGCCCGTTTTTGTGCATGGTGCTTTGCGAAAGGGGCCGCTCATAGCGTTTCCAGTCGCTGACGTCATAGCAAAGCAGCACCTGATGATCGTTATCGTTGCGGTCGAGGTCACTGTACACGCCATAGCTTGTAAACAGGTATTGCTTGCCCGAGGGGTCGCCCGGCATCGGGCCAAAGGTGGTGCCGTCAATGCCGCTGCAACCGTAGCGGTGGGGGACGGTCTCGCCTTTTTTGTTTTGTCCCGTTCCTTTATAGTCGTGATAGACCTCTTGCAAATAAACGGCGGTCATAATGCCGTCACGCTCGGCATCCATATCAAGGCGGTCGATCTTATCCACGTCAAAAATGGCGATGTAAAAGGCGTCCTCAACGGCGGCGTCACTGCCAAGGGCCCGCAAAATACCGCGGCCGATGGCGTCGCCCTTGTATTCCAGCGAGCCGTAAACGCGGCCGTCCTCCGGGTAAAAGGCAATGCAACCAAGGTGACCCAGCAGCCCATCGACCGAGCCGAGGATCTCACCGGTAGAGAGCCGCGCCTTGATCAGCTTTGTGGTAAAGGAATAGTAGATCAGGTCGTTTTTTTCATCTGCGGCAATGCCTTGAATGTGGCATTTGCCCCAGGTCCCTGTGTAGATGGGGCGCATACGGAAAGCCCTCCTTTTTATTTGGTCAGGTCAACGATACTTTTGCTAAGAAAGCTCTTCAGCAGGTAGTTCAGCTTATGGACGGGGAGGCCGACCACGTTGAAATAGCAGCCCGACAGTCCCTTGATCCACAGCGATGCAAGCCCTTGGATGGCATAGGCACCCGCCTTGTCGCAGGGCTCTCCACTTTGCACGTACCAGTCGATATCGGCAGGGGTCATGTCATCAAAAAACACACACGTATCGTCAAAATCAGCGATCTCGCGCTCACCGTAAAGCAGCGCGACGCCGCTGATTACGTGGTGTGTGTTGCCGGCAAGCAGCGAAAGCATGCGTGCGGCATCGGCGTTGTCGCGGGGCTTGCCAAGGATCTCGCCCTCGGCGGCCACCACGGTATCGGAGGCAATGATCAGGGTGTCGCTGTTCCATTCGCCCTTGGCGCGCAGCAGCTCGCGGGTGGCGCGCCCCTTGCGCAAAGAAAGCTCGCGCACAAGCGCGGCGGGGTCGGTGATATCGGAGCTTTCGTCGGCATCGGCGCTGACGATATCGAATTTGATGCCGAGAGAGGACAGGATCTCGCGGCGACGGGGAGATTTAGAGGCTAAAACGATGCGCATTACTCCACACCCGTAGAGCCAAAGCCGCCTGCACCGCGCTCGGTCTCGTCAAGAGAGGAGGATGCGATAAAATTGGCGGTGAGGATTGGCATAAACATCATCTGGGCGATGCGGTCACCGCGTTCGACAACAAAGGGCTCCTTAGAGGTGTTCAGCAGACCCACGCAGATCTCACCGCGGTAGTCGGAGTCGATCACGCCGATGCTGTTGGCAAGGCAGATGCCCTTTTTGATGGCAAGGCCGCTGCGCGCAGCCACAATGGCCACCACGTCCTTGCGCTCGGGGGAGATGGCGATGCCGGTGGGGATCAGGGCGCGCTCGCCGGGGGCAATGGTGACGGTGGTGCCCTCGTCAATGGCGGCGCGGAGGTCAACGGCAGCAGAGCCGTCGGTGGCGTAGGTGGGCATTTCCATGCCGCGGGAAAGCAGGATCTTTACGTTGAGTTCCATGGTTGTTCTCCTTATTTTGATTCATGTTTTCGCCCGTTTTTTCAAAAGGCGGTGGAGTATGGGGCAATGCCCCGTAAAACGGCGTTATTTCTTTCGCCCGTTGCGGCCGTTGCCTTTGACCGTGGGGCGTGCGCCTGTTTTGGAGGTTTTCTCACCCCGTTGGGGGGCTTTTTTGAGATTTTGCGGGGTGCTGCCCCGCTTTTTGTCGCCGCTGCGACTGCTGCCGCTGCGTTGATCGCGTCCACCCTGTTTTCTTGTACCATTAGGGGGCTTTTTGGTAAATTCGGTGCGCTCGGGGCGCACAAGGCACGTGGCATCAAAGCCGATCAGATCCTCGCGGCCCGCCTTTTGCAGTGCCTCGCGCACCAAGGGCGCGTTTTGTGGGCGGTTGAACTGCAGTAGTGCGCGCTGCAGCTGCTTTTCGTGATAATCGGTGGTGACGTGTACCTTTTTCATGGTCAGCGGGTCGATGCCCGTGTAATACATCACCGTAGAGGCGGTGCCCGGCGTTGGATAGTAGTCCTGCACCTGCTCGGGGGCGTAATGATCGCGCTTTAGGCACTCGGCAAGCTCCACCGCTTCGGCAAGATCACAGCCGGGGTGGCTGGACATCAGGTAGGGCACCAAATATTGCTCTTTACCAATAGACTTGGTCAGCTCGAAATAACGCTTGCGGAATTTTTGATAGACCTCGAAATGCGGCTTGCCCATCGCATCCAGCACGCGGTCTGCGCAATGCTCGGGGGCGACCTTCAGCTGTCCGCTGACGTGATCGCGCACCAGCTTTTTGAAAAAGGTCTCGTCAGGGTCGGCAAGAAGATAGTCAAATCGGATGCCCGAGCGCACAAAGACCTTTTTGACGCGGGGCAGCTTTTCGATTCTTGACAGCAGCTCGATATACTCACTGTGATCGACCTTGAGGTTGGGGCAGGGCTTTGGTGCAAGGCACTTGCGATTTGTGCAGACACCGCTTTTCAGCTGCTTGTCACAGGCGGGATAGCGGAACTGTGCCGTTGGGCCGCCCACGTCGTGGATATAGCCCTTGAAATCAGGCATCTCGGTGATCAGCTCAGCCTCGGCCACCACGCTTTCGATGCTGCGCGAGCGCACGGTGCGCCCCTGATGAAAGGCCAGTGCGCAGAAGTTGCAGGCGCCAAAGCAGCCGCGGTTGTGGGTGAGGGAAAAGCGCACCTCCTCGATGGCGGGCACACCGCCCTCTGCGGCGTAAATAGGATGCCACGTGCGCATATAGGGCAGTGCATAAACGGCGTCCAGCTCCTCACGCTCTAAGGGGGGCATCGGGGGATTTTGCACCAGCATTTTGTCATCGTAATATTCGACCAGTGCGCCGCCGCTGATGGCGTCTTGATTTTTGTATTGGGCACCAAAGGCCTCGGCATATTTGCGCTTATCGGTCTTTAGCTCGTTAAAGTCAAATTCGGCGGCCACGGGATAGTGAACAGTGTCGCCCTTGGTGGTAAGATAGACCGTGCCGCGCACGTCGCGGATCTTGCGGATGGGCACGCCCTTGTCCAAAAGTTTGGCAATACGTACCAGTATTTTTTCGCCCATACCGTAAGTAAGGATGTCGGCGCGGGCGTCCACCAGCACCGAGCGGCGCACCCGGTCCTCCCAATAATCATAGTGGGCAAAGCGGCGCAGGGATGCCTCCAGTCCGCCCAAAATGATGGGCACGTCACCGTAGGCCTCGCGGATGCGGTTGCAGTATACGATCACGGCGCGGTCGGGGCGCTTTCCCGCCTTGCCGCCGGGGGAATAATAATCGGAGGAACGCTTTTTCTTGGCGGCGGTGTAGTGAGCCACCATCGAGTCGATATTGCCTGCCGTGACCAAAAAGCCAAGGCGGGGGCGGCCGAACCGGCGAAAGGCATCGGCACTTTTATAGTCGGGCTGCGAAAGGATGGCCACGCGAAAGCCCGCAGCCTCCAGTACGCGGGAGATGATGGCAACGCCAAAGGAGGGGTGATCTACGTAGGCGTCACCCGTGACGTATACAAAATCGGGGGCGTCCCAGCCACGTGCCTGCATATCGGCGCGGGATATGGGTAAAAAGCCGTTGGGGGCTTGCATTTGCATAAATTTCCTCCTTGTGCGCCGCAGCGCCGTAGTGTTACCGCCATCATTATACCACAAGATGTGGGATAGCGAAAGACCTTTTTGAAAATTCCTTTGTGGAGGTGTTCAAAAAAAACGCCCTCAATTTGGCACTTCTTACAAAATCATATAATATATATTGACAAGGGGGGCGAATTGTAGTAAAATTTAACATGAATGAGTGCCAATTTCTAATGATTGACCCAATGAAAAAACGAAAAGGAGAAAACAGATGAAAAAGATCCTGTCCATCCTGCTGGCGGTCACAATGATCGTCGGCCTCGTTCCCACCATGCTTGTCGGCATCTCTGCCGCTGCAGACAGCAAGGGCGCGCTGACTGCCATTGACAGCAGCAAAAACGGACGAGTTTATCATTATTACGAGTCTTTCGATACCGCGAACGCCGTAAAGGGCGCTGCTGCCGTTATCGATACGCTTGGCTGGCGTGCACCCGCAACAAGCAATCACAGTGCAAACGTGAATGCTACCGAGAGCGGCGCTGACGGCGTTCCGATGTACGAGATCAAGAGCGGCCGCCTGTACCTGCGCAATCACGGTACTGCCGACGAGGTCATGATGCTTTGCGAAAACGAGGCACTGGCCGGTGTACTGAACGGCCCCTTTACCGTGGAGTACACGCTGACCTACCTGGCCTCCTCCTATACCGTTGACAACGGCTATTTCGCGCTGCGCTTTCATGCGACCGACGATATGTCCGCTTACGGCGAGGTCGCTCTTCGCATCTCGGGCTACGGTCACAACACTGCCAGCACCGGCGCGCTGGATGCCGGCGACGTATCCTCTTCGCTGACGGCCGAGACTGCGCTGAACTGCTATTACGTCAACAACCTGAAGAACGCCACGCTTTACGAGCGGCTTTGCGGCGACGTCAACGTTCTGCCCAGCACCGGCAATGTCACCGATCTGCGCGGCAGCAAGGTCTTGGCAGGCAAGCAGCTTAACGTGCGCCTCTCCTTTGACGGCAAGGTTGGCCCCTGCGTTTACGTAAACGACGTGCTGGTGTCGGATCCTACCTCCATCAACGACAGCGCCAAGGCTGCCGCTGCTGCAAAGAATTATGCCAACCTGTTGGCTGCAAACGGCTTTGGGCTGGGCTTTTGCGTCAGCCCCGGCGTTGAGTGCGTGATCGACGAGATCGTGCTTTACGACGGTGTTGGCGAGACCGCCGAGCTGGGCGATCTTTACATCACCGAGATCGCGCCCCTGCCCGAAAACGCTCAGGCTCCCTATATTGAGATCTATAACGCAGGTACCGCAAGCGTTTCTCTGGCCGACTACGTGCTTGGATATTCCTACCTCAATAAGGATGGCCACGATGTCACCCTGCAGCTTGCCCTTGCCGATTACATTGGCTACAGCTTTAAACTGAACGGTGGTGCCGTGATCGATAACGTTTCTGACGCGGTGCTTGCCGCAGGCGAGAGTGCCTTGATCTTCCCCGTAGATGCCTCTGCCGACGTGGCCGATCTGGTGCGCACCGTTGGCTCTAACAATCTTTCCGGCTTCCGCCATGAGTATGCGCTTGGCAAAGAGCTGGTGGTTGCCGTTCCGTTTGGTGCCTTTACCCGTGTTGACGGCCAAGGCAACGAGCAGGCGCTGGAAAACAAGTACACCGTTGGTGCAAACGAGTACCGCGTGTGGTTTGTTGGCCGTGCCGGTCACGACTTTACCGTGCTGGATATGGAGGGCCTTGCAGCCTCCGCTTACGTTGACAGCCTTGCGGCACTGGCCCCCTCGGTGGCCTTTGGCTATGGCCTTGGTATGACCGATACCTCCTATACCGCAGGCGGCGAGCTTGACCCCATCCGCTATAACTTTGGCCGTGACGGCGACACGATGCCCGGCTATGCCGCACACTTTGTTTACGGTGCCGACGCCTCCTCCTCTGCCAATACCGGCTTGATGATCTCTCGTTCTTACATCAAGATCAAGGATGAGATGAACGTTGGCGCACTGCTGGACGTTCAGGCCTCCTATTTTGATCGTATCTCCGATTATCGCGCAGGTCGCCACGATATCTCCGGCTCGCTTTCGATCACCGAGCTGGTGCCCCGCACCGCACAGAGCGATGCCTTTGAATGCCTTGAGTTGACCAACCTTGACTCTATGGCCGTTAATCTTTACGAATACGGTCTGGTCTCCAGCGGCGATGCACTTTACGGCAGCCTGACTGCTTGGACCCGCGGCACCGCCCTGACCCTGCAGCCCACCGCTGCCATGACCAACCCCACCAACGCAGAGGGCGCCTATCTGCTGGAGCCCGGCGAGACCGTTGTGGTTTGGAATATGACTGCCGAGGGCTATACCGTTGAGGATTTCCGCAATTACCACGATCTTGACGACGACGTGATCGTGATCGTTGCCGTTTCTCTTGATCCTGCAAGAAATCTGACGCTGGCCAACAAGGGCACCGTGACCTACGGTGTGGCGGCCGCCACCGACGTGACCGCGCTGGTCAACGGCACTGCTGACGTGGTAGAGCGCGTTGTTTCCGACGTGATCGTCCCCTTGCACAGCCTGTACTACTCTATTGAGGGTAGCCACGCATACACTTGGAAGGAGCTTTCCGTTTATAATCCCACCATTCTTGGTGCTATGGCCGCCGAGGAGCTGGAGGGATGCCTGATGAACGGTGTTCGCGTTGCCGAGGGCAAGTCGCTGGCCGGCTATTACGAGCAGGTGACCGTGACCGTTCCCAAGCTGACCCTTGCTGATGGCAGCATTTTGACCAACTACACTTACACGACCTATAAGCCTTGCCTGCGCAGCGAGGTCTCGGACGGTCAAACCGTTTACTATGCTCCCAACAATATTGAAGAGTTCTTTGCTTACGGCGCAAAGCAGGATACGCTGCTTCCCGTTGACTATGCCGTTTCCTTTGGCTATGGCTTGACCACTATGGCAAGCAAGAGCTGCGGTGCTTTGATGAGCAGCCTGAAGGTTGAGGAATACAGCTATAACACGGCCGGCCGCGGCTATGCCGGTATGCTGCCTTACCTGATCGGTGCTCCCACGCCCTTTGTGACCACCAAGGTCAACGGCGGCGCTGTTGCCACCGCAGATCTTGGCTTGATCGATAGCAAGCAGGGCATCTCCACCCAGATCCTTTACGACGAGCAGTATTATGACGTTGTTTATCTGGACGAGAACGGTGAGTTCCTGTCTTTGATGTCCTTTAACGGCTTGACCTGCCGCGACGTATACGTTGTGCTGGAGGACACTGCCGAGAGCTGGATCGTAAACGGCGTGCTTTACAATGCCGGTGAGGTCGTGATGATCGCCGAGGATAGCGTGATCGCACCCTCTACCGCCGCACTTGCCGCCAAGGAAGCCGCACTGCGTGTTTCCGGTGATGCCGAGCTTCGCTTTACCACCGGCGTCTCCAGAGATCTGTATGACGGTCTGGTTGCCCGCTACGGCAAAGAGAACGTGACCCTGAAGACCGTGATCGCTCCCACTGCGTTGGTCAGCGCCGCAGGCGCCGCCACCGTAGAGGCTTTGGACGCCGCCGGCCACACCTACGTCACTGCTACCGCAGACGTGATGGCACAGCGCACCTACAACACCTATTATTTCAACGGCTCGCTGAAGGATATTGCCGATGCGGCCTGCGAGTATACCGGTATCGGTTATATTGAGGTCTGTGTCAACGGTAACGTGACCCGTTACTACGGCTCTACCACCGCCTCTGCCTCTTTGCAGAGCGTGGTCGCCAACGCGTTGACCGATGTTAGCAGCATCCGTTCCGCAACCTATTGCAACGAGATCGCACGCGGCGTTTACAGCCCCTATACCGCAGATCAGCTGCAGGCCCTGAGAGCCATTGGCTGATATAAAATAAAGCAACGCCACCCCAAACGTTGGGGTGGCGTTGCTTTTTTGCGCAGCGCTCGGCTGTGTTTTGGCAAATTTGGGGGAGAGCTCAGATCGCATATCCGCCGTCAACGCCAAGGATCTGGCCGGTGATAAATGCGGCGGTCTCAGAGGCAAAAAACAGCACGGCGTTTGCCACGTCATCGGGGGTGCCGATGCGGCATAGCGGCGTTTCTTCGATCAGGGCCGCGCGGCTTTCTGCATCCAGTGCGCGGTTCATTTCGGTGTCGATCAGGCCGGGCTCTACACAGTTGACCGTGATCCCGGAGGGGCCAAGCTCCTTGGCCAGTGACATCGTAAGACCGCGCAGTCCCGCTTTTGCGGCAGAATAGGCCACCTCGCAAGAGGCGCCGACCTTGCCCCACATCGAGCCGACGTTGACGATGTGCCCGCGCTGTGCGGCGATCATACCGCCCTGTACCTCGCGGCACAGGAAAAAGGCGCCCGACAGATCGGTATCCAGCATACGGCGCCACTCGGCGTCCGTCATATCGCGGGAAAGACCGATGTGAGAAATGCCCGCGTTATTGACAAGCACGGAGATGGGGCCGCCCAGGGCAGTGGCGGCGGCTTGCACGGCGGCGCGGACGGCGTCCGGCTCCGAAACGTCGCATTGGATGGCTACAGCGCCCGTTTCAGCGGCCACGCGATCGGCTGCCTGCACGTTATGATGATAGAGGAAGGCAACGGCATCCCCTCGCTTGACAAAGGCGCGCACCAGCGCGGCACCAATGCCGCGAGAGCCGCCGGAGATCAGCACTTTTTCCATAAAAACTCCTTACGATCTAAAAATCAAAGCCCAATGGGCGGTCGCCGCACCTCGCTGGCGGCAAAATCTGCGCGCAACGCCTCTGAAATGGCCCAATGGCTTTGCTCGGGGGCGTTTTGCTTGGCAAAGTTTGCAATGTGCAAAAACAGATCGCGCTGCGAGAGCTTTTGCAAGGGCGTGTTGGTCTTGGCACTTAAAAAGTCGGAAAGACCCGCAAAAAAGGTAAAGGGAGATATGACGTCGGGCAATAAAAGCGCCAACGTGCGGGTGAAGCGGCCGCTGTCGCGCACGCGCTCCAGCAGGTCGTCAACGGCGTGCAGCTTTTCCAGCTCGGAAAAGGAAATACCCGCTGTTTTTAATACCGTATAGGGACTTTTTTGCGAAAATACAGTGCCGCTTGCCTGCGCGTCGCGGCGCAAGGCGGTGCCGTGCAGCAGCTTGAGAAAGCCCAACTGCAGCACGTGACAGCAAGGATAGGCTGCGTCAAAGGAACGGGCAAACGAGGTATAGTCCTCGTGGGGGAGACCTGCGATCAGATCCAAATGCACGTGGACGTTGCCCATTTCGGTCAGGCGCTTGGCAACTGCAAGCACCTTAGCCGCATCCGTGTGGCGGGATATGGCGGACAGCGTTTTTTTGTTGGTGGATTGCAGACCGATCTCCAAGCGCACCTTGCCGGCGGGGAAACCTGCCAGGATCTCAAAGCACTCCTCGTCAAACAGGTGTGCCGCTATTTCAAAATGATAGCACTTTGTATAGCGTTTGTCAAGCAGTCCGCGCCAGATCTTCTTGGCGCGCTCGCGGTCAAAGTTAAAGGTGCGATCCACAAGCTTAACGGTCAGGGGCTGTTGAAACGCCTCAAACTCCAACAGGTCGGCAAGCGTCATTTCGGCAGATTTCGCTCGCACTCCCTCGGTAGCGGAGGAGAGGCAGAACGCGCAGGAAAATGGGCACCCGCGCGAGGATTCGTAATAGACGAGAGGGGTGACGGCTTCTGTTTTTCGATAGCGGATGCCGGGGGATAGAAATTTGCCGTAGGGGGCGCCGATCTCCACCCGTTCGGGGACCTTTTTGTTTTTCAAGGCCTTGGCCACGCGCAAAACGGCTTCCTCGCCCTCGCCCTTGATCACGCAGTCTACAAAGGGGAGTGCGGTAAAGCGCGTCTCGTCAAACGAGACCTCGGGGCCGCCCAACAGGATACAGGCGTTGGGGCGCAGTGCCTTGAGATCGGCGGCCAGTGCCAGCATCTGATCGACGTTCCAGATATAGCAGGAAAAGCCATAAAGATCGGCGTTGGCCTGATACAGCCTTGAGAGCACCGTGTGGGTGCGATCCTTGGCGGTGGCCTCTAAGATATGTGCCTCAAAGCCCCCATCCTCTAAAGCGTCACGCAGACAGCGCAGTGCAAGAGAGGAGTGGGCGTGCGAGGCGTTTAAGGTGAATAAAACTGTTTTCATCGTTGCTTTTAAGAAAATTGAGAGTTGTACAGCGAGGCGTAAAAGCCGCCCGCCGACATCAGCGCGTTGTGGTTGCCCGACTCGATCACCCGTCCGTCCTTGATCACCAGGATGGTGTCGGCATTTTGAATGGTAGAAAGGCGATGGGCAATGACAAAGCAGGTGCGGTTTTGCATCAGGGCGTGCATAGCGGACTGGATCTGTATTTCGGTGCGGGAGTCCACGTTGGAGGTGGCCTCGTCTAAGATCAGCATCGAGGATCTGGCCAGCATTGCTCTTGCAATGGTGATCAGCTGCTTTTGACCCTTGGAGATGTTGACACCGTCATCCGACAGTACGGTGTCATAGCCCCGGGGCAGACTTTCGATATAGTCGTGGATGTGGGCGGCCTTTGCCGCCTCGATCACCTCCGCGCGGGTGGCGTCCTCGCGTCCATAGGTGATATTATCAAAAATCGTACCGTGGAAAAGCCAGGTGTCCTGCAGCACCATCGTGAACGAGGAGCGGAGCGAGGCGCGGGTGGCGGTGGGAACGGGCGTGCCGTCGATGCGGATCTCGCCCTTGCACACGTCATAAAAGCGCATCAGCAGATTGATCACCGTGGTCTTGCCGGCGCCCGTGGGGCCAACGATGGCTATGGTCTCTCCGGGTGCGGCGTGTACCGAAAGATCGTGGAGGATGGTGCGTTCTGGCACGTAGCCAAAGCGCACGTGGTCAAAGTCGACCTCTCCCGCCACCCGAGAGAGCACAACGGCGTTTTCGGCATCGGGGCTTTCGGCCTCCTCGTCGATCAGGCGGAATACACGCTCGGCAGCGGCCATAGCAGATTGCAGCTCGCTCATAATATTGGCCAGCTCGTTGATGGGGCCCGCAAACTTGCGGGAGTATTGCACAAACGAGGAAACACCGCCAAGCGACAGGTGCATAAAGGCGGGGATGGCGGCGGGGGAGGAGAGGGTCAGCATATACAAAAGGCCGCCCAGCACCGTGACCATTGCGATCGACATATTGTTGATAAAGTTGACCGAGGGGCCGATCATTGCCCCGTAATAATCCGCACGGTAATAGGCCTCGACGGCGTCGTTATTGCGGTCGTCAAAGCGAGAAACGATCACGTCCTCACGGGAGTAGGCGCGCACGGTCTTTTGGCCGGAAAGCATCTCCTCGGCATAGCCGTTAAGGGCGCCGAGCTTGGCGGATCTTTGCTTAAACAGTGGGCGCACGCGCCGCGTTTTATAGCGGGTGAAAAGCAGCGAGGCGGGCACCGTGATGGCAAAGACCGTCAGCAGGATGGGGGAAATGGAGATCATCATACCAAGGGCGCCGCAAACCGTTACGATACTGGCACAGATCTGCAAAAGGTCGTGAGAGAGAGAGGCGTTGAGGGTGTCGATATCATAGGAGATGTGGCTGATGATATCGCCCGTGGCGTGCACGTCAAAATAGCCAACGGGCAGAGTGGTGAGATGCTCAAAGACCTCGCGGCGCAGGGTGTAGATGATCTTTTGTCCCAAGCGCACCATGATGATGGCAAGGACGTAGGACATCGCCGCCGACACCACGTAAAAGCCGATGAGAAGGCCCACGTAAAGATGCACGGTGGGAAAGTCCACGCCGCCCTCGGCGGCAATGGCATCGATGGCGATGCCCGACAGCTTGGGGCCTGCCAGTGCCAGAATGTTAGAGGAGAGCATCAGCACAAAGGCAATGATCACCGTGACGGGGTGCTGAAACAGGTATTTGCCCATACGGCGCAGGGCACGGCGCTTGGCTGCCTTGGATTGGGGGGCGTCCTTTACGGTACTGTTCAGGCTGCGGGAGTTGCCAAGGCCACCTCCGCCGCCTCCGATCTTTCCGTTATTCAAGGAAAGCACCTCCCATCTGCGAATCGCTGATCTCTTTATAAGCGGGACAGGTGGCAAGCAGCTCCTCGTGCTTGCCTGCGCCGATGACGCGGCCGTGATCCAATACCAAAATGTGGTCGGCGTGCATCACCGAGCTGACGCGCTGTGCCACCACCACGGTGGTGGTGTGCAGCTCCTCACGGATGGCGCGGCGCAAATTGGCGTCCGTGCGATAGTCTAAAGCCGACGAGGCGTCGTCCAGGATCAGGATCTTGGGATCCCCCGCAATGGCGCGGGCGATCAGAATGCGCTGGCGCTGGCCGCCCGAGACGTTGGTGCCCTTTGCCGTCAGCGCGTGGTCATAGCCGTCATCAAATGCCTCGATAAAATCGGCAGCCTGTGCAATGCGGGCGGCGCGGCGGAGCGCGTCGTCGTCGATCTCGCGGCCAAAGCGGATGTTTTCGGCCACGGTATCCGATCCCACAAAGTCGTTTTGCATCACCACGCCAAACAGGGCGTGAAGCGCCTTTTCGTCATAGGCCTCGATAGGGCGACCGCCAATGCGGATCTCTCCGCTGTCTGCGGGATAAAAGCCCATCAGCAGTCGGGTCAGCGTGCTTTTGCCTGCGCCCGTAGCGCCGATGATACCAAGGGTGCCGCCCTGCGGCAGCGAGAAGGAAACGTGAGAGAGGTTGTCCCGTTTGCCGTTGTAGGAAAAAGAAACGTCGTCAAATACCAAAAAGCTTTGCTTGTCGGGCTCCTCAGGCAGACCCTCGCCTGCCTGATCCTTGTGGGCGGCATAGGTATCCAGCACCTCGCCGATGCGGTTTGCCGAGGCCGAGCTTTTGGTGATCTGCACGAAGATACGGGTGATCACTGTCATTGCGGTGGACATCAGGGTGAAATACTGGATAAAGGCGATGATGCGTCCGGGGCGGGAAAGGCCGCCGTCTACAAAATAGGCGCCCAGTAAAATGACTGCCACAAGACCAAGGTTTAAAAACAGGCTCATCAGGGGTTGAGAAAGCGCCATGGTCACGCCTGCCTTTTGCTCGCGGGCGACCAGCGTCTTGTTGGCGGTGTCAAAGCGGCGGCGCTCGTAATCCTCGCGTGAGAGGGCCTTGATCACGCGCACGCCCTGGCAGTCCTCGCGCACCACGCGAACCATACCGTCAACCGATTTTTGCGTTTCGGCGTAAAGCGGCATACCGCGCTTGGTGATAAAGAATACCGAAATGCCAAGCAAGGGCAGGGTAAACAGCATGATCACAGCCAAACGCCAGTCCAGCACAAGGGTGATGGCCATACCGCCAAACAGCAGAATGGGTGCGCGGACGCCGATGCGCTGCATCATACCGATAAAATGGTGGACGTTGTAGGTGTCAGAGGTCAGGCGTGATTCCAGAGAGGGGACCGTAAAGGCATCGGTCTCGCGGGAGGTCAGATGCATCGTGGCGTGAAACAGGTCATGACGGATGCGGCGGGACGCGTCACGCGCGACCTTGGCAGCGTTGCGGTTGGCGATCACGTTGCCCATAAATGCGCCAAAGGCGCACAAGATCATAGCACCGCCCCAGGCCAGGACGGGCAGGATCTGCGCCTCGGCTACCACGTTATCCAGAATGTGGCTTAAAATATAAGGGAGCGCCAGCTCCAGCAGCGTGGCCAATACCTTGACGGTAAGGCCAAAGGCCATCGAGCCGTAAAGGGGCTTTAGATAGCGGAAGATCAGCTTCATGCCTCCACCTCCCCATCAGCCGCTTTGCGGGCGTTTTCCATAGCGCGGGCGAGGAGCGCCTCAAACTGGGCGGTCTCCTCCGGGGTAAAGCCTGCTGTGATGGCAGTGTGCCAAAGGCCACTGACCTCTCGCAGTGTGGGGAGCAGAGCGACGCCACGCTCGGTGGGAAAGACCTGCATCACGCGCCGATCCTCGGGGGAGGGGGTGCGCGTCAGCAGACCGGCTGCCTCTAAGCGGGCGATGTGGCGGGTCACACTGCTTTTGTTGACGTATAGTGCTTGCGACAGCGCCTCTTGCGATACGCCCGGATTACGGCAGATATAAAATAGATAGAAGTAATTACAGGCGTCTACGCCGGTTTCGGCCAGATGCTTGGCGCGGAACAGTGTTCCGCAGCGGCCGATCACGTTTAGCGAGCGGTTGAGAGAGGGCATTGTGACGCTCCTTTTTTAAAAAATTAGTTGCGCGTGCAACTATCTGTGTTCATTATACCACAAAATGCTGCGGTGTCAAGGCTTGAAAATAAAAAAACGGACGGTTGGGTGATATTTGTGTTGTGCGGCGCATATAAGTGAATGAGGTTGATCGAAAACCGCAGAAAAGGAGGCACATACAATGGAAAATCAACTGGAAATGAAGCAGCAGGAGGCCGTAAAGCCCCGCAAGGAACGGCGCTTTAAGATCACAAGCCGCTCGGTGATAACGCTTTGCGCCGTGCTGGTGATCGCGGCGGCGGTGATCCTGAACGTCACACTGTTTGGCGGCGACGCCACGGTGCAGCCCGACCTGCCCTCCGACGGCACCGTGCAGGATGGCAACAACGGCGGCAGCACCAACGTGGATAGCACCGACGGCTATTTTTCGGCCACGCAGGTCAGCCGTCAGCGCGCCCGTGACGAGGCACTGGAGGTGCTGCAAAGCGTGGTAGACAGCGAGAGCGCCGACGAGGCCACCAAGACCGAGGCGCTGTTGGAGATCGCCGATCTTGCAAAGGCGATGGAGGCCGAGGCGAATATCGAGACCATGGTTTTGGCCAAGGGCTTTGAGCGCTGTGTGGCGGTGATCAACGGCGAGACCTGCTCGGTGGTGGTCAACGGCACCGAGCTGCAGGAAAACCAGATCTCGCAGATCAACGAGATCGTATACGAGCAGACGGGGATCACGCCTGCTAATATTCGAATCGTTGCGAAGTGACGGCAAAAAATCACGCAGAGCTATATTGCTTCTCAAAAGCACACATACGCCGGGCTTGACGATACAAGAAAAATATGCTATACTGAAATCGGAGGCATGAATTTCCATACCCCCGAATAAAGAAACCATGCCTCAAAGGCCGCCCTGCGGCCCTTGGGGCTTTTTTGTCTAAACGAGAAAGGAGGACCACCCGATGAAGTGTAAACAAATTTTTTTAACGTTGATGCTCTTGCTTTTCAGTGCCTTCACCCTTTTGTCGGGCACCGCCTGCACAAAGCCCGAGACGCCGCAGGGGGAGGTGGCAGAGGACGCTTGGAAGCACAAGGTAACAAACACCGAAATTTTGGAAACCGAAGTCTTTTTGGATGTCCCCGACAGCGTGGTGTATTATGACGGGAGCTTTGAAAATGCGGTTGTACTGTCCGGTGAGGACGCCGCGACGATTTTTTCGGCTTTTATGGAGCTGTCACAAAAGCAAATGGGTACGTCTGCATTAAAAGGATACATTATGATAAGCTTGCTACCGAAGAAAATAGAGAAGGTAGGCGCTATTGAATTTCGCTATGATCAACGCCGTGCATACGTTGGTGATCCGCTTGAAAGACAGTTGCCGGGGAAAAGGACGTATCGGTGGCATTTCGGAAAGGAAGGCCCGTTTGATGCGTTGTTAATTGTTCCCGATCAAGAGAGGCATTTGATGGTTATTCCTTATTGTGATGGTGAATATCACAGCAGAATGAACTATACGGTGCGTTTTACAAGTCAATTTGATGCTTTTATGGCTGTCTGGAACGAGGTATTGGCACAATAAAGAAAAGGAGGATGCCCGATGAAGCGCAAGAGGATTTTACTCATGATCACAGCTCTGCTTTTTACCCTTTTGTTGGGTGTTGCCTTTGGATAGCCGACATTTTTCTCCCCCAAGAGGGCGTGAGCGCCCTGTGGGGGAGTTTCCTTAAAATCAAGCCCCTTTATCGTAAAAAAAGTTGTTGCAATTCGGCTGTATTCGTGTTACAATGCAAATGACAACAAACGAAAGGACGGTTTGACCCTTTATGTTTTATGAAAAGAACAAAAGCGCCGTTTTGGACGATGCGCTTTTCAAAAATCCTACGGCAGAGTATCGCGGCACGCCCTTTTGGGCCTGGAACGACAATCTGGACAAGGAGGATCTGCTTTGGCAGATCGAGCAGCTGAAGGCCATGGGCTTTGGCGGCTTCCATATGCATTCCCGCAGCGGTATGGCCACGCCCTACCTCTCCGAGGAGTTTATGGATCTGGTAAAGGCCTGCACCGACAAGGCCAAGGCCGAGGAGATGCTGTCTTATCTGTACGACGAAGATCGCTGGCCCTCCGGCTCGGCGGGCGGTATCGTGACCAAAAACAAGAAATACCGCCAAAAGTCGTTGCGTTTTACTCCCGAGGCAAAGGATGATGCCGAGCTTGGCACCGCCTATCTGCCGGGTGATTTTGATTTTGCCGCACGCAAGCCGCTGATCGAGGCCTGCGCCGCCGAGGGCAAGACCTATCTGCTTGCCACCTTTGACGTGGTGCTGGATGAGGACGGCAATCTGGTGTCGGGCGAGCTGATCGCTCCCGACAGCGAGGCCGAAGGCACCAAGTGGTATGCCTATGTGTTAACCGCAAAGGACACGGGTTGGATGAACGGTCAGGCCTATGTTGACACCCTGTCGCCCGAGGCCATTGCCGAGTTTATCCGCGTGACCTATCTGGCCTATAAGGATGCCGTTGGTGACGAATTCGGCAAGACGGTGCCCTCTATTTTTACCGACGAGCCCCAGTTTGCGCGTGCAGATCCCCTTGGATTTGCCACCGAGAAAAAGGAGGTACGCCTGCCCTGGACCACCGATCTGCCCGAGAGCTTTATGGCCGCCTATGGCTTTGACATCGTGCCGCTGCTGCCCCGCGTGTTCTGGGATCGCAAGGGCGAGCCCGCCCGCGAGCGCTATCTGATGCGCGACCACGCCTGCCAGCGCTTTACCGAGGCCTTTGCCGACCAGTGCGGCAAGTGGTGCGCCGCAAATGGCATTGCTCTTACGGGTCACGTGATGGAGGAGGGAAGTCTGCGCTCCCAGACCCACGCACTTGGCGAGGCGATGCGTACCTACCGCAATTTCGGCATCCCCGGCATCGATATGCTGTGTGACGCCATCGAGCTTTCCACTGCCAAGCAGTGCCAGTCTGCCGTGCATCAGTACGGCCGCGAGGCCATGCTCTCCGAGCTTTACGGTGTCACGGGCTGGCAGTTTGATTTCCGCGGTCACAAGTTCCAGGGTGACTGGCAGGCGGCGTTGGGCGTGACCGTGCGTGTGCCCCACCTCTCTTGGGTGAGCATGAAGGGCTCGGCCAAGCGCGATTATCCCGCATCTATCCACTATCAGTCCGCCTGGTACAAGGAATACAAATACGTTGAGGATCACTTTGCCCGCGTCAATACGGCGCTGACCCGCGGTAAGCCCGTGGTCAAGGTGGGCGTGATCCACCCCATCGAGAGCTACTGGCTCCACTTTGGCCCTGCCACCAGCACCGCCGAGCGCCGTGGGCAACTGACCAACGATTTTAACAACACCATCAACTGGCTGCTGCGCAGCACCGTTGACTTTGACTTTGTCTGCGAGTCGCTGCTGCCCGAGCAGTATGCCGAAAGCGATGACAAGCTGTTGCACGTAGGCGAGATGGCCTACAGCGCCATCGTGGTGCCCGCAGTGGATACCCTGCGCGCCACCACCGTCAAGGCTCTTGCCGATTTTGTAAAGCGCGGCGGCAAGTTGATCTTTATGGGCAACGCACCGCAGTACGTGGATGCCGTCCCCTCCGATGCGGCAAGAGCGTTGTACGAGGCCGCTGTGACCATCCCCACCAGCGAGCTGGATCTGATCCGTGAGCTGAAGAGCGAGCGCGAGTTGTACGTGCTCACCGAAAACGGTGACCCCTGCAAGGATTACGTTTATCAAAAGCGCCTTGACGGCAAGTACGAGTGGGTGTTCCTTGCACGCGTTTCCCGCGTGCCCACCAACGGATGGGGCAAGGATGACACCGACCTTTCCAAGACCCGTTACTTCCGCTTCAAGGGCCAAAAGCGCCCCGTGCTTTACGATACGCTGTCGGGCGAGATCAAGCCCATTGCCTATACGGTGAAGGGAAATGAGACCGAGGTTGCCTGCGAAATGTATCCCTGCGACAGCCTGCTGCTGCGCCTTGAGGATACCGACGTTTTGGAATACACCCCCGAACGGGTAGAGAAAAAGCCCACTTATACCTTTGATATCAAGGAAAAGGTCAACTTTTCGCTGAGCGAGCCCAACGTGCTGGTGCTGGATATGCCCGAATGGTCGGAGGACGGCAAGAGCTGGCAGCCCCGCGAGGAGATGCTGCGCATCGACCGCGCACTGCGCGAGAAGTACGGTCTGCCCAAGGCGGACGGCGCTGACGTGCAGCCTTGGGTGCTCTGCGAGACCAAGGCGGCGATGCATCCTTACCTCAGATTTACCTTTAACAGCACGGTATCCGCGCCTTGCAAGCTTGCCTTTGAAGAGGCTGACGAGGTTTGGTTTAACGGTGCTAAGGTCACGCTTGAAAAGAAGGGATACTTTGCCGATAAGCGTATCTATACCGCGGAGCTCCCCGATTTGAAAAAGGGCAAAAACGAGCTGGTCGTTCGCGCGCCTCTCGGTAAGCGCACCAGCCTGGAGAACTATTTCCTGCTCGGTGAGTTCGGCGTGAAGGTGGAGGGCTGTGACGCAAGCATCACGGCAATGCCCCGCAGCATTGCCTTTGGCAAGATCACCGATAAGGGGCTGCCCTTCTACGGTGCGGCATTGACCTATAAGATCCCCGTAGAGGTGAAGGATTGTGACCTTGCGGTGCGCGTGGACCGCTTTGTGGGTGCTCTTGTGACCGCTAAGCTGGACGGCGAGGAGATTGGCAAGCTGGCCTTTGCTCCCTACCGTGCCGAGGCCGCAAACGTTAAGGCGGGCAAGCACGTGCTGGAGCTGACCCTTTATAACACCCGCGTCAATAGCTTTGCACCCTTGCATTGTATTGCGGATATTATCTGGAAGGGCCCGAACCATTGGTACACCAAGGGTAAGGACTTTGCATACGAATATCAGCTTTACGGCAACGGTATTCTCAAATCTCCCATCATCGAGGTTTTTGAAAAGGAATAAAGACCGACGGCGATCCCCGCCTTTTGGGGCGGGGATCTCAAACTTTTTTAATGGAAGTACTTGACACGTCACTTAAATTGTGCTATAATGTTTTCTGCAATTGTGAATGGAGGCGTAGCTCAGTTGGTTAGAGCGTACGGTTCACATCCGTAAGGTCGAGAGTTCGAGCCTCCCCGTCTCCACCAAAAACAACAAAAGCCGAACCAAGGGTTCGGCTTTTGTTGTTTTTATCCAAGCCGCAGGCTTGGCATGGCATCACGCGCCAGCGTGTATGGAATCGCCGAAGGCGTATGGCATCACCGAAGGTGCATGTCTG
>JAZQWJ010000059.1:0-11670 GCA_045632285.1 Eubacteriales bacterium | reverse complement strand
TTTTCTTGACAAGCACTGCATTTGTGGACACAAAAGCTATTTTCAGTTACAAGTTATGAGGTTCGCTTACGCTCGCCGTTATGGGTTTGCTCTGCAAACGTTATGATATGATCGCCTTGCTACTTCAAGCTGCACCGAAGGTGCATCACAACTTGCCGAAGGCAATCATAACTCTAAACTCGCCAGAGGCGATCATAGCTGGCGACCTGCTCTGTGGCAGGCTCGCCAAAGGCGGCTTTTTCTTATTGCTCCTCTTTAATGGCGATCAGGTCAGCAGCATAAGGCAGCGACAGGATCCAATCGCAAAGCACGTGCCACTCGGCCAGCTTGTGGTAGCGGCGCGCGTAGTAAATGTTGATCAGATTCTCATAGTTCATAGAAACGGTGCGCATTTGATTAAAGGACGTGGGCAGCATCTGGATCATATTGAGCCAGGCCTGCTTGTTGGTCTTATCCGCCACAAACTTCACGCGCTCGCTTTCCAGATAGGCGATCACAGCATCCAGTGCGGCAAGGCCGCCCTCGTCCATATAATCGTGAGAAAAGTCATCCCGTTCAAAGGCCTTTGCGTGGATCTTGTGCATCGTTGAGGTGGAGTTGGCCACAGTACCTACCTTATAAGTATCAAACTCCTTCCACCAGTAAAGCGGTGCGGTGATATCTACCGAAACAAAGATCTGGCGCAAAAATTTGCGGTGATCGCTGCCTGCGCGCGCCAGGCGTTTGGCAAGATCCAGATCGTTGGGGCCCAACACAAAATTGCCCTTTTCGTCATAGCTGCTATCCATACGTGCCCAGCTGTTCATCGGGTTGCGTGCGCCGCGAATGGCGTTTTCCATATTCATGACCGAAGTGCGTTCAACCTTTAACATTTCAGTTCTCCTTATTGATCAGTTTTTTTGCGACATTTAGCACCGAGTCAGCATCCAGACCCGCCGCCTGCCAAACAGTCTGCCCCGCAGACGGTATCAAAAAACCATCAACGGTAGCAAGAATTTCATACCGACGCCCATCCAAGGCGCCGATCCTTTTCAACGCATCCGACAAATTCATACCAAATCCGCCGGCAAGGATCTCCTCTTCTAAAAACAGCACCGAGCCGCCCAGCATCGGGGCGATCTCCTGCGATAAGTCCCCATACGGTGCGAGATATTCGCACAAAAGCACCCGTGCCGCTGTGCCATTGCTACGCAAGCAAGCGGCAACCTCCAGGGCCACCTCAGCAACGCGCCCGTGGGTGATAAGCGTGATCTCTGCCGCATCGGCAGCGTCGCCCCAAGCGCGAACACCGGGCATTGCACTTTCATCCACACCGTCGGGATAAAATGCTGTAACGATCGCCTTGTTTTCGATTCCGCTGGGATAGCGAACGGCAGCAACACCATCGTATGCAAGCGCGTGCCGCAACGATGCGCGCAGACCTGCGGCGGACACGGGCGCATAAATGCGAGCCCCCGGGATCTGTGACAGCATTGCCACGTCAAACACGCCGTGGTGCGTGGCGCCGTCACCTGCATTCAGGCCGGCACGATCGATACAAAGGGTAACAGGCAAATGCTGCAAAGCAGCATCGTGCAGCACGTTGTCATAGGCGCGCTGTAAAAAAGTAGAATAGACCGCGACCACGGGTCGCTCTCCCCCTGCGGCAAGGCCTGCCGCAAAGGTAACGGCATGCCCCTCTGCGATCCCCACGTCAAAAAAGCGAGTGGGATGCGTATGGCGAAATTGCTCCAGCCCCGTTCCATCGCTCATAGCGGCGGTGATGGCACAAATACGCTCGTCCTGCGCGGCCATTTCGGAAAGTGCTTGCCCAAAGGAAGCCGAAAAACTGATACCGCTATGGGGCTTTCTGTGCGGAGGCAGCGCGTGATAGCTGTTGGGGTCTGCCTCGGCAGGGGCGTATCCCTTGCCCTTTTGCGTTTTGAAATGCAGTACCGATAGGCCATTCATTGCCTTGGCGTGACGCAGCAGCATCTCAATACCCTCGACGTCGTGCCCATCGGCAGGGCCGAAATAGCGCATACCCATTTGCTCAAACCAGTTTTCGCGGTACAGCAGCCGCTTGACGCGGCGCTTGAACCAACGCAGCAGCCTGTAAATGGGGCGCCCCAGCAACGGAATGTGCCGCAGTGCACTGGAGGTAAACTTTTTGGTCTGCAAATAATTCCGTGATGTGCGCAGCTTGGCCAGATGCCGCGCAAGTCGCCCTGTGTTGGGCGAGATCGACATCTCGTTTTCGTTGATGATCAGAATAAGGCGCAGATTTTGCTTGCAATTGTTCAGCGCCTCATAGGAAAGGCCGCCGGTCATAGCACCGTCACCCACCACGGCCACCGTCCACGCTTTGCTGTTTTTCAGTGCCTCGGCCTGTGCCATACCGACCGCTGCCGAGATCGAGGTGGAGCTATGCCCCGCGCCAAAGGGATCGTGCGCGCTTTCGTTGCGCTTGGTAAAGCCGGAAAGGCCACCCGCCTGCCGCAGTGTGTCAAATTGCTCTTTGCGACCCGTGATCAGCTTATGCACGTAGCTTTGATGCCCCACGTCAAAAACGATGTGGTCGCTTGGGCTGTTAAATACGCGATGCAAAGCCAGTGTCAGCTCTACAACGCCAAGGTTAGAGGCCAGATGGCCGCCGTTTTCGGAGACGCGGAACGCCAGATAATCGCGGATCTCGGTGCAAAGCGCCTCGGTCTGCTCGTTTGACAGCGCCTTGACGTCATCGGGGGATGAGATCGAGCCAAGCAGGGGCCATTTATCAAATTTTTCCACAGGGCTCGCCTCCTTTTAAACATACTGCATTTAGTATAGCACAAAAGGCGTGTTTTTGCAAGAGATTGATAGAAAAAGACACGTCTTAGCAAAACTTTTCCAAAAACTTTTCAAAAAGGGCTTGACAATTGGCATGATTTTGAGTATAATATCACTGTTGCCATGCGAGAGTGGCGGAACTGGCAGACGCGCACGTTTGAGGGGCGTGTGGTTTACACCGTACGGGTTCAAGTCCCGTTTCTCGCACCAACAAGCAAAAGGGCACCCGATCGGGTGCCCTTTTTGCTTTAGGTGGTCGAAAACGGGACAGCATTGAGGACAAGTCCCTCAATACTTCGGCCTAAAAACGCGTTGCGTTTTCTTCACGGCCGACATTTCTCGCACCATATTATGTTGTCTTAATAGATGCAGGCAACGAAACCCCAGAAGCCACAAGGCGTCTGTGGTTTTGCTATGCCGATTTTCGATTGTAAAACAAAAAGATGCAAATGCCGATTTTCGCGCGTTGATAGGGACATGAGCCCCTACACAAGCATTTCGGGGCAGGGATTTCACAAAAACTTGTGAAATCCCTGCCCCTTTTGAATTTTAAATATTAATTTTTGCTAGCGGTGCGACCGGAGGGGGCGCTGTGCAGGTGCTTTTGATACATACGGTAAAAGTTGCTGTAATTTTCGTATCCTACGCGCAGGGCGGCCTTGGTGGGCGGAGTGCCCTCGCGGATCAGCTTTGCGGCAAGTGCCATGCGCTTTTGTAGGATATACTGCCCCGGCGACACGCGCATTTTTTGCTGAAAGCGGTGACACAGAAAAGACTTGGAGCAAGGGATGCTTGCGGCGATATCCTCCAATAAAAGCTGCTCGCACAAATGCTCCTCGATATAAAGCAGCGCCTTGTGAAGCAAGGGATCCGCACGACCTGCGTCGGGCTGCTTGCTTTCTGTCACGCAGGCGTATAGGAGCTGAACCATCAAGGCCCCCGCAAGCGGCGCGTAAAACGCGGTATTTTCCTCGTTGCAAAGCACGCGCAGCCGCTCCGTCAGGTGGGGCTCAACAGCAAAAGGGCGTGCCTCTCCACCGAAAAAGGCGGCCTGCAGTGCAAGCGGGATCGCTCCTTTATCAAACGCCGCCGTCAGGCGACGATAGGTGCATTTTTTGTGCGCGATCACAGCGTGATAGCAAAGGGGCGGCACGAGCAAGGCCTCCCCCGGGGCGATCCTCAGCTCCTTTCCCTCAAGCGCCACGCAAACATCCCCTGTCAGCACAGCGATCAGCTCAAAATGCGCGTGGCAATGGTTTTCCCACAGTACGCCGCTTTCGATCTCGTCCTTTTTATAGTACAGCTCAAAGCCCTCGACCAGCATCAGATCACCTTCCTTATTTTCATTTTATCACATTTGTGCAAGAAAAGCAATAAAAAATAGTATAAAAGATATTTTAATTACTTTTCAAATTTGCTATAATGAAAGCAATATATAAAAGGGGGTTCTGCTATGCAGATCAACAAAGAGCTTCAAATCGGCGCGCAGGTTATCCCTAACCGCGTCGTACTACAGCCGATGGAGGGGTGCGATTGCGAGCTTGACGGCGCGCCAAGCGAGCTGACCTGCGCCAAATACATCAGGGCTGCCAAAAGCGGAGCGGGGCTTGTCTGGTTTGAGGCAAACGCCGTTTGTCCCGAGGGGCGCACCAACAAGCGCCAAATGATGCTGACAAGAGAAAATCTGCCCCGCTTCCAAGCACTTTTGCGTGATATGCGCGAGATCGCGAAAAGCGAGTGCGGCATAGAGCCGACGTTTATTTTGCAGCTTACACACTCGGGCAGACAAAGCATCACGCCGATGATCGCATACCGTCATCCCATCTATGAGGAGAGGCGCCCCGTTACAAACGAGCATATCGTAACGGACGAGTATCTGGACGAGCTACCCGAAAAATACGCCGCCTCGGCACGCCTTGCCATAGAAGCGGGCTTTGACGGCGTGGACGTAAAATCCTGCCACGGGTACCTGTTTCAAGAGCTTTTGTCCGCTTTTTCCCGCTCCGGTCGCTACGGCGGCACGTTTGAAAACCGCATCCGCCTATATCTTGACTGCGTGAGAGCTGTCAAAAAGGCGATCCCGACCAAGGCACTTTTGACTACCCGCCTCAGCGTTTCGGATATGGTGCCAAAGCCCTACGGATTTGGTACCACCGAGCAGAATACGCTTGACCTCACCGAGCCGGATCTGCTGCTGGAAGCGCTGGTTGCCGCGGGCGTGCAGCTCCTCAACGTAACGGTGGGCAACCCCTATTACAACCCACACGTAAACCGCCCCTATCGCAGGGGAGGATACGAGCCGCCCGAGCAGCCCGTAGTGGGACTTGCCCGTTTTGAAGAGATCGAAAAGCATATCAAGGAAAAATTTCCCGCGCTCCCCGTGGTGGGCTCCGGGCTTTCCTACTATCGTGCCGATCTTTTTGAGCAGGCCGAGCGTCAGCTTGAGGGGGGCGTGTGCGACCTTGTGGGCTTTGGCAGAATGTGGCTGGCATATCCGGATTTTTACCGTGATCATATTACAGGCAATTTCGAGGCAAAGAAATGTTGTCTCGCCTGCTCGAAATGCACCGAGCTGATGCGCGGCGGCAGAGTTTCGGGCTGCGCGGTGTTTCACGAATATTACAGAAACTTGTATCAGGAGATGAAAACATGAAGGTAGCCATCGTGACCGGCATGGCCGGTGGGATCGGTAAGGCAAGCGCGATACTGCTTGCAAAAAAAGGATATAAGATCGTGGGGATGGGGCGCAGCGAGGCCCCTGACCTTGCGGACTTTCAAGGGCTTGACGTCACCTACGTGCCGGGCGATATTGCCGCCTCCGCCGACCGCGCGCGGCTGCTTGACACTGCTGTGGCAGTAGGCGAGATCATGGCACTTGTCAACGTGGCGGGCGTGGCACCGAAAGAGCGCCGCGACGTGCTGGATATGAGCGAAGAAAGCTATGACTATGTAATGAGCATCAACACAAAGGGGACACTGTTTCTCACACAAGCCGTGGCAAAGCAAATGATCGCCCAAGGCAAGGGCGGCAGCATTGTCAACATTTCCTCTTGCTCGGCGTACACCAGCTCCACCTCACGCGGCGAGTACTGCATCTCCAAGGCGGGGGTGTCGATGATCACCAAGCTGTTTGCCGACCGCCTTGCGGGCGAGGGCATCACCGTCAACGAGATCTGCCCCGGCATCATTGAAACCGGAATGACCGAAAAGGTGAAGGAAAAATACGACAAGCTGATCGCCGAGGGGCTGGTGCCCCTTGGCCGCTGGGGCACTCCGGAGGATATCGGAAAGGCCGTGGTGGCACTTTGCGACGGTACACTGGGCTTTGCCACCGGGGCTTCGCTGATCCTGGACGGCGGCATGCATATCAGAAAATTATGAAAACGCAATATCATACGCTGATCATCGGCACGGGGTGTGCAGGTTTTGCCGCCGCCGAGCGACTGTATGATCTTGGCATCAAGGACATCGCCCTTGTCAGCGAAGGGCGTGAGATGGGCACCTCGCGCAATACGGGCAGCGACAAGCAGACCTACTATAAGCTATCGCTGTGCGGGGGCGAGGGGGACAGCGTGCGTGAGATGGCGGAAACCCTCTATGCGGGCGGCGGCGTGATGGGCGAGCATGCGCTTTGCGAGGCGGCGTATTCCACGCGCTGCTTTATGCATCTTGTTGAGCTTGGTGTGCCCTTTCCCACTAACGAATACGGCGAATACGCCGGGTATAAGACCGACCACGATCCGCGCAGCCGCGCTACGTCCTGCGGGCCGTTGACCTCAAAATATATGACCGAGGCTCTGGAGCACGCTGTGCTGCAAAAGGGAATCGAGATCATGGATCGGCAACGGGTGATCAAAATTCTGACCGACAACGGTGCCGTAACGGGCATCGTTTCTGTCAGCACCGAGACCGGCGCGCCTTTCGTGATCGCTTGCCAAAACGTTATTCTTTGCACGGGCGGGCCCGCGTGTGTGTATCGGAACACCGTTTACCCCGAAAGTCAGCACGGCGCCACCGGGCTTGCGATTGACGCGGGGGCAACGCTTGCCAATATGGAGCAGTGGCAGTACGGCATGGCAAGCACCAAGTTCCGTTGGAATTTGTCTGGCACGTATCAGCAGGTGCTGCCGCGCTATATTTCTGTGGACAGCAAGGGCACCGAGCGCGAGTTTTTATACGAGGCGCTTGGCGAGTGCTCGCTTGGGCTGATCTTTCTTAAGGGCTATCAATGGCCGTTTGACACAAGAAAGATCGAGGGCTCGTCAAACGTGGATCTGCTGGTTGCCGCCGAGATCAAGGCGGGGCGGCGCGTGTATCTGGACTTTACGCAAAATCCCAAGGGGTTGGAAAACGGCTTTCGTGTGCTCCCCAAAGAGGCATACGATTATCTTTCACGCTCGGAGGCGCTGTTTGGCACACCGATCGCGCGACTTGCGAAAATGAACGCAGGTGCCATTGAGCTGTATGCCGATCACGGCATTGATCTTTACGCCGAGAGATTGGAAATTGCCGTTTGTGCCCAGCATTGCAACGGCGGCGTGGCGGTGGACGAACACTGGCAAAGCGACATCAAGGGGCTTTATGCCGCAGGCGAGGCAGCGGGCACATTTGGCGTGTATCGCCCGGGTGGCAGTGCGCTGAATTCCACCCAGGTGGGCGCGCTGCGCGCGGCGGAGCATATCGCCAAAAAAACGGCAAGATCTCATACCGTTAAGGGGTATAAGCTACCAGACGTGCGTTACGGAGACTCGAACGTCGCACAGCTGCGGACAGAGCTGCAGTGCGAAATGAGTCGCGTGGCAGATTTTGACCGCGACACAAGCGGGATGCAGGCATTGCTTGAGCGGGTGAGCGCACTCTGCGACGAATTTTTTGATACCGTTGTGGCGAAAAACGCGACGCAGCACGCGGAGCTTTTCAAGCTGTACGATATGCTGCTCTCGCAACGCGCAGTGCTTTCTGCTATGCTTTGCGCGGCAAGAGAGTTCGGCACACACGGTGCGGCATTGGTAGACCGCAAGCCGGCGCAAGAGGGCGCGGCGCGGCAAACGCGCACGCTGACAAAGGGCTCTCTCTCCCACACGGAATGTGTTTCACCCCTTCCCCTCCCCGAGCTTTGGTTTGAAACACTGCTCGCAAGAAAAAGACAGGAGCTGAAAGATGAAAAAGGCATATGATTTGGGGCTTGTTTCGGTTTCCTTTCGAGATCGCACACCTGAGGAGATCCTGAAAGCCATGCAACGTGCAGGGCTTTCCTATATCGAGTGGGGGAGCGACATCCACGCCCCCTGCACGGACACCGTCCGTTTGCACGAGATCGCTGCGCTGCAAGTGCAACACGGCATCGCCTGCTGCTCCTACGGCACGTATTTCCGCCTTGGCCAAACGCCGATCGCGGAGCTGGAGGGCTATATCGCCGCCGCCAAGATCTTGGGAACGGATACACTGCGCCTTTGGTGCGGCAGCAAGCGCGGTGCAGAGATGACCGCCGAGGAAAAGGAAGCATTGCTTGCCGAATGCCGTGCGGCGGCAAAGATCGCAGAAGCGAAGGGCGTTATGCTTTGTATGGAGTGCCACAAAAGAACCTTTACCGAGTGCGCAAGCGACGCCGTTTGGTTGATGGAAGAAGTAGATTCGCCGCATTTTCAGATGTATTGGCAGCCATTTCAGTGGCAAACGGTAGGGGAAAACCTGGAAAATGCGCAAAAGGTCGCGCCTTTTGCGGCGCACATCCACGTGTTCCATTGGAAGGGTGCAGACAAGCTTCCGTTGCAAGATGCCGTGGCAGAATGGCAAGCGTATCTTGCACGTTTTTCTACACCGCGCACCCTGCTGTTGGAATTTATGCCCGATGACCGATTGGAAACACTTTGCCGCGAGGCGGATGCCTTGCGCGCGATCACAGGAGGACTTGTATGAGAGCAATATTTTTGTGCAACCGGGAAAAAGATGTGCAACGCGTTTACGCGGGCGACGTGATCGCACGCTTTCGCACGTTGGTGGCGCTTGACGAAAAAATATACGGCAAAGAGGACGTGTTAGCCGCACCCGCAGCTTTTGCTGACGTGGAGATCATCCTTTCCACATGGGGGATGCCCGCGTTTACCGAAGAGGAGATCGCATCCTGCTTTCCGCACTTGAAATGTGTATTCTATGCGGCGGGCACGGTGCAATCCTTTGCGCGGCCCTTCCTTGCGCGGGGGGTCAAGGTCTTTTCTGCGTGGGCGGCAAATGCCGTCCCCGTGGCAGAATATACCGTGGCGCAGATCTTGCTTGCGGGCAAGGGCTTTTTTGCGCAAACGCGCCATATGCAAGCGCAATGCCTTGATAAAGCCAAAGCGCGAATGGCAGAAACGCGCGGCAACTACGGTGCGCGCGTGGGGCTGATCGGCTGCGGCATGATCGGCTCGATGGTGGCCGAAAAATTGAAGGCCCACCGCCTGGACGTAGTGGCATATGATCCCTTTCTTTCCAAGGAGCGTGCCGATGCACTTGGCGTTAAGCGCGTGGAGCTGGAGAAGTTGTTTTCCACCGCGCAGGTGGTCTCTAACCACCTGGCCAACAACAAGCAGACCAAGGGGATGCTAAACCGAAAATTGTTTGAAAAACTCGTACCGTTTGCCACCTTTTTGAACACGGGACGGGGTGCACAGGTGGTGGAGGACGACCTTGTACAGGTGCTGCAAGCACGCCCTGACCTCACCGCGGTGCTGGACGTGACCTATCCCGAGCCGCCCGAAACGGATCACCCCTTCTACACGCTGCCCAACTGCTTTTTGACGCCGCATATCGCAGGCTCGCTTGGAGATGAGGTGGTGCGTATGGCAGAATATATGGCAGAAGAGCTTGCTGCGTATCTTGCGGGCGCACCCACAAGATACGAGGTCAGCGAAAAAATGCTGGAAACCATGGCGTAAGGAGTCAAACGGTATGAAAAAACGCTATATCGACTTGATGGAAAAGGCGCTTTCCGCCTATTCGCGCGCGCACATCGAGCGCTATTTTAACGACGTCAAAAGAGACGGGCTGACCGAGCACGGTTTTCCGCGTCTGACGGCAAATATCGGTATTTTGATCGCACACGGACGCAGAAAGGATCTGCTGTCGCTCTTTCTTGAAATGATGGATCTTTGTTGCACGCAGATCCCGCGCGTAAAGGCGGCCAACGATTTTTCGGTTCGTGAGATCGTCAACTGCATCGAGGCAGTGGAACAGGCGGAGATCGTGGATGCCGCACGTGTGGATACGTGGAAGCGTGAGATCGCGTCGATCGACCCCCATTCCTGTTATACGGTCATCGCCAAGAACGAGGGCGAGCTGATATTCAACTGGGCACTGTTCACAGCTGTGAGCGAGTTTCGCCGCAACGTGGCGGGGCTTGGCAACACCGCCGAGATCATTGATATTCAGCTTGCCACGCAACTGAACAATCTGGATGAAAACGGTATGTACCGCGACGCTGTTGACCAAGCACCCGTGGTCTACGACCACGTGCCGCGCGGCCTTTTCTCCATTCTTTTGCGCCTTGGCTATCAGGGCAAATACCGCAAGCAGATCGATGACGCTGTCAAAAACGCCGCGCTTCTTTCCCTGAAAATGCAGTCCGCCGCAGGCGAGCTACCCTTTGGTGGACGCAGCAACCAGTTTTTGCACAACGAGCCGTGGATGGCAGCGATCTTTGAATACGAGGCCAAGCGCTATGCAAGCGAGGGTGATCTTGCGCTGGCGGGCAGGTTCAAGGCCGCGGCCAACCGCGCCGTGGACGTAACGGAGCACTGGCTTTCCAAAACGCCGATCTATCACATCAAAAACCGCTACCCCACCGAAAGCAAATTCGGTTGCGAGAAATACGCCTACTTCGACAAATACATGATCACGGCGGCCTCCTTCCTGCACGAGGCATATCTTTCCTGTGACGACAGCATCGCCGCAACCGAATTTGACGTTGCCACGCCCGTGGCGTGGCAGACCTCGAAATATTTCCACGCAGTTTATCTTCGCGCAGGCGGCTATTCGGCACAGCTCGACACCGCCGCCGACCCGCATTACGATGCCTCGGGTCTTGGGCGCGTGCATCGCGCAGGTGCGCCCTCGGCGATCTGCATGTCGGTGCCCTGCCCCGCCAAGCCCGGCTTTGCCGTGCAGATCCCCGAGCCACGTGCATTTTCGCTTTGTGCGGGCGTGAAAAATGGTGGCACGTGGTGCTTTGCCACGGGGAAGGAGACCGCCTATGAGGTGGTAGCACTCACACAGGAAAAAGCAAGCGCCAAGGCAGAGATCGTTTGTTGCTTTGAGAATGGAAAAACGGCAAAAAGTGCCTATACGGTATCGGAAAACGGCGTTTTTGTCGAGGTTTGCGGCGAGGGCGAGATCGCCTTTTCGCTCCCTGCTTTCGAGTTTGACGGCGAAACACACACCGAGATCGTGGCGGGAGAGCACACGTTGGAGATCCGCTACGAGGGCTGGATATGCCGTTATGAAACGGATGGTAAGGTGGTTGACCTTGGCTACGCCGCCGAGAACCGAAACGGCCACTACCGCGCCTTTGCCGCAACAGGCAAAAACGCGCTTGCCGTTCATATCACAATGACCAAGCAAGACGGCAAATGATATCCAAACGCGGATCTTTGATGTAAGTTGATGCTTACATCCAAATCGGCTATACCAATCAAACACAAAAGGGCACCCCTTGGCGAGCCTGCCACAGAGCAGGTCGCCAGCTATGATCGCCTCTGGCGAGTTTAGAGTTATGATTGCCTTCGGCAAGTTGTGATGCACCTTCGGTGCAGCTTGAAGTAGCAAGGCGATCATATCATAACGTTTGCATAGCAAACCCATAACGGCGAGCGTAAGCGAACCTCA
>JAZQWJ010000058.1:0-8795 GCA_045632285.1 Eubacteriales bacterium | reverse complement strand
AAGTGACCAGTTAGCAATGTTCGACCCACGGGACCCATTTATGGGTAGTAAGTAACCCATGCATGACTGGCAGGTCCTCTAACGCGCACTTGTGCGCCGCCAGTGACGTAAGGGCTATGCCCGAAAATGAAATACCCCCCGCTACGCGGGGGGGTATTTATTTGTGCCCACAAAACATTTTTCGATTTTATTGACTTTTTCGTCTACTTTTATTATAATAAAAGTAATCTTTCACTTGGAGGAATTTCCCATGCTTGAGATCAGCGTGCAGACCGGCGGTCTGCAATATAACGACCAAAATGCCGACGAGGTGTTCGGCCTGATGGCAAAGGCGGGCTTTACCGCTATGGATTTTAACATCGACCCCCATCTGCCCTCCGCGGCCATCAACAAAGGGCCGCTGACCAACTTTTTTGATCAGAGCATCGAGGCGCTGATCGACTACTATCGCCCCGTCAAGGCGGCGGCAGAGAAAAACGGCATTGCCTTTGCCCAGATGCACGCCCCCTTTCCGCTGTGGGTAGAGGGCAAGCCCGAGATCAACGACTATATGATCACCGTGGTGGATAAATGCGCGGCGATCTGCCAATTTGTGGGCTGTCCGCAGCTGGTGGTGCATCCCGTTACCCGCCCCACCAAGGAGGAGGAGCGTGCCGTCAATTTTGCCATGTACCGCGCCATGATCCCCACGGCCCAAAAATACGGCGTGATGCTCTGCCTGGAAAATCTGCCTCACGGCTCCCGCGGCCGCACCGTAGAGGGCATCTGCTGTGATGCCGCCGAGGTCTGCGACTATATCGACACCCTCAATGCCGAGGCGGGGGAGAATTGCTTTGGCTTTTGCTTTGACCTTGGCCACGCCAACATTCTGGGGTTGCGTGTCCGTGATTTTCTGGTGGGAATCGGTCATCGGCTCACCTGCCTGCACCTGCACGACAACAACGGCACAAGCGACTGGCACACCGCGCCCTACACCTGTATCAGCGGCGCTTATTATTCCACCGATTGGGAGGGGCTTTTGCAGGGCCTTACCGAGATCAACTACCGCGGGCCGCTGAATTTTGAGACCTTCCGCGCTACCAAGGGGCTGCCCCGCCGCCTGCAGGCCGAGATGCTGCACTACATCGCCTCGGTGGGCTATTATTTTAAGGATCGCATCCTCGGCACTGCCGAATAAGAAAGGAAACAAAGCAAAGATGCTCAAACGCTTTCTGGCTTATTACAAGCCCCACAAAAAGATCTTTATTGCGGATATGATCGCAGCACTGCTGGTGTCACTGGTGGGTATTTTTTATCCCATCGTCACCCGTGAGATGCTCAACGATTTCATCCCCAATCAAAAATATCACCTTGTGGTGATCTTTGGTCTGACGCTGCTGGGGCTTTACTTCATCCGTATGCTGCTGAATTTCTTTATCCAGTATTACGGCCACGTGATGGGCGTGCGGATGCAGGCGCAGATGCGCAGCGATATGTTCACCCATCTGGAAAAGCTGCCCTTTTCCTATTTTGACGATCACGAAACAGGCAAGATCATGTCGCGTATGACCAATGACCTGATGGAGGTCAGCGAGCTGGCCCATCACGGCCCCGAGAACCTGATCATTTCCTCGGTTTCGATCATTTTGTCCTTTACCTATCTTTCTACCATCAACATCTGGCTCACGCTGATGATCTTTGCCTGCGTGCCGCTTTTGCTTGTGGTGTCGCTGACCCTGCGCCGCCGTATGCGCAACGCCTTTAAGGAGAGCCGCGTGGCCGTGGCCGAGATCAACGCCGCCACCGAGAGCAGCATTTCGGGCATCCGTGTGACCAAGGCCTTTAACAACGCGGTTAAGGAGCACGCCAAGTTTGAGGTGGGCAACGGCAATTTTGTCACCGCACGCCGCGCCGCCTACAAGGCTATGGGTCAGTTCCACTCGATCAACACCTTTATCACCGATATTTTCAACGTGGTGGTGCTGATCGCAGGCGGTCTGTTCCTGTATAACGGCCATATCGAGCTTGGTGACTATTCGGCCTTTATCGTATCGGTGGGTCTGTTTATTTCCCCTGTCATGACCCTGATCAACTTTATCGAGCAGTATGAAAGCGGCGTGACCGGCTTTTCTCGCTTTATCGAAATTCTGGATGCCGAGCCCGAGCACGATCCCGAAAATGCCGTGGAGCTTGGCCGCGCCAAGGGTGAGATCGAGCTGGTGGAGGTTCATTCCAGCTACGACGGCAAGCGCGCCGTGCTCAACGGTGTTTCGCTGCACGTAGAGGCAGGCAAGACCTATGCACTGGTGGGCCCTTCGGGCGGCGGCAAGACCACCATCTGCCATCTGCTCCCCCATTTTTATGAGGTAGCCGCAGGGCAGATCCTGCTGGACGGACAGGATATCCGCGGCATCAGCCGCTCGTCGCTGCGGCAGAACATCGGTATCGTGCAGCAGGACGTGTATCTGTTTAACGATACCATCCGCGAAAATATTCTTTACGGTCGCCCCGATGCCACCGAGGAGGAGGTCATCGAGGCCGCCAAGCGCGCCAACATCCACGACTACGTGATGTCGCTGGAGAATGGCTACGACACCGAGATCGGTGAGCGCGGCGTGCGCCTTTCGGGCGGACAGAAGCAGCGCCTTTCCATTGCCCGTGTGTTCCTCAAAAATCCGCCGATCCTGATTTTGGACGAGGCCACCAGCGCCCTTGACAACGCCACCGAGATCCTGATTCAGGATGCGTTGGACGAGCTGTGCGAGGGGCGCACCACCATTGTGGTGGCGCACCGTCTTTCCACCATTCAGGGTGCAGACGAGATCGCCGTGATCGACGGTGGCCGCATTGTAGAGCAGGGCTCGCACGACGAGCTGATCTCTCACAACGGCCCCTATGCCGCCCTGCACAGAAGTCAGTTCCGTTCGTGAGAAAACGAGAGAGAAAGGGAGACCCTTTTTGCAAAAAGGGTCTCCCTTTCTCTTTGTTTCCCCAAAAAACTTGCAAAAAGCGATCTGCACAGACGGGATGTGGGTGCTATGTTCGCACTGCACAATGCGGCGTGATCTTGGGGAAAAGTTTTGTCCACTTTTTCAAAAGTGGTGGCCAACTTGCCTGCGGCAAGCAGGTTAACCTCGGCTTGGCGAGCAACGGCTCGCCATTTTGCTACGCAAAAACCGCCGAGCTTACGGCAACGCCCCATAAAACAGCGTTTTCTTTTTGTTAGCTTTTAATCTTTCTAAGCTCGCCGTTGGCGAGCAAACGGAGATTTTGCAACGGCTAAGCCGTTGATTTGCAAGCAAATTACCAAAATCTCTTGCGCTTGCTTCGTCAAAAGAAAAAGCGGGCTTGGAGTTTTGCGGAACAATGTGGCTACCTTGTAGGGGCGATCACCGATCGCCCGTTTGCGGAAAATCACAGCCGCATTGTGGTTCCGGGATGCGGGCGCTTCGTGAAGCGCCCCTACAAAGATTTGCGCCGCCACGTAAAAATCGGGCGAAATGCTTTTTCAAAGCATTTCGCCCGATCCTTTTTTACGGATCATTCACTGCGCAGAGCCTCGACAGGATCCTTCTTAGAGGCGATCCGAGAGGGAATGAGACCTGCGATCAGGGTCAGCACCATGCTAATGCCGATCAGGATAAACGCGGCGCCCACGGGCAGGATCGCTTTGATGTTGGTCATGCCCGAAACGGCAGCAATGATCAGATTGATGGGGATGCAGAACAGCAGCGTTGCCAAAATGCCGATCAGACCTGCAGCAAAGCCGATGATCAGCGTTTCTGCATTGAACACGCGGGAAATATCGCGCTTGGAGGCGCCGATGGCACGCAGAATGCCGATCTCCTTGGTGCGCTCCAGCACCGAGATATAGGTGATGATGCCGATCATAATAGAGGATACCACCAAAGAGATGGATACGAACGCGATCAGCACGTAGGTGATGGCATCGATGATGGTGGTCACAGAGGACATCATAATGGCCATCAGATCGGTGTAGGAGATCTTGTCGTCCTCGGTGACGCTTTCGTCACCGGCGGCGATCTTTCCATCGATCATTGCGTTATAATCGGCAATGACCTGCGTCAGGCGCTCCTTGGCCTCAAAGTCCACGGGGTAGAGGTTGATAGAGGCCAGTGCCTCACCGTCGGGATTTGCACCGATGGTGACCATGTTCTCCTCATAGGTGCTGTCGGATTTTTGCATATGGTTCTGGTACAATGCGGCATAGCCCTCGGCGTCGTTTGCAACCATATCGGAACGGTATGCGTCAAACAGGGCGGCAATGGCCTCGTTTTTAAAGGCCTCGTCGTTGTCGATACGGGTGGTGTAGTACTTGGCGGCAAGGGTCGCGGCATCCATCGTATTTACATACTGCATCAGTGACATGGCAAGAGGGTCGGTCATGCTTTGAATGCCGTTGACAGTCATCAAATGGGTCAGCAGATACTGCTTTTGCAGCATGGCATTGGGAATGCCGTCCAGTGTGCCTGCAAGGAACGCGGCAAAGTGGGGGGCGGTCTGTTCCTTGATCTCAGTGTCTACGTTCATCGTTTCCACCATAGAATAGACCATTTTAAAGGTCATCTCGGTCATAGAGTCAAAGGCACGGGAAAGCTTTTCCTCGGTGTTATACATGGCACCGATCAGGCCGGCGTAGGTCTGATATGCGGTGTATCCGGGCGCCTCGGGATCGTTGACCAGCGGATGGCCGTCCAGCGGGAACAGGGAGGTGGCAAAGGTGGGAACCAGCTTTTTGTAAGCCTCCAGCACCTGTGCGGTATCGTTGACGTCGGTAACGCCAAGTCCAAGCAGATAATCGTCAGAAACCATATTGGCGGCCAGCAGGATGGCGGCGACCGCCTCGTTGGCGGTGGTGCCGTAATCCAGCGAGCCGTTGCCGCTGTTAAAGCCAAACAGGTCGATCAAAAATTGCTTTTGCTTTTCGGGGGTGTTGATGACCTCCTTGACCTTGGCAAGGTAGCCCTTCATTTCCTCGGGGGTCACCTCGGTGCGGATCGCCAGATAGGCGGTGACCTTTTCAGCGGGGTTCAAAGAGCTGAAATAGGTCTCCAGCTTTTCAACCTTTTGTGCAGTGGTCAGGGTGTCGGCCCCCTCGATCTTAAAGGGCAGGCCGGTAAAGACGTCGTGGGTGGGGTGATCCTTTTGCTGCTTGACCAGCTCGCTTTCGTTAACCTTGGCCAGCACCTGCTCGGTGAGGGCTGCGGTGTAGCCGATCGAGCCCTTGATCGAGGTGGAGGTGGCATTTTCGCTGGGGCAGATGATACCGACCACCTTCAGATCGATGCCGCCCTCACGCAGCGAGCCTGCCTCAAAACCCTCTCCGTCGCGCTTGTCACCCCAAATGGGGAGCTTAACGCCGTTTGCATCGTAGGAGGCATCGGTTTTTTCATAAAAATCGGAGTTGTAGGCAAGGAACAGGTCCAGATTGAAGAAATCGTCAAACGAGAAGGTGTAATTTTGGGTGTCAACGTCATACTCCTCGCCCATCATCATAGCCGCCATCATGGCAGTCATATCGTCGGGGTCGAGCATGCCCAGCATATACAGGGTGATATTGGAAACCGTGTTGTTTTTGTCTACCACCAACACGATCTCGTTGGCGGCCGTAGGCCAGCGGCTGTTTTCGCCAACCAGCTTATACTGCTCGTAAACCGTTTGGTTGATCAGCTCGCCGTCACGGCCGGGCATGATCTCAGAAAAAATGCTGATGCTGTCAGTAATACCCGAAAGGCCGCTGTTTTCAGCCGAAAAGTCCTTTAGGATGCCCGAGGGGCTGACCTGCAGCAGGCCCTTGTCTCCATAGGGGCTGTTGGCATTAAAGATCTGCAGATCCATATTATAGGAATATTGCAGCGCGGTCAGATCGTTTTTGATCTCATCATAACGCGAAAGCAGATAGTCCTTAAAGGCGGGCAGGTTGTTTTTTTCCATTGTGACCATAGCCGACACCATATTGCTGATCGAGTCGTCTACGTAGATCTTGTCGGGGTCTCGGTTTTCCTTGTCGGTGTTGCTGGTGCCTACCATAGCGGAGAGCATAGCGCCAAGATCCGAGGTTTCTGCCGTGATCGAGATGGGGTAGGAGGTGAGAGTCTCCTCCTGCACGCCGGCAATAAAGACGTTGACACCGTTGGAAAGAGCCAGGATCAGCGCAATGCCGATGATGCCGATACTGCCTGCAACAGAGACCAGCAGGGTACGGGTCTTTTTGGTCAGTAGATTGTTGAGCGACAGCGACAAGGCCGTGAAAAAGGACATCGAGCGTTTGCCCTTTGCACTTTTGCCGCTCTTTTTCTTTTTCAGATTTTGCGCAAAGGGATCGCTGCTTACGGGCGTCTCCTCTGCCGCGGGTGCGGGGAACTCAACGGCGGTCTCGGCACAAGCCTCTTCCTCTGCCACGTAGGGGTTGGTATCGTCCACCACCTCGCCGTCCTTTAAACGGATGATACGGGTGCTGTACTGTTCGGCAAGCTCGGGGTTATGGGTAACCATAATCACAAGGCGGTTTTCCGAGATCTTTTTGATGATCTCCATGATCTGCACACTGGTGGCGGTATCCAAAGCGCCGGTGGGCTCGTCAGCCAGCAGGATCTCGGGGTCGTTGACAAGGGCGCGGGCAATGGCCACGCGCTGCATCTGACCGCCTGACATCTGGTTGGGCTTTTTGTGGATCTGGTCGCCAAGGCCCACTTGTGTGAGCGCGTCGATGGCGCGGCGTCGGCGCTCATCGCGAGAAACGCCGGAAAGCGTCAGTGCCAGCTCTACGTTGGAAAGCACCGTTTGATGCGAGATCAAATTGTAGCTTTGAAAAACAAAGCCGATGGAGTGATTGCGGTAGGTATCCCAGTCGGCGTCGCGGAATTCCTTGGTCGAGCGGCCGCCGATAGAAAGATCGCCGCTGTCGTAACGGTCAAGACCGCCGATCACGTTCAGCAGCGTGGTCTTGCCGCAGCCGGAGGGGCCGAGGATCGAGACGAATTCGCTTTTGCGAAAGTCCATCGAAACACCGCGCAGGGCGTGGACCTCGGTGTCACCGGTTACGTATGATTTAACGATTTCACGGAGTGAAAGCATAAAAATCCCCTTTCAATGGTGTGCATCAAAATTTATACATCATAGTTATAGCATAGCAATGTGTACGTAGCGTGAAAAAACAAAGGTTTTCAAAAGTTTTTATTGCAAAAATTACGGGATATCCGCGTCCTCTGTTTCGTCCGCCAAATTGAACAGTGCAACCCGCTTTTTTAGGGCGTAAGAGCAGGTGTACAGTGTGCCGCCCCGATTTTCCAGCAGATAGGCTATGCACAGATCGCTGCCGTCCACCAGCGCACGGTTGCGGGCATACATACAAGAGGGCGTATATTGCTCGGCCACGTAATCCACACGGTCCGCGGCGGTCAGGATCTCGTCAAACAGTGCCCGCTCTCCAACGCCCCAAAATTTGGTCTGATCGCGGCATGGGAGCTTTAAGTGCAGCCGGCAATCGGGGTGTCGCTCTCGCAGGGCCAGTACGCGCAGGGCGGCCAGTGTGTCAAAGCCCCGTGCGCCTCCGGTGCGAAATTCGGTATAGCCTTTGGCGACCAAGCGCTCCAGCAGGGCGTCCAGACGTTGTACAAGCTCTGCGCGTTGATGCTCTTCTATGGTGCGATGGCCGGTAAAGCAACAGATCATAGGTCGCCCCCCTTTTTTTGTGATATCCGTTACAGTATAACATAAAAAGTCCGCTTTCGAAAGGGATTTTTTAAAAATATTCCTGTTTTTTCAAAAATCGTTCGCCTGTTTTTGAGAAGAAACGACCCGTTGTGTGCGCAAACGCAAAAAACGGCAAGCGCTTGCCTAAATTTTCTTTTTTTCGGCGGCAAAAGGTGACGAGATCTGAGAGGGGAGCGGGATTAGAATAAAAGAAAAAAGGAGGTACTGACGATGTATCGGATCGGTCATCATACCGCTTCGTCGGTTGAAGAAGGAAAGAGAAGTGTAGAGCAGGTGCTGCTGCAGCTGCTGTTTGTGGGATTGGGGGCGCTGTGCGCTACGGCAAGGCTGCTGTTTGGGGTGCGCCCCTTTGGCGTGGCGTTGGCTGCAGGCGTCACGCAGCTTTTTCCGGCAGCTGCGTTGGGCGTGCTGCTGTTTTCGCTGATCGTGGGAGATCATTTGTCCCTTGTATCCTTGGGGATATTGGTTTTGATACGGGGAGCTTTCGCCGTTTGGGCGTGGCGACATCGGCATACGGACAAACCGTTTACCGAGCGGATCGCTTACCGCGCCGTTGCCGCAGCGGCGGCAGTTCTGATCACGGGGGGCTTCCGCGTGATCATGGGCGGATTTCGGTTTTACGATCTGTTTGGCCTGCTGCTGATCACGGCGGCGGCAGGGCTTGCCGCCCTTTTGTATGGTGGGGCGTTTGAAGAAAAGGAAAAACCGTTTCCCTACAGTCGAGAGGCGGGAGTGGCTGCTCTTGTGCTTACCGCGATCTTTGCTATGCGCACTGTCTCCTTTTTTGGGGTGTATCCCGCAGGTGTTGCGGCGGCACTTTGCGCTTTTTGGCTGGTGGCACACCGTGGGCTATCCTTGGGGGCAGTTGGCGGTGCGCTGGCCGGTTTTTGCTTTGATTACCGTATGGCGCCTGCCTTTTTGCTATGTGCCGTTTGCTTTGGCTTGCTGGAAAAAAGCAGTCGCGGCGGCGGTATTCTGGCGGGGAGCGCGGCGGCCGCCGCCTTTGCCTATGCCGTTGCACGGGGAGAGGGCATTATGCTGCTGTTGCCGGCGTTGCTGACGGCCGGGGCTTTGTTTTT
>JAZQWJ010000057.1:0-9358 GCA_045632285.1 Eubacteriales bacterium | reverse complement strand
TGGTATCTAAACGACCCGGCGAAGGGCCGATCAAATCAATTTCGAGCTTGATTGCTCATTTACTATTTTTTAGAGTTTGTATTTCTCTTTCAGAATTGTCGAGATGTTCTGCACAATCTACACACTTTCGTGTATACTTTTGCTTCATACTTATCTCTTACTGTTCAATTTTCAAGGACCGTTCATCGCTGCGCTCTCACGCGACGACTTTGCTATTATACCACATCTAAAACCCTTTGTCAATAGGTTTTTCAAAAGTTTTTTGAAAAACTTTTTGCATTTGAATTTTGAAATGTGATCAGGCTGCGTTTCTCACACAGCCTGATTATTTTACCATATTTTATCGCGTTTGTCAACGCACCTTTTCGACGATTTTGCAGATATTTTGACTTGGTTTTTGTGCAAAATGTCAAGAGAGGCGAATCGTAGCGCCTGCGGGGACCAAAATGATCTGTTTTTTGTTCTTTTCAACCCATACGTCAATGGCGGTGGGGTTATAGAACACAGTCTCATCTGCGGAGATCTCCAGCTGCTGCTGCGCCTGCATATAGCGATAGATCTCGATATTTGTTGCATACCAGATCTTATCGTTGCCGCTGAGCTTTTGCAAGATCTGCTCGATCACGCTCCACTCCTCCTCAGTGCGGAACTCATGCGCGTGCCCCCAAATATAAAACATAGGGTGCGTCCACTCGCTATCCAGATCGTTGATAAACCTGTCGCAAAGCGGCAGGGCATCCTTGTGATGACAGGTGGGATGCCATTTAAGAAAATCGTTGGGAAGCAAGAAGCGCTTGTGCGAATCTACAGTGCGGCTGTAAACGATGCCACAGGCGCGCAGTGCGACGATAGCCTCGTCACTATACGAGCCGCTGGGATAGGACAGACCAACAACAGGATAGCCCGCCAGATGCTCCAGGATCTTGCGATCCTCCATAATTTCATTGGTGAGAGAGGCCAAGAGCATTCTTGCAGGCCAGCCGTGGGTGACAGTGTGGCAGGAGATCTCGTGCCCCGCATAGCGCGCACGGTACACATCCAGCTCTGCCTCGGTCTTGCCGAGATACTTGCCACCGTTGAGGTGGAATGTGGCCTTGACGCCATATTTGTTGAACAGCGCGACCAAGCGCTCGTCATTATGGTGACCGTCGTCATAGCTAAAGGTAACGACACGCTTTTTTCCACCGGGGTAAACGTGAAATTGGATCATATTATTCTCCTTTCAGATCGGCGATCAGTCGCTTAATCGGGGTATCGTCAAGACAGAACTCGTGCTTGCCGTCAAACTCGATAAGCTCGACCCAGTCGGTACCAACACTGCGGCACAGCTCTGTGATGCGCGCAAAGGACGCTCTGCCTCCCTCGGGCGCAAACAGCTCGTCACGGGTGCCGATCTCCAAACACAAGCGACGGGGATAGACAAGGCAAGCGATCTCGGCATCGTCATAAAGCGCGGCGGCATTCTGCCAAGTCCAATCGGACCAAGGATAGGCATCTCGAGTGTTAAACCAAGAACAGGACACAGCGGAGCGGATGCGAGTATCGATGGCAGTTATATATAAGGTGTAAAATCCACCGTAAGACAGCCCCACCATTCCAAAATTTTTAACGTAATCGGTCTTTTCAAAATAATCGAGCACACGGCGGATACCATAGACCTCCACTGCAGTGACCGAGCTGCCCACACGCTTAAGGCGGGCGTCGAGCCGAACACGGTCGTACGGAATGGCACAGCTATTCTGACTCCAAAGCAGCAGTTGAGGGGCAAATACGTGCACTCCCCGGCGCAGCACGCGGTGCAGCATATCGTTATAGTTTCCTGTGCTACCCCAGATCCCCGAGATCAGCTCGGGCGTGCCGCCACCACCGTGTTGGACGATAACAAGCGGCAATTTTTCATTGCTTTCCCGCTTAAACAGCAGTCCCGTCATCCAAAGATCGGGCAGGACCTCCATACGCATACGAAAAACCGTATAGCCCTCCTCACGGGAAAGCATCTCACTCTCAACACGGGGCAGCTCTGTGGGTCTTGTCTCGGTCAACGGCCAACCCAGCATTTGACAAAATGCAAAGCGATGCGCCTCGGCATTCTCAAAAATATCGGCCGTATGCTCACGGCGCACAGCGGCAAACTCAGTCTGACGGCGAGTGATCAGCTTTTCAAAGCCATCAACGTAGCATTGCTTTTGCGTGTTGACGGCAGCATTTTCTTCGCGGTAGTTCATATCCCCTCTTACACGGTCTTGCGGCCGCTTCCCTTTTCCAGCACGGTGGAAACAACGTGATAAAACTGAGCAAAACGTTTTTTGTATTCGGCATCGGAGTGGCAACGCTCCACCGTCCAGACACGCTCGGACATGGCCATCAGATTTTCCATCACGCGGGCGATCTCCTGCTCATAGGTCATTTCCCAGGAGCAAAGGATAGAGCCAAGCACCTTGTCGGTGGGCTTGACGTTGATGGGGTGCTCGGTGGCGGCAGAATGCTCCCACCAGTGTTGCCAGTTGTAGACGTTCCAATTCAGAATATCCCAAACGCTCCAGCGCTTGGTGAGGGAGGGCACCAGATAAAGAGGCTGCCACGTGGCGTTGATGATCTTGAATCCCTCAGCCAGCAGATCGGGGGCAAGATGATAATGGCTCTCCCACGCGATGACCACGGTGCGGCGGTCGATGCGCTCGGAACCGAGCTTAGGGAAGCCCTCCCAGACCATAGGCGTTTTGCCCAGGGACAAAATATGATCGGTAACACGACCAACGTACTCGCTGTAAAGCTCGTAAACGTCGCTGATGCCCTTCTCTTCCATATAGGCGCGGGTGTCGGCGCAGGTGTACCACAGCTTGATGGCGGCCTCATCGCCGCCGATGTGGATGTATTCGGAGTTCGGGAACAGCTCGCAGACCTCGGCAAACAGCGTTTTGACCCCCTCGAAGGCAACCTTGCTGCCCGCGTTGATCAGGGAGCGACTGTCCACCTTGACGCCAAGCTCGGTAAACAGAGCCTCGCCCTCGCTATCCTGACGGATGCCGAACACCTCCGGATAATGGGCATTCAGAATGGCGGCATGGCCGGGGCACTCGATCTCGGGCACCAGCTTAACGCCGCGAGCGGCGGCATAATCGTTGAGATGGGCGATCTGCTCTTTGGTGTAGCTCTCCCCAGGATCGTTTAAAAGCGGGAACGCCTTGGAGGGCAAGGTATAGCGCTGGTCATCGGCAAAATGCAGATGGAGATAATTGATCTTATAAAGGAAGCAAACATCCACAAACTGCAGCACCTGCCAGAAGGGATGCCAGCAACGGGCAAGATCGGCCATCAGTGAGCGATAGGGCTTGTCGGGGCGATCCTCAATGCGCAAGCGAGGCAGCTTGATGCCCTGCTCTGCCGCTTCTGCAAGCTGAAGCAGAGTAGCAAACGCGTAGCAGAGCCCCTCGGGGGCGGAGGCATAGACATTGCAACCGTTAGCTGTGTCGATAACGTAAGAGTCTTTGGAAAGAGCAGCATCAAAGCAAAGCGTGATGCCGCCATCGGTATCGGTCTTCAAGGGAGAACCGATACGTTCAAAAAGATCTGCAAGGGTAGACTGATAGGGCAAAAAGTCCGCGTGCGCGGTGCAAACGGCGGCGGAAAGCGAAAGCTCGCCGCCGTATTCGTTACATTGCTTTGGAGTTGGTAAGATTGAGATCATATTTATCCTCTTTTATATTATTATGATTTATTCGTCCACTTTTCCATCAGCACACGCATCCAAAGGCCGCCCTGCACCGAGCGATGCTGGAAGCCGACCATACGGTCGCCCTGCAGATAACCTACCTTTTGGCCGCTGACGGTGTCGTACCAGTCGGTCATGGGCACACGGGTGGTCATTTCGTGAAAGGCCTTCCACATGGGGGCAATATAGCTCATAAAATTCTTTTTGGAGGTGGCCATAGAGGCGGTCCAAACCAACCAGTCGGACTTGGTGTAATCGGTGCGGTTGTCAAGCGGCATACCGTATGCGTTAAAGTGCTTGCGGTTGTCGACAACCTCGGCATCCATAAAGCGCTGACCGAAGATCCTGCTTCCCCAGACCTTGTCCCAGACCATATTGTACTTCATAGAATAGGTGCCGGGGCGGTCAAAGGCCAGATTGGAGGTGCCGTCGGCATTGAGCGCAGTCTGCTTCCACACCTTAGCCATCCTTCTTGCCTTGCGGTGATAGGAGGCGGCAGCCTTATCGTTGCCCAGCATCTCCTCGATCATAGCCATACCCTCGATGCCCATCACGGCCTTGAGGGACAGATTGCAGTTGTGGGCAAGATGACCTGCAAAGTCGTCGGTGCAAAGCTGATTTTCGGGATCGGTACCGTATTTGAGCAGATACTCGCACCAAGTGCGCAGCACGTCGATATGCGAAGCGGCAAAATCGGCAGAACCGGTAGCAAGCGCCACGTTGGCCTCCATGATCAGCATATTGCCGCATTCTTCAACCGGCATCTGCTTGTTGTAGTCCATCGGGCCCTCGTGCTCGTATTTGCGCTCATCCAGATTGCGCTTGCGGCCGTAGACCTGGCCGTTAAGCAGCGGATAGCAGCCCACGTCGTGGGGAGCGAAATCGTATTTCATCTGCAGCTTCCACTCATCACTGTCGGCATAGCGATAGATGGGGCGCATCATGCCCTTGACCAGCTCGGGGTTATAAATAAGGAACAGCGGGATGGAGGGGTAGCTCACGTCCACGGTCGCGGCGCAGCCGTTGGAGAAGCACTCCTTGGAGATCCACAGGATCTCGCCGTTTTCATCCAGTACCAGCTTGTGAGCGGCAATGACCTGACGGTAGGCAAGCGAGAGGAGCTCGGCATATTTTTCGCCACCTGCCTGCTCGGCATCGGCATAGAGCTGCGCGGAGAACGCCTTGCAGCGCACCATCAGGGTGTCGTATTCCTTGGCAGCCTCACAAATGGCTTGCTCGATGGTTTCGCCATCCTTGTTCCAATAGGACTTCAGGTGCTTGCCGAAATACTCGATGCTGACGCCATCGTCATAGGCGAAGAGGTAAAGGCGGCTCTCGCCCACAGTCATAGGCGCGGTCACGGTGATATAGGTATGCTGACGAACCTCCTCTACGGCGGTCTCAACACCCTCTCCCTTGGCCATCAGATAAAAGTAGCCCCAATCGATGCGCAGATCGTCACCGCTGCGGTTAAGGGGATTTTGCTCGGTATTACCCATCCTCAGGCCCTTGACACAGCAGCAAGCCTCGACAGGCTCGGCTTTGGCAATGCCCTCCTTGGGCTTGTTGAGACAAAGCTCCTCGCAGCCCTTGACCTTGGCAACGACGGCATGCTCGGCACCGTCTATGCTCTCATAAGACAGTTCCATATAGGACACGGGGCGGGTCAGCAAACGGTAATCGTCGGGCAGAACGGGGGTGGTAAAGGTTGCGGTAAGGCGGATCTTTCCGTTTTCAAAAACCGCCTTGGTGGAGAGCGCGTCGATCTCCAGTGCGGTCTGATTCATTTTATAAAGGTCGCGATTATAGCCGAGGAAGGAATATTCCGCGCCATCCACCAGCACGGTGCCGATGATAGAATTGCTTCTTCCCGTCCAATGCATGGTCTGTGCAACGTTCAGTCTTTCATCAAACGACCAGATCGAAAAATAAGGATCGACCGTGATCAACGGTATCGCCGGAGCTCTCAGTTTCATCATCATTCTCACTTTCGGATTAAATATTCAGGAAGCGATCTCCTTGCCTTTCATTATACCGCATCACACAAAAAAAGCAAGAGAAAAATTGATTTTCTCTTGCTTTTATGCTTATTATTTGGACTTTTTACGCAAAAATGCGTGCATCAACACATAGGCGCCGATCAGCACCGCTACCGTGATGCCGAGAACAACGTACATCACCCCAAGAGGCACCTGCGTATCAAAGAAATACAGGTTGAGATCCACAGCACGCTTCATCCCGTCAACGTACGGTGCGGGAATCCCCATAGCCTCAAGCTCGGCAAAAGCACCGCGCATAGCATGGTTGCGCAAAAGCGCCGTGCCATAGGTGCCGGGCAAAAGCATCACCACCCTTTGAAGCCCCGTTGAAAACTGCGTAATGGGCATATAAGCGCCGCAGATAAAGCCATAGCAGGAGCTGACGATAGACCCCACCGCAGAGATCTGGCCCTGCGTGGACAAAAAGAAATTGATCACGCTGGAAAGCGCCGTGCCAAACAGCACCAAAAGCAGCACGTCAAGGCACAAAAGCAGCACGTCGGCAACGGAAATATACCACCCCACAACAGCGACATAAGCAAGGCAAAGTGCCGTGGCAGCATAGCAGATGATCAACGTAGAAAAGAAAGAGGCAACGTAATAAGACAGCGCCAGCACGTGGGGCCGAACGGGAGCAACCGTAAGATCGCAAATACTGCCATTGGCCCGATCCTGTACCATTAGCATATTAGAGCAGAAGGCCACGGTCACGCCGGAAACGGCCAGGATCGAGGACATCAGCTGGCCGCCCACAAGTCCGCCCAGCAGCTTTTCGGAAAGCTCGACCCCTTCGGGCAGTCCCATGCGAAAGCTGTCGGCATAGACGTTTCCAAGGAAGGTGGCATACAGCACCAACAGGATCATCGGCGTGATCAGCGAGGTAAAAAACATCCCCTTATCCTTAAAAAACAGCTTGACGTTACGTCGGATCAAGATCCAAAGCGTCATTTCTCTTCACCTCCCGTCAAGGTCTTGCCGGTTGCGGCCAGGAATACGTCATCCATTTTCCCCTTGGTGACCTCATAATCGCAAAACAAGGTCGGATTTTCCAAGATCAATTTGGTTGCGGCGGCCGTACCGGATACAGAGAGGCGGAACGCATTTCGCAAGGGCTCATAGGGTACGCCAAGCGATCTGACGGCCTCCTCGGGCAGATTATACAGCGTGATAAAGTCGCCTGTGTAGGCATTTTTCAGTTCCAGCGGTGTGCCCTCGGCCACGATCCTGCCGCTGTCAATGATCACCACGTAGTCCGCTTCGGCAGCTTCTTCCATATAGTGTGTGGTCAAAAACACGGTCATATTTTCGCAACGGCGCAGATCCGCGATCACCGACCACAATATCTTGCGCGTTTGAGGATCAAGCCCTGTTGTGGGCTCATCCAAGATCAAAAGCTTGGGGCGATGCAACAGCGCACGGGCAACGTCAATGCGACGGCGCTGACCGCCCGAAAGCTTGCCCACAGGGCGCTTTAGCAGATCGCCAAAGTGCAAAAGCCCTGCAAGCTCGGCAAGGCGCGCCTTGAACGCATCACCCGTAATGCCGTACAGTGCCGCGCGGCTTTCTAAATTATCACGCACGGACAGGTGGCTGTCAAGCATAGATCTTTGAAATACCACACCAAGCCCGCGCTTGACGGCTTCGGCGTTTTGGTCGGGATCCATACCGTCGATCTCTACGGTGCCGCCGTCCTTTTGCAGCTGACCGCAGATGATGGAAATTGTCGTTGACTTACCCGCTCCGTTGACGCCGAGAAACGCGAAAAGCTCTCCCTCCTTCACACGGAAGGAGAGATCCTGCACCGCCCTGACATCCCCAAAGGACTTGGACAGGTGGCTGATCTCTATTACATTTTTCATTTATTCTCCTTTTTCACCGAGGCTTCGGTTGCAGCTATTGTAGCAGACCCCAGTTCAAAACGCAAGGGTGCTGCGACATACGGTAGTTTTGAAGAGGCAGAAGGAGGTTTAGCAGCGCCAAGCCTCTTCGTTTAAAAACGCATCGCCCTGTGCCCGAGAGGTCAAAACAAAAATATTTTTATCCGAGCAGGCTGCAAGCAACGCCATTATCTGCGGCCTTTGCTGCTTGTTGAAGCCTTGCACAAAGCTGATGAATTCCGCGTCCTCCTGTGTTTCGACCCAAGGCATATCGCTGCGAGGCTTTCCTTGCCGCGCCTTGATGCCATCAAGGCAAACATCCGTTGGATAATCCAGAAGGATCACCGTGTCGCACGCCTGCAGACGTTGCTCTATCGTGGAGGCATAGTTGCCATCGATGATCCACGCATCCTCTTGCAGTACGGCAGCAAGCCGCTCTGCGAAAACGCTTTTTGCAACCGTTGTTTTATCCTTGTTCCAGTAAAGCATATCAAGATGATATAGCGGAAGCGCTGTTTTTTGCTGCAGCGCACGGGCAAAGGTGCTTTTTCCGCTGCCGGGGCAACCGATAATGATGACTCTTTTTATTTTTTTGACCATATACCTGTTTCTTTCGTTTGATTTTATAGCCGGATCTTTGTCTGTCAACTGCACCCGGGCTGCGGCTTGTAGCTTTTGATGATCTCCATCACGTCCTGCTGATACACGTTGCCATTCAGCACGTCGCCATTGGGCGAGAACGACACACACCGCACATTGTACGGATCCTCCCTGTAAGGATTTTTAGGCAGACTTTCGGTAAAATAATCTGCCAAATACCGGATCGCGTTTCCTTCGGGGAAGATCACGTTTCCCTCCCCCACAAAGCTGCAGATATCAGAAAGCTCCTCTAAGATCATTTTGGTTTGGCGATTGTACGGATTATCGTGAGTCGCGCTTACCAACCACGCAGGTGACAGGCGAAGCGGAAGCCCCGCACGGACCGCCTCCCGTGCAAAGCCGCGCACGGCGTCAAGGGGGATATGCTCCTGATGAAAAGCATCCACCGACAGCAAAAGATCGTTGACCCCGCAATCGGCAAGTCGGCGCACGACAGTGCGAACGCTATCGGGATCTTTTGAAAAATAGCCGTTGGTGATCACTTGACGTCGGGGGACGTTTTGCGCTCTTGCTGCAGTCATAAGAGCACAGACCGCATCCGGATATAAAAGCGGCTCACCGCCAAAGGCCATCACAGTCTGTATGCCATAGACCGCTGCGATCCTTTTTACCGCTTGGGCAGCGATCTGCGGGTCGATATGCCGGCCGCAAGGGTCGTGATCTCCCTCTGAGCAGTGCTTGCATTTCCCCGTACAGGCATACGTAATGACAAACTCAAGCTTGTTTAATTTGTTGAGATACGGATTCATATGCAGCTCCTCTCCCCTTGCATTGCTCTCATTATAGCAAATTCGGCCTGCAGTGTCAATTAAATTTCAAATGCCGGATTTGTTTTTTAAAAGCTATTGACATTTATAAAAAATAATAGTATAATATTGTGGTATTCGGGCCATTAGCTCAGTTGGTCAGAGCCACCGGCTCATAACCGGTTGGTCCAAGGTTCGAGCCCTTGATGGCCCACCAAAAACAACAAAAGCCGAACCCTTGGTTCGGCTTTTGTTGTTTTTATCCAAGCCGCAGGCTTGGCATGGCATCACGCGCCAGCGTGTATGGAATCGCCGAAGGCGTAT
>JAZQWJ010000056.1:0-23495 GCA_045632285.1 Eubacteriales bacterium | reverse complement strand
CTCCAAAGCAAAAATACCGCCCGTTTGGGCGGTGTTTTTGCTTTAGCGATGGGAATCGAACCCGATCGATAGCCCGAAGCGTTGCCGAAGGGCGTCCCGTCGCCTGCTCCAAAGCGAAAATACCGCCCGTTTGGGCGGTGTTTTTGCTTTAGCGATGGGAATCGAACCCGATCGATAGCCCGAGGTGTTGCCGAAGAGCGTCCCGTCGCCTGCTCCAAAAACGGAAAGATTGCAACACGCTTGCAACATGAAAAAGGCTTTGCAACACGGTTGCAACACGCATAATGAGGAGAGTTTAGGAGATTTCCCGGCTCTCCTTTTTGCGTTGCCGGAACCATAGGGATCAAGGAATAGTCGCTGCCGATGGGCGGTGACTTACAACCAAAGCAACCATGTATATTTACACGATGTAATAACAGAAAAGGCAACCTTGTCGTTCTCAAACGGAGCCAACCGCCAAAACGGCGAGGGTATCCGCGACAAAGGTCACCTTTTCATTACCAATATACTACAAAATGCCTTGTCTGTCAACCCTTTTGGCACAAGAAAATTCTTCCGATACGCACTATTCGCTTGATTTTGAATACCTCTCGGAGGACGAGCACGAGCTGAAGCCGCCGAACACCAGTGAGGGCGAGAAGCAAAAGAACGTTGCGTATCATACCCGCGCCAAGTCTTATAAGCGCATGGAGGTAGCTGAGGTGCTCGGGCTGATGTTTTCCTCGGAGCACTTTGGGGAGAAGGGCTCCGTCCTTTCGATGGCCGGCAACGACGAAAAGCGGATCACGGATTACTTATGGCGACAGATGAACAAGACGGACGAGAAGGATTTTGACAAGGTTTCGGATCTGCATTTGTCCGCAATGTGTCATAAAAAACGCGCCCCGTATGTCACTTTTTGCGACATGCGGGGCGTTTTGATTATTTTTCAAGCTCAGCGATCAGGGTGGGGATCGCCTTTTCAAATTGCGTGCCGTACCAATGTCCCTCGGAGGTGGCCTTCATGCCGGCAAGCGTAAAGTTGCCGGCCACGCGGGCGGCCTCAAGCGGGGTCTTGCCGCGCACCAGCGCGCCGGTAAAGGCGGAGGCAAAAATGTCGCCCGTGCCGTGGCAGCTCTTGGCCAAACGCTCGTGATAATAATAGGAGATCTCCTTATCACCCTGCGACAAAATGGCAATGCCGAGCTGATCGGGGGTGTAGCACACGCCTGTGATCACCACGGTCTTGGCGCCCAAAGCCAACACCTTGTCCATCAAAGTGCGGACATAGGCCTCGTCATAGCCCTCGGCCACGTAGGGGGTGTCCGTCATCATGCAGGCCTCAGTAATGTTGGGGAGCGCAATATCGGCGGCTCCGCAAAGCGAGCCCATGGTGTGTGCAAATTCTTCATCAAAGCCATAGTACAGCTTGCCGTTATCGGCCATAGCGGGGTCAACGATCTTCAGGCAGCTGTCGGTCGCCAAACGGCCGAACATATCCTTGACCAGCTCGATCTGGCGCAGACTGCCAAGGTAGCCCGTATAGATGGCATCAAATTTGATCTGCTCCTTTTCCCAATGATCTACAATGCCGGGAATGTCCTCGGTCAGATCGCGGAAGGTCCAACCCGAAAAGCCGCCCGTGTGGGTGGAAAGCACGGCAGAGGGCAGGATGGCAGTCTCAATGCCGCAAGCGGAGATAATGGGCAGCGCCACAGTCAGCGAGCATTGTCCAACGCAGGAAACGTCCTGCACGGTTAAGATCCTTTTATCCATAATATAAGCTCCTTTTTGCGGCCGGTTGCCGCTTACATATAAAGTATATACCTTTTCTGGATAGAAATCAAGCACCAAAAATCAAAAATTTTATAATACCAGATTTGCGGTCTATTCCGATATTGCCGCACATAGGATAAAGGGAATAAAGCAAGGGGGGACGTATGCAAAACATTGTGATCGCGCCAAACAGGCTGCTGCCGGGGGTGCTGGATGGTCTGCTGCCGTCTGCCCTGCGCACCGAGATCGAGACAGTGGTGCCGCCGGGGGATCGTTTAGAAGAGGTGCGGCTTCGCCGGGGGCGCTGTGCCTCGCTGACGGTATCGGGCCGGAACCTTCGCCTTGCGACCGTGCTGTCGGGGGCGGAGATGGATGCCCTTTTACTTTCTCTTTGCGAGGGCTCACTCTATGCTCACGGAAACACCTTGAAGCAGGGGTATCTGGCACTGCGTGACGGCATACGCGTTGGAGTGTGCGGACACCTTGGGCTTGTGGGTGAGCAGGTGACAGGGCTTTGCGAGGTCTCCTCGTTTTCGATCCGCATCCCCCACGTGCCGCCCTTTGTGGGGGGAGAGATCGTTGCGCTTTTGCACGAGCTGTCGCTGACGGGCGGCGTGTTGATCTTTGCACCGCCCGCCGTGGGAAAGACCACGTTGCTACGTAGCGTTACCGCGCAGCTGGCGGGGGGTGAGCATCCGCTCCGCGTGGCGGTCGTGGATACGCGGGGAGAGCTTGCCCACGGGCTGACAGCGCCATCGCTTTTATTGGACGTGCTGTCGGGCTATCCAAAGGGGCTTGGTATTTCGGTGGCGACTCGAACGTTGGCAGCCGAGCTGATCGTATGCGACGAGATCGGTGATATGGAGGAGGCCAGAGAGATCGTACAGGCGCACAACTGCGGCGTGCCGCTGCTTGCCTCGGCGCACGCTGCTGAGATCGGAGAGCTGTTGGTGCGGCCCGGGCCGCGGCTTTTACACGAGGCGCACTGTTTTGGCGCATACGTACGCCTGTTTCGCCGACCGGAGGCCTTTGACTTTGACTATCGCGTATGGAAATGGAAGGAGGCCGATGCGTATCTTTAGTGCGATCGGGGCGCTGCTGCTGTTGGGGGCAGGCGTTGCGCTGGGCGGGATCTTTGGGGGCTTTGAAAGGCGCCGCTGTAGGCAGGCCGAGGGTTTTTTGGCCCTGTTGCGACACATCCGCTTGCAGATCGATTGCTTTTCCTTGCCCGTTTCGCGCATTCTTTCGGGGTGTGATGGCAAGATCTTGGCCGATTGCGGCGTAGAGAGCGTAAGTCTATCCGATTTTCGCGCTTTGCTGGAAAGCACACGGCTGTACGTGCCCGAGGAGGTCTGCAGACTGCTGTGGGAGTTTGGCGAGCGCCTTGGCAACAGCTACCGTGAGGATCAGCTGCGGTGCTGTGACTATGTCATAGAGCGGCTGACGCCTGTTTGCGATCGCCTGCGTGCCGAGCTGCCAAAGCGCGAAAAAATGATGCTGCTGTTGCCACCTGCACTGGCGGCAATGCTGGTGCTGTTGCTGCTATAAAACGGATTTACCCCCATAACGGGGTGAAAAAACGGAGGAAATATGGATGTAAGCTTGATTTTGAGGGTGGCGGGGATCGGCATCCTTGTGGCCATTGCACACCAGATCCTTTCTAAAAGCGGACGGGATGAGCAAGCAATGTTTGTGACGATCTCAGGGTTGATCGTGGTCTTTTTGATGCTGGTGCAGGAGATCGGCGATCTGTTTGACACGGTGCGCGGCATTTTTGGCCTTTGAGGTGGCGGGATGATGCAGACGGCGGGGGTCGCCCTGCTTGCCGTTTTGGCGATCCTGTTGATCAAGGAGGTGCGGCCAAGCCTGGCATCATCGGTGAGACTTGGCACAACACTGGCCTTTTTTTGCGCCGCAATGCCTCTTTACGCGCTGATCCTTGGGCGGGTGGAGACGCTGCTTGCGGTATCGGGGGCGGTCGATTATGCCACGCCGCTGCTGCGCGCGGCGGGGGTGGCGCTGATCAGCGAGATCACGGCCGGCTTTTGCCGTGATCTGGGCGAGAGCGGTGTGGGCGACGGCGTGCGGTTGCTGGGGAGGCTGGAGATCCTGGTGCTGTGTTTGCCGCTTATAGACGACGTGCTGGACGTTGCAAAGGAGCTGTTGAATTTTTGAAAAAAGTATGGATATGGTGCGCGTTTTTCGCGCTTTTCGTGTGCTTGACGCCGCTTTCTGTCGCCGCCGTCAAGGAGGGCGGCGGGGCAGAAGCGCTTGACGTCGGGGCGGAGGCGGACGCGATCAAGGATGATCTTGCGAATTTTATGGGCGCGATACCGCCTGAGGTAGCAGAGCTGCTTCCGCCAGAGCTGTTTTCGGAGGATATGGCTGCCGTGGGAGAGGCGACGCGGCAAGCAAGCGCGCCAAGTGCCGTTTTAGAGGCGGTTGGTCGGGTCACGGGGCTTGAGCTTGGAGCAAATCTTGCGCTTTTGGCCGGAATATGCGGCGTGTTGCTGCTTTCGGCAGTGTTTCGCGCAATGCGCGTTTCGGGCGGTACCGACACGGGCCGTGCGCTATCCTTTTGTGCCACGCTTTCTCTTTGTCTTGTCATCATTTCTCTACAACGTACACGCTTTTTTGAGATCGCGTCGCTGTTTTCGGTGTTGCGGGAGCTTTCGGCTGCGTTGGTTCCGATGATGGGAGCATTGTATGCAATGGGCGGGAATGTGGCGGCCGCCGTTGCCAATCACGGGATCATGAGCGCCTTTTTGGCAGTGCTGGAAACCGTGATCGCAGGTACAGTCCTGCCTGTGGCGGGAATATGCCTTTGTCTTGGGCTTTTGGATGCGCTGTCGGGCAAGGGGGAGCTGCGATCCTTGGCGGTGCTGATCAAGCGGACCTATACGTGGTGCTTTTCGTTATTGATGCTGCTGCTTTGCGGCACTTTGGGGATGCAAAGCACGTTGGCAAAGGGGAGCGACGGGCTTGCTATGCGCACCGTGCGCTTTGCAGCGGGTAGTTTTTTGCCGGTGGTGGGTGGCTCGATCTCAGAGGCCTTGCGCACCGTGACCGGCAGTGTGGCCTATCTGCGGTCGGTGGCGGGAATGGCCGCGGTATTGGCGTTGTTTTTCTTGTTTTTGCCCGTGTTTGTTTCGCTGTTGCTCAACCGCATCGTTTTTTTGCTTGGCGGTGCTATGGCTAAGCTGATGGGGTGTGACGGCGAGGAAAAGCTGCTGGCGGAGCTGGCATCGGTCTATGGGTATTTTCTTGCCGTGATCGCTTCGCTGTTTGTGACGATGACGTTTTCTCTTACGCTGATGGCGCGGTGCGCCGTGGCAGGGGGTGGCATATGAGCGGCGGCGTGTTGGCTTTGTTTAGCGTGTGTCTTGGTGTGACGATATTGGAGCTTGCTTTGCCCGGCGAAGAGCGCGAGGGAGCCAAGCGATTTTTGCGTTTTTTTGCGTCGCTGGTGGTTTTGCTGCTGATCCTGCGTCCCGTTTACTCTTTATCCGGTGCCGAGGGGGGATGCATTGGCGTGGGCGCGGAGGAGGCGGACAGGGCGGCGTATGAGCAAATGCTGCAGGAGGCGGTTTCGCGCCGCAGCGCAGAGCAGCTACGGCGCGGTCTTGTTTTTGCATTGGAAAAAGAGTTCGGGCTTGCGGAGGTGCAGTATGAACTGAGTATTGCGCTGGGTGATGGCGGCGAGCTGGCGGGGCTGGCGCTCCGTTTAAAGGGTGGCGGATTGATGCGCGACCCATATGAGATCGAGGCGTGGCTTGCAGAACGGTTTGAATGTGAGGTGAGCGTTAGATGAGCATGAAATCTGAGGGGGCAAAAAAACAGCGCCCCACCGTAAGCGGGCCGCTGGCATTTTTGAAAAGCCGCGGAAAGGTTTGGTTGTTGGTGCTGGGCGTGGTGCTGGGGGCTTGCTTGCTTTTGATCGGCTCCGGATATGAGACGAGTGTAGAGGAGGCTACAAGCGGCGCTGTGCCCATGCAGGATGCCGCGGAGCTAAGGGCGTATGCGGATGCATTGGAAAAGGATCTGGAAAAGCTGTGCGGTGCTGTGGCGCACGTCAGCGGCGTAGAAGCTATGGTCACGCTGGAAAGCGGATATCGAACGGTCTATGCCTTGGACCGCGACGGTGACCCGGCCACGGTGGGCAGTGGAAACAAGCAACAGGCGCTGTATGCAACGCTGCGTCCTCCAACGGTGGCGGGGGTCGCCTTGGTCTGCCACGGCGGCGAGGATCCGACTGTGCGGCAAGCCTTGGTGGAGCTGATATCAACTGCATTGGGGATCTCATCCAATCGCGTTTTTGTGGTCGGAAAATAAAGAATTGGTCAAAAACAAAGCAAAACTGAAAATCGTAATAAACAAAAATAGAAAAAACAATAACAGAAACTGGAAAATGGAATACAAAAAATAGAAAAACAAAAAATACCGACGGAAAGCATATCGCTCCGTCGGTATTTTTTTATTCCTCCTCGTCGGGGAAAAATTGGTGCTTTTCACGGACCTGGGCGGCGATCATCATATCCTTGACCTTCATCAGTCTTGTGATATTGCCGCGCTCGTTCTCGTCCAGCTTCATTTTAATGCTGCGGATGGTAGTAAGGTAACGGGGCATCATGATATGCTCCAGTGCATTGACGCGTCGACGCGTGCGCTCGATCTCCTGTGCAAGAAGCTGGGCTTCTTTTTCCAGGGCAGAAAGTGTCAGCAGGTCGCGGCGGATAGCATTGAGCTCAGCCAACGCGCCATCTAGCTCGCCCGAGGTAAAAACGGGGCCGTAATTGTAGCTGTCCACACCGTTTTCAGTGATCTCAGACGTAGAAAAGTCGGGAACCACCACGTTCATTTGGTTGCGGTAGCTGACGTGGACCTCGCTTGTGCTTTTGGGCAGGATCAACGCCTCGCGGATCTGTGCGGGGTGAGAGGCAGCCTCGGCCAGCGCAAAGGAGGCATAGGCACGCTGAAGTGCGGCCTCTACCTGTAGGCGCAGCGCCTTATCTCGCCGTATCACGTCCAAAAAGCGCCGCATCAGCTCGTCGCGCTTATCCTTTAAAAGCTTGTGACCGCGCCGCGCCGTTTGATAGCGAGACTGCAGCTTTTTCAGCTCCATACGGGTGGGGTTTACACGAATTTCAGCCATAGTGCCCGTCCTTTCAGTCGGCGCTCTTTGGCCAGTATTTAGAGACCAGTGCGGGGGGGATGCGCTTCATTTCGCTGCGGGGGAGGATAGAAAGCAGTTGCCAGCCAAGCTCCATCGTTTTTTCGATCGGGCGGTTTTCATAAAAGCCTTGATTGACGTATTCGGCCTCAAAGGCGTCGGCAAACTGTGCGTAAAGGCGGTCCAGCGGCGTGAGGGCGGCCTCGCCCAGCACGACCATCAGCTCCTTGGCGTCCTTTCCGCGTGCATAGGCGGCGAACAGCTGGTTCATCACGCCTGCGTGATCCTCGCGGGTCTTGCCCTTGCCGATGCCCTTGTCCTTTAAACGGGAAAGCGAGGGCAGCACGTCAACGGGGGGCAAAAAGCCCTTGCGGTAAAGCTCACGAGAAAGGATGATCTGACCCTCGGTAATATAGCCGGTCAGGTCGGGGATGGGGTGGGTCTTGTCGTCTTCGAGCATAGAGAGAATGGGGATCATGGTGATCGAGCCGTCGCTGCCCATTTTGCGGCCTGCGCGCTCGTACATCGTGGCAAGGTCTGTATACAGATAGCCGGGATAGCCGCGTCGGCCGGGGACCTCCTTGCGGGCGGCAGAGACCTCTCGCAGTGCCTCTGCATAGTTGGTGATGTCGGTCATAATGACCAGCACGTGCATATTTTTTTCAAAGGCAAGATATTCGGCGGCGGTCAGGGCCATACGGGGCGTTGTGATACGCTCGATGGCGGGGTCGGAGGCCAGGTTGATAAAGAGCACGGTGCGGTCCAGCGCACCGGTCTTGCGAAAGTCGGAGATAAAGAAATCGGCTTCCTCAAAGGTAATACCCACAGCGGCAAATACAACGGCAAACTTGCTCTCGTCACCGGGGACCTTGGCCTGTCTTGCGATCTGCGCGGCAAGATTGGCGTGGGGCAGACCCGAGCCCGAGAAGATGGGCAGCTTTTGGCCGCGCACCAGCGTGTTCAAGCCGTCGATGGTGGAAATGCCGGTCTGGATGAATTCAGAGGGATATTGCCGTGCGGCAGGGTTGATGGGGGTGCCGTTGATGTTCAGTGTTTTTTCGGGCAGGATGGGGGCTCCGCCGTCCATGGGCTGTCCCATACCGTCCAGCACGCGGCCAAGCATGCTTTCCGAAACGTTCAGCTCAACGCCGTGTCCCATAAAGCGCACCTTGCTCTCGGAAAGGGAAAGCCCCTGTGCGCTGTCAAACAGCTGTACCAGTACGTTGCGGCCGTTGACCTCCAGCACGCGACAGCGGCGGATCTCGCCGGTGGGCAGCTCGATCTCGCCAAGCTCGTCGTATTTCACGCCGTCCACCTGCTTTACCAGCATCAGGGGGCCGGCGACCTCTTCAATGGTTCTGTATTCGCGGATCACGTCGGCACCTCCTTAATTTGCGGCCCTTGCGGCGGCGATCTCTTGATCGATGCGGGTCTTGATAATGGCGCATTCGGCATCAAAACTCACATACGGTACGGACTTTGCGCGACCGATGCGCTCTCGGATGGGCAGCGCGGCCAGTGCTTCAACATCTGTACCATCGGCTGCGGCATCCCTCATTTTTTTGTCAAAGGTAAAGATCAGATCCATCAATGCGTACATCTTTTTGGCGGGGGTATATGCATCGCCTTCGTCAAAGGCGTTTTGCTGAAGGAAGTCTTCGCGGATCGAGCGGGCGGTCTCCAGCGTGATGCGATCCTCGGTAGAAAGGGCATCCATGCCCACCAGTTTTACGATCTCCTGCAGCTCGTTTTCGGTTTGGAGGATCGACAAAAGCTTGCCGGTCTTTTCCATCCAATCCGGTGCCACGTTGGTGGAGAACCAGTCGGAAAGACGGTCACGGTACAGAGAATAGGAATTTAGCCAGTTGATGGCAGGGAAATGGCGGGCATAGGCAAGCGCGGCGTCAAGTCCCCAAAAGACCTTGACGATACGCAGGGTGGCCTGGGTGACAGGCTCCGAAATATCACCGCCCTGGGGCGAAACAGCGCCCACGGCGGTCAGCGAGCCCTCGCGCTCGTCAGAGCCAAGGCAAACGGCTTTGCCGGCTCGCTCGTAAAATTGGGCAAGGCGGGAGGTGAGATAGGCAGGGTAGCCCTCCTCGCCGGGCATTTCCTCAAGGCGACCCGACATTTCACGCAGGGCTTCTGCCCAGCGGGAGGTGGAGTCGGCGATCACAGCCACGTCATAGCCCATATCACGGTAATATTCCGCAATGGTGATGCCGGTATAGATCGAGGCCTCGCGTGCGGCCACGGGCATATCCGAGGTGTTGGCAATGAGGATGGTGCGTTCCATCAGAGATTTGCCGGTGCGGGGGTCGGTCAGCTCGGGGAATTCGCGCAGAACGTCGGTCATCTCATTGCCGCGTTCGCCGCAACCGATATAGACCACCAGATCCACGTCGCTCCATTTGGCAAGCTGGTGCTGCACCACGGTCTTGCCGGAGCCAAAGGGCCCGGGGACACAGGCAGTGCCGCCTTTTGCAATGGGAAAGAGCGCGTCGATGGGGCGCTGTCCCGAGATCAGAGGCGCGGTGGGTGCCAGTTTTTCGCGAATGGGGCGGGCGCGGCGCACGGGCCATTTTTGCAGCATAGTCAAGGAGATGATCTCGTCGTCACCGGTGCGCAGCTTTACCACAGGCTCGGTTACGGTAAACTCGCCTGCGTGGATCTCGGCCACCACGCCGGAAACACCGGGGGGGACCAGGAGCTTGTGTCGCATAGCCGACGTCTCTTGAACGTAGCCGAATATATCGCCGCCGCTTAGCGTGGTGCCAAAGGAGACGGCTGGCTCAAAATACCAGCGCTTTTCCCGATCCAGCGCGGGCTCGCTGATGCCCTTGGTGATGTTGGGACCGTATTTTTCGCGCAGGGTCTCCAAGGGGCGCTGGATACCGTCGTAGATATTGCGGATCAATCCGGGGCCAAGCTCTACCGACAAAGGGGAGCCGGTGGATTCCACACGGTCACCGCGGCCAAGGCCGGCGGTCTCTTCATAGACCTGGATCGAGGCGCGGTCGCCGTGCATCTCAATGATCTCGCCAATCAGGCGATCCTTGCCCACGTGGACTACGTCGAACATATTGGCCTCTCGCATGCCCTCGGCAATGACCAAGGGGCCGGATATCTTCAAAATTCTTCCTTCAATCATCTTTCCTATTCCTTCTCGGATTTTGTCGTTAAAAACAGCGAAAACGCATACCGTTGCGGGGCTATTTCAAAATATCTGTGCCGACGGCACGCTCGGCCGCAGCCTTGATCGCCGCCATACCATAGCCTGTTGCGCCGCGGCGCCCGGGCAGAACGGTAACGGCAGGCAGAGGCACGTCTTTATAGAGGGCGATGTCCTCTTCAATGGCAGCAGCAAGATCCTCAACAATGTAAATGGTGGCAAATTCGCCGCTTTTGGCTGCCTTGTGCAAGGCCTCGCGGGCCTGTGCCGGGTCGTTTGCCTCAAAGACCGAAAAGCCGAGTGCCATAAAGCACAGCGTGCTGTCGCGGTCACCTATCATACCGATCTTATACATAATGCTCTCTCATTCTTGCCTTGATGGCGGTGCTGTCAAGACCGGCGCGCTTGCCGGCCAACAGAATGCGCAGATTTTTACCTTCGGTCTCCAGTGCCATCAGATAGGCGATGGGCACCTCTGCGCCAAAGATCACGGAACGGGCGCGGCGCACAAGCGACATCAAATAGTCGTCGGCACGCTTTTCAATTTGGAAAAGCGAAGCCTCTTTGTCAAAAATTTTGGCATACGGTGTGCCGAAAATGCCGTCAAGCAGCGCTTGCTCGCCTGCATCATACCAGTCAAGCAGCGTTTGCTTTTCAAAGCGGCCTTGGGATAGCGCGGCGCGATCCAACATGGCACGGCCAAGGTCGGGCGAGCGCATACGGATCAAGCGGCAGCACATCAGCAGATCGATCAGCTCTGCCTTGACCGTGACCAGCTCGGCGGCAAAGGGAAAGGGCGCGGCGGCCTCGGCCATATCGGCAAAGGCGGCCTTATCCAGAATAAAATCGATCTCGCGTGGATCTGCCGTTTTTTCAAAGGCCTCGCGCGCTTGTAAAAGCGCGGTGGACATATGCGGGGGCAAGCGCTCTAAAAGCTCGTTTTCCGATGCTGCTTTCAGGTCTTTTACGGGGATGCTGCCCAGATCGATCAAAAGCTCGGCGGGATCGGCGCCGCAGCGGCGACACTTTTCCAGCGCCTTGACGTTGTTGCAGTCGTAGGGGTATTGTAAAAAAAGCGGCAATCGCTTATCGGGCACGGATTCGGCAACGGTGGATATTGCGGCGCGCAGGGCAGCCTCGGCACAGGCTTCTCCCCGTGCGGTCTCGGCGCGCCCGTCGGTAAAGGCCGCAAGGATCTCATCCTGATCGGATAGCTCGACAAGGCGATTCCATTGCTCGGTGGAAAGCAATCTGCCCTCCAGAGCACGAATGCGCGCCGAGACGTAAAGATATTCGGTTGGGTCATAGCGTTTGGCCATCGGCGTCACATCCTTTCGTATAGCTTAGTCAAACAGGATTGCAGAGATCTTGGGCTCAAGCTCGCGGCGCATACCGGCAAGCAGAGCAGAGATCGAGCAGTTGGTCTCAACGTTTCCGTATCGCAGGATCAGGCCGCCCTCGATGTCGGCATCCTCCTCGGATAGGCGCAGCTTTTCGGTGCGGGCGGAGCCGATGCGGCGCTCGGTGACCTTGCGGGCTCCCTCCAGAACGGCGGTGCCGAAGCGCTCTTTATCTGCTTTGCTCATCAGCACCTCAAAGACTTCAAATTCCTCGATCTCGTCGCCAAGCTCCAGGCTCGTCTGCTCGTTTTGAGCCTGCTCAAGCAGGGCGCAGGAAAGCAGTGCCACCAGCAGCTCGCGGTATTTACCGTAGTCGGTGTCACAGATCTGCGCCTTGGCGGCCTCAAAGGCCTCGTTCAGTAGCTTGGCCTTGGTGGCGATCAAAATATCACGGCGGGTCATTGCGGCCGAGGATCTTGCTCTGGCGATCAATGCCTCGCCCTCTTGCATGGTACGGGTGGCGATGCGGTCGCGGATGGCGTCGGCCTTGTCGGCGTAATCCTGCGCGGCCTGTCGGCAATCGTTTTGTGCCTCTTCAAGGATCCTGCGGGCTTTATCCTTGGCGTCGGTCAGGATCCGATCGGTAATTTTATCAAGTCCGTTCATACGCGCTTGCGATCAGGCAAAGAGAACCAGCAAAAGCGAGACCAGAACTGCAAAAATGGCATAGGTCTCGACCAGGGCGGCGGAGGTAATGGCCTTGCCGACCTCGTCGGGGCGCTTAGAGACCAGATTGACGCCTGCGGCGGCGACCTTGGCCTGCTTGAGTGCAGAGTAGTAGCCGACAACGGCAATGGGAAGGGCAGCCATCAGAAAGTAAACACCGCCGGTGACGTCGGGATTGACGGGGGTGCCCAAGAGACCGAGCTTGAATACGATCAAAAAGGCGGTGATCAGGCCGTAGATGCCCTGCGTGCCGGGGAGGGCCTGCAGGATCAGCACCTTGCCGAATTTAGAGGGGTCCTCGGTCAGCAGGCCGGAGGCGGCCTCGCCTACCATAGAAACGCCGCGGGCACTGCCGATGCCGGGCAGGATGACCGCAAGGGCGGCGCCGATCAGGGCGATGTTCGTTCCGCTAAAGATCGCTTTAAAGAATTCCATAATACGTTCTCCTTTTTGTTGTCTGTATTTTTTAATTGTGGTGTTCGGCTTGTTGCGCGGCCGTGGATTCGGTTGCGGCCGCTGTGGCGGGCTCCGCCTCGGTAGAATAGCGGTCGGAGGGAGCTATCGGGCAAAAGGGTGTGCCGCCTTCCTCGTAAAATTTGTTGAAAAATTCAATGTATTGCAGTCGCGAGGTGTGGACAAAGGTGCCCAGCACGTTGATGACCAGATTGAGCAGATGGCCCACGCAAAAGACCACGATCATCAAAAGAATGCCGATGAGAGAGCCACCCTTCAGCGTGGCGAGGGTGTTGATGACCTGTCCTACCACGCCTGCCGCAAGGCCAAGGGCCAGCACGCGGGAGTAGGAGAGGAGATCGGAGGCGTAATTGATCAGGTCGTAAAGGCCCAAGAGCCCCCCGGCCAACTTCATCAAAACACCCTTTTTGCGGCGCCCTTGGGTCAGTACGATAGAGGCAACGCCGCCTATCGTCAGCCAAAGGCCGACGGTGCGGTCAACAAACAGCACGCCGATGCCCGCAAACAGCAGCCAATAGGTGCAGATGTCAAATAGTGCGTCAAGAGGCTTTCCCTTGCGGCACAGGACAAAGGCTTTGACCGCCATACCGGCGATCAGGTGCAACGCACCTGCCGCCAGTGATACAATCAGAAAGCCCATCGGGCTTTGCAGGGGATCAAACAGGATGGCAAGGTTTGCCACCTCGGTGGGCAGCAGAGATAGGTTGGGCAGTTGATTGACGGGGGTGCCCAGCACGTTTTCCATAAAGGAAAGGGGAAAATTGCCGAAGTAAGCGCCAAACAGCACACCAAACAGAAAGCTGGAGATGCCGCAATAGCCAAACATCAGCAAAAAGCGCTTCATCCCCTCGCGGGGGTGCCCCCATCGCACGGCCCCAAAGCAGACCGCCATCAGGACAAGGCCGTATCCCGCATCGGCAAACATCAGGCCAAAGATCAGGAAATAGAAGATGCTCATCACAAAGGTGGGGTCAAAGGTGCCGTATTTGGGATACGCGTACATTCCCAGCACCCATTCAAAGTTTTTGGCGTAGCCGTTGTTTTGCAGCTGGATCGGCACGTCATCATCCTTGGCGGGGGGGTCAAAGCTGTAGGCGGCGCCAAAGCCCTCAAGGATCGGGGCCACCCGTTGCTTTTGCTTAGTCGGGCACCAGCCGGAAAGGATCACGCACTCTGCGGTGGCGACAAGGCTGCATTTGTGCTCCTCGGTCAACAGGGTAGTGCGCTCAATATCGTAAAGGATCTCAACGTCGGTCAGGCGCTCGGCCAGCACAGAAAGGCGGGCGTCCAGGCGAGAAAGCTCGTCCTCAAGTCTGCTGCGCTCTCGCTTAGCCTGGTCAAACAGGGCCTTGACAGAAAGATCGGTTTCGGGCAAGGGGGCGCGCATAAAGCCCAGTGCGGTCAGTTGCCGCAGGGCGACCTCCTTGTCGCTGTGGTGGACGGTCAGGGAAACGTAAAGTCCTATGCTGTCCTCCGAGATGATCTCGATCTGTGCGGCAAGGCCGTCAAGCACGGTGTTGATGCGTTGCTGCTGCGTACCGGCCGGCAGAGCGCCCACCACGTGCGATGTGGTCTCGGTGCCGGTAAAGCTTGGCGGATGCTCCAGATCCAGATAAGGTTTGTAGCCTTCCATCCGTGCCTGCACCGCCTCTTTTTCGGCTTGCAGCTTGGTTTGCTGCTCTAAGATCTTGGTGGCTTCTTCTACCACCTTTTTTGCTGTGTCGCAGCGACCGTCGGCGCAAAATTCCGCCAACGAGACGGGAGTCTGCTGTGCAAACAGCGGCTTTTTGCGCTTGCTGCGCTTTGTCAAAAGCGGAAGGACGGCCTCTATGCCCGCAACGGTGGCAGCTGCGGCAGCACGCTCCTCGTCAGAGGGGAGGGTGCCGATCTCCTCTGCCCCTTGGGTTGGGGCAAGGGATACCGTGCGCAGGTGCATCAGGGCGCGGAGAATGGCGTCAGCATCCGATCTTGGCGCGACAACAGTCAGCTTTTCCATTTTGTTTACTGACATCGCTCAATAATCTCCCAAACGATCATATGAATGGCCTCGGCCATTCGTTCCTTGGCGGTAGCCTCAATGGCTGCGGCCTCCGCCTCTGCCTCGGCACATTTCTTTTCTTCAAGAGAAAGGGCGCGTTGTCTGACCTCGTCCAGTCGGGCGGCGTATTCGATCTCGGTCTCTTGCTCGACCTCGGCACAATGGGCTTCTCCCTGCGCGTGGATGCGTCGGCGCATTTCCGCTGCACGCTCGCCCGCTACGCGGCACAGGACCGCCGCCTGATCCTCGGCCTCTAAAATACGTTGAATGGCCTCCTTGGACATAACGCTCTCACTCTCCTTTTTTGACAAATAATTATAATTATTATAATTTTAACATAATTAGCATTTATTTTCAAGTGGGTAGCGGTATTTTTTCAATCTTTCTGTCTGTAGTCGTTTTGCGGGAGCTGAAGGGAGAGCGTGGGCTCCCAAAGGGTGATGAGACGCTCCCTTTGCAAAAGCTTGCTTCCGTGAAGCAGCGTGACGGTCAGGGTCAGTTGTACGCACTCTTTTTGGTTGGAAAAATGCAATTTGACCCGATAACGGTATGAGAAAAAGCAATGTACGGCCTGTTTGGCGACTGCATCCTGCAGCTGTGCCGCGGCTATGGGAAGATAGGTCTCCTCCGCAAAACGGAGCAGCGCCTGCACCATTGCACAAAAATGCGTTGCGGCGGGGGAGCTGCCCGACGGCAGATCGTATTCCAGCACCAGCAGCTCTCTGCTGCCAAGACAGTGGCGCCGTATGGCTTTGGATAGGATCGGATAGCGTGTCATAGTACACCCCCTTTGCACCAGTTTATGCAGATCGGGGGCACTTTAGGTATTGCTTTGGGATAGCAAGCGTGAAAATAAGGGCAGTGCCGTCGGATCGCTGGAGGTCAGCAGAATGCCGCCCGTACCGGGCGTGTCCGTTTCCAGCTCCAGCGCCTGCAGGCGACGCTTCAGCTCTCGCGCGGTGCCGGCGGCGCCGTCAAAGCAGGGGACGCCACCCAACACCCGCGCAAGGGAGGGCTTGGCAAAGGGAAAGTGGGTGCAGCCCAAAACGACAGCGTCCGGCAAGGTGGGCAGCGGTGCAAGCAAGTTGCGCAGATAGGCATCCATTTCGGGGGAATCTGCACGGCCTTTTTCAACCAAGCGGACAATGCCCGGTGCAGAAATCTGCCATACGTGTGCGGATTTTGCGTGCATTTTCATCAAATTGCGGAATTTTTGGCTGCGCAGCGTGGCGGCGGTCGCCAGCACAGCCACCTTGGGATGCTTGGAGATGCGCAGGGCGGGGAGCAGGGCGGGCTCCATGCCGATAATGGGGACCGTGGGGTAGCGCTGGCGCAGCGCGTCTACGGCGGCTGCCGTTGCGGTGTTGCAGGCCAGCAAAAGCGCCTTGGCACAGGGGAGCCATCGCGCGGCGGCAGAAAGCACCAGTCGGCGCACCTCCTCCTCGTCTCTCTCTCCGTAGGGGGCGTTGGCGCGATCTCCAAAATAAATAAGCTGCTCCCGAGGGAGCAGCTTTTTCACTTCTCTCAAAACGCCGATGCCACCCGCACCCGAATCTAACAGGACGATGGGGGCCTTGCGTTGGAGCGTATTCAATTTCCTGCTTTTTCCGCGTACATTGCGGTCAAGGCCTCCAGCTCGGTCACGGCTGCGCTGAGATTGGCCACGTTTGGGTCGGATGACAGGCGCGAAATGGCGGCGCTATCAATATAATAGGTGCGCGCTTCTCGGTCAACGGTGCTGACGGTCAGAGTGTAAAGCAAGACCGATTCGCCGGCACTGTTGCCCGTCAGCTGGCTGTATGTCAGCGCGGTCGGCAGCGTCCACAGATTGCAGTTGTCAAAAATGCGGTAAAGGTCACGCAGATCGTCGCCCGCAAAGGTGTAGCGCAGACTGTTCGAGCCGTTTAAGATGGTTCCGGCGGCAGTGTCAAAGCCATAGCCATCCTTGGTGAAAACGACCTTAAACTCCATCGGGTAGCCGTTGTTAGAAAGAAACAGCTCGGGATCCTTGGTGGGATCGTAGTCGGGGTCGGTGTTCGGTTCACCGTCATCCGCAGGGCCATTTCCCTCCGGGGTGGGGGACTGAGGCGTGCTTGGCAAGGGCGCTTCGGGTGGCGTCTCGGGCTTGTCAGAGCAGGAGAGCAGCGGAAGCGCCAACAACAGCAAAGCAAGCAGCAATGCTAATATCCGCGTTTTTTTCATAGCGTTCACCTCGTTTACAGAATTGAGTCGTCCGTCAGGCAGTAGCCGATGCCGCGAACGGTGAGGATGCGATTGACACCGTCTGCGCAAAGCTTGCGGCGCAGGCGGTAAAGATAGACGGCCAGCGTGTTGGTGTGGGCGGCGCTGTCGCCAAGCAGGGCGGCCAGCGCGGCCTCCGTTACGGTATTGCCGCGGTTTTGATAAAGAAGGTCAAGCAGGGTGGCCTCGGTGCGGCTCAGTGCCACTTTTTTGCCGTTTAAGCGATAGCCGTCTGCCTCTTTGCACAGGCTTGCTTTTTTGACGTTACCCCCATAACGGTATAGGATATTCTCAAAATCCCGCACCGAAAAGGGGAGGGAAAGCACTGCATAGGGCGTGCTTTTGGCAAAAGCGGCAAGCCGCGCGGGGTCGGCAGAAAGCAGAACGGTAAAGGCACCTTCTGCATCGTTTGGCGGTGCGGCGGTATCCAGGTCTGTCAGCAGGATCGAGGGGTCTCCCTCCTCGCGAAAGCCCTGGCGTATGGACTCCAAGCGTAGCATAGCCCTTAGCGTTGGGTCCTTGGTCAAAATACGGATGCTCATACGTTACGCTCCAGCAATGTGGCAAAAACCGCAGAAAAATCGGCAAGGCTTTCGGCACGGGTCAGCGCGTCGCGGGCGGTGGAGGCACCGCGCAGCCCCTTACAATACCACAGCATATGCTTGCGCGCCTCTGCAAGTCCCACACGGGCGCCCTTGCGCATCACCATATCGGCGGCGTGGGCCAGTGCAGTGTCCAATCGCTCCTTGTCGGTTGGGGGGACGAACGGGAGCCCTTCGTCCATGGCAAGGATCTCGGAAAACAAAAAGGGGTTGCCCATGGCGCCGCGGGCGATCATTACACCGTCGCAGCCCGTTTCCTCGCGCATACGTCTGACGTCGTCAGCGGTAAAAAGATCACCGTTGCCCACAACAGGAACAGAAACGGCCTGTTTAACGGCGGCAATGACGCGATTATCGCTTGACGGTGCGTAAAATTGCTGACGCGTGCGGCCGTGAACGGTGATGAGATCGGCACCGGCCGCCTCCATCCGCTTGGCAAATTCGGGGGCGTTGATGCTGCTTGCATCCCAGCCCGCGCGGATCTTGACGGTGACGGGGAGCTTGATGGATTTTTTGATCGCGGTCACGATGGCGGCGGCGCGGTCGGGGTCCTTCAGCAGGGCGCTGCCCTCGCCGTTTCCTGCAACCTTGGCCACGGGACAGCCCATATTGATATCGATGGCCGCAGGTGGCACCTCGCTGCAGGCGCCCAGATATTCGCCGCTTTCCAGCAGCAGCGCGGCCTCACGCATAAAGTCGGGGTCGCTGCCAAAAAGCTGGATGGCCATTGGCGCTTCCTCGGCGGTGATGGCTGCGAGGGCCGCAGTTTTGGCGCTTTTGGCTTTTTTGCTTTTTTGCTCGAAGCACAGCGCCTTGGCAGAAACCATTTCACTGACGGTGTATTCTGCACCGGCGCGGCGGCAAAGAATGCGGAAGGTGGCATCGCTGACGCCTGCCATCGGGGCCAGCATCAGGCCGTGGGGCAATCGGATCCCCCCAAAGCAAAGCGGCGCCATCATCCGTTATACAAGCGGCTCATACGGCAAGCCTCGGTATGGATGCGCTGGCACAGCTCGGCGGGAAAGCCTGCGGCAATGCCGGGGTCCTTCATATCCTCTACGTTGATGATGCGCTTGCGACCCGTAATGGTGTAAAAGATGGTGACGGCAGCAAGATAGCTGCCAAGGGGAGAGGCGTGATTGCCGTCCTCGTGATAAAGCAGGTTGGGGCCGTTGCTGGTCAGCAGGCGAGAAAAAACCTCGCCCACAGGGGCAAGCAGGCAGCCGTTGGCCTTGCAGAACTGCTGATATGCCTCGGTCATCGTCGGCTGATGTATGCGCTTGGCTCTGCCTGTCCAGGGCATATACAGGACCAGAGGGGTGTTGGCGTGATCGGCCATTTCCTTGATGGCCTTGGCACCGTCCTTAAAGGTGATGGGGTCAAAGCCGGAGGACTTGTCCTGTGCAATCACGAGGTCGTATTTGCCGCAACGGATATTCAAAGCGGTGGCGGGAGACATTGCGTGTTGAGCAAGACTGCGCCCCCCCTCGGTCAGCACCGAAACGTGTGTTTTTTGACCGGTGGCTTCCAACAGGTAAAGCACGGTCTCGGGCATAGCGTTATAGTAGGTATGACTGTTACCAATGAACAAAAGCTTCATAAATTACCGTCCTTAAATCATATAATATTATCATAACATAAAAGGCAGTGGCCTGTCAAGGTGGTGAAAAAAGACAAACGGCGGCGGGGTGTAAATTTTTTTGACGCAAAATTCAACGCAAACTGCGGTGTTCTTTGATTTTTTGACTGCGGAGCAAGGATCTTTCTATCTTTTTTGGAATGTGCCGTCGTTTTTGCACGACCGAATGGGGCTTGACCAAAGGGGCGCGGCGTGGTAACATCTTAGAACACAATAACGCGGCAGCTGCCGCAAGAAGGAGAAAGAAAATGAAGATCTGGAAGACCGTAGGATGCCTAATGCTTTTGTGCGTGATCGTTGCGGGCTGTGTGGTGCTGGGGCAGAGCACCGAGGTTGCAGCGGCGCCACCCGAGGAGGGCGGAGAGCAGCAGCCCGAGCCCCCATTGGCCGAGACCCCATCCGAGAATGAAAAAACGCCCGAGGAAAGCATTTCGGGCAGTACGTCCGTGACAAAATCTTACAGCGAGGGGCTGTATTTCCGCAGCAACGGTGACGGTACCTGCGCGTTGGCGGGGCTTGGAGCTTGCACCGATGCCTGCGTGCTGATCCCACCGCGCAGCCCCGCCGGGGATACCGTAACAGAGATCCTGCCCTATGCCTTTGCCAACAGTATTGTGGGGGCAGTGGAGCTGCCCACCACCGTTAAGGTCGCTTCTGCCGCGTCCTTTGCCGCGTGCCCTCGCTTGGGATACGTACGGGTGGCTGCAGGGAATGAGGCTCTTTGCGAACGGGACGGCGCGCTGTATACTGCGGACGGCAGCACGCTGTTGTACTGCCCCACGGGGCGAACCGCCAAAACGCTGACGCTGCATCCGGGCATCAAGCGCGTTGCCGCGGGGGCGATCGCTGTTTGCGATGCGCTGGAGGTGATCTGCTTTGCGGGAACCACGGCAGAGTGGCACGGCGTGATCGTGGGGGATGAAAACGACGCGCTGTATCACGCCTCGTTTCGCTTTAACGGGAAATAAACCCCTTAACGGTATGAGAAAACGCGGTTTTTGATAAAAAGAGGCACACGTATGCGTGTGCCTCTTTTTATTGCTTGCTACGATAGGAAAGGGGCGTAACACCCATAATGCGGCGAAAGACCGTGCAAAAATGATTGCGCGAGGAAAAGCCCGTGTCAAAGGCGATGCGTTCAATGCTGTGATCGGTGCGGGAGAGCCACTGACAGGCAAGCTCGATGCGGGCCTCTAAAATGGCGTGGTGCAGGTTTTTGCCCGTGTGCTGATGAAAGACCTGTGCCAGATATACCGGGTGATAGCCAAAGACCTCGCCAAGGGCGCGGTTATCTGTGATCTCGGCAGCGTACAGGTGGATGTAGCGGCGCACGCGCTCGACCAAGGCTTCGGTGGGGCTGGCAGCACGCTGCATCGAGGCCAGCAGCTCGGCAAACAGTTTTTTCAGCAGGGCAGAGCAAAGCGCGTCGGAGAGCGCGTCCCCTTGCGAAAAGCTGCGGACGATGGTTAAAACGTCGGTTTTAAAGGCGCGCGCATCGCTTAGCAGCAGGGGTTTTTCCAACACGTCAAGGCTTTCGCTGTCAAAGATCTGCGCGCTGTCAAATTTTGCTATGGGTGGTGGGCAGATAGGGGTCGTTTTGGCTACGGCACTGCGGGTGAGATCAAAATTCAACACCGCCACACGCATCTTGCCCCGAAAATGATAGCCCACGCCGGGGCGAAGCAGAATGGCCATATCGGGGGAAAGGGGAGTCGCGCGCGCCTCAAGGATCAGTTCACCGCAGCCCTCTAAAATATAAAACAGGCGGTGGTCGTACGCCATGCGGTCTCCCTTGCCCTCAAGCACGGCGGGCTGCAGCTCAGCTGCGCGCAAAAAAGGATTGCAATCTTGGATGTTCATGATATCACCATCTTTATTTTTTGAACTTTTTTCTGTGGAATTTGACTTTATTATAGCGCATCTGTTTGATATAATCAAGATGAAAAATAAAATTTTTGGAGGTTATTTTAAGATGGATACCTTAAAGGATCTGTTTTATGCCGTAGACGAGAAGGGCAAGCGCTTTGATTTTGACGTGCTTGACACCGGAAACAGCTATTTGCTTACCTTGAAAAAGGAAGTGTTTTGGAGCTGCAAGCAGCTCCGTGTCTTGCCTGAGCTTGGCAACGCCAAGGCGGGGGATAAGGGCTATTGGATCCTGCCCCGCACCATCAGCCGCGTGGGCGAGATGCAGACCTTTTTTACCGAGCGTGAGGACGTGGACTATGCCTATGAAAAGCCGATGCTTTCTTGGTACGGCATTAAAAAAGAGGGCCTTTGCTGCCTGGTGCGCGTTTACCGCAACTATTGGTACAAGATCCATGCCGTGATCCAAAACAACGAGTATGCCGTTTTCCCCGAGTTCGATTTTACCGTGCATGACGAGCCCTATGACGATATCCGCATTGAGCTTGTGGTGCTGCCCGAGAACGGCGACTATAACGATATGGCGAGAGCCGAGCGCGAGCTTCGTCTTGAGCGCGGCGAGATCGTGCCCCTTGCGGAAAAGTGCAAGCGTCCTGCCGTAGAATATGCCCGCAAGTATCCGCTGATCCGCATCCGTATGGGATGGAAGCCAAGTCCCAGCCCCGTGCTGCATCAGACCGAGCAAAACGAGCCCGAAATGTTTGTTGCCTGTGATTTCAAGCGCGTGCGTGATATCGCCGACGAGCTGAAGCGCCAGGGCGTTGAGGGTGCCGAACTGCAGCTTGTTGGTTGGAACCGCAGCGGTCACGACGGCCGTTTCCCTCAGCTTTTTCCCGCTGACCCAAGGCTTGGCGGTAACGAGGGGCTGAAAAAGACCATCGACTACGTAAAATCCCTCGGCTATCGCATCTCCACCCACACCAACACCATCGACTGCTTTACCATTGCCGATACCTTTGATTGGGATGACGTGGTGGTGAGACGTGACGGCAACTACCATCAGTGCGGCCATTACAGCGGCGGCTATGCCTATCATGTCTGTATGGAAAAGCAGTGGAAGAATACCAAGCGCGATCTCCCTCCGTTGGCTGCTTACGGCGAGAACGGTCTGCATTTTACCGATGTGATCTCTATTGAGATCCCTGATGATTGCCACGCCGAGGGCCATTCCAGCAGCACCGAGAACGGCGTGTTGTACGCTCAAAAGATCATTGAGTATACAAGAGGACTGTTCGGCGGATTTTCCTCCGAGGGCTGTATGGACTATGCGCTGAAGGATCTGGACTTTGGCCTGTATGCCACCTTTGGCAACGGCTTTGGTAAAAAGGTGATCCCCGTGGCCGATCGCTATCTGCCCCTGTTTGAGGTGGCCTATCACGGTACCGTGCTGTATAACCCCACTGCCACCACCGTCAACTACACAGCACAGCCCCCCGAGGAGCGCCTTTCTATGATCCTGCGCGGCGGCAAGCCTGCCATGTATTTTTATTCCAAGTTCCGCACCGGCGGACAGAAAAACTGGATGGGCGAGAACGATCTGACCTGCTTTACCGATGAGGAGCTGCGCCGCAGTGTGGCCTATATCAAGGAGGCTGCCGAAGAGCAGATGACGCTTGCCGACAAGCAGCTGTTGTTTATGGACCGTTATGATATTCTTGATAACGGCATAGAAATTGCCACTTATTCCGACGGCAGCCGCATCGTGGGCAATTTTGCCGACGAGGCACAGGAGTTTGAGGGTGTCATCATTCCCGCCAAGGGGTATGAGGTGCTGGCTTGAACTGGAAATTGGTAGGAGAGATCATTGGTTACGTGGCGGTTGCAGAGGGATTTTTGATCTTTCTCAGCAGTCGCCGTGACCGCATTCTGATCTTTAAATTTATTGCCGATATGCTGTGGACCTTCAATCATTTGCTGCTTGGCACCTATACCGGCGCGTTTTTGAACGCATTGGCTATGGGACGCGAAACTGTGTTTTATAACCGCGACAAGCGCAAGTGGGCGTCAACAAAGCTATGGCTGGTGTTCTTTTTGATCGTGACCGCTATTTCACCCATGTACTCGCTGATCAGCGGCAAGGAGGGGTGGTATGCCATATTGCCCGCCGTCGGCAGCCTTGCGGCGGTGATCGGCTTTTACAGTCGAAGCGCCAATATGTCGCGCTACATCGGCTTTTTTGCAAACGGCGTGTGGCTGATCTATAACGTGATCAACAAAAATATTCCTGCCTCTATATCCGGCGTGATCCTGTTGGCATCCGGCGTGGTCGGCACTGTGCTGATGCTGCTGCAGCGCAGAAGGAGCAAGCAGCAATCTGCATAGAAAAAGAAACAAAAAACACAAAAAAGCACCCACGTGGGGGCGTCTTTTCGTTTTTTTTTTTAAAGTGGGGGGGGCACAAGGGTTTTTTTT
>JAZQWJ010000055.1:0-23872 GCA_045632285.1 Eubacteriales bacterium | reverse complement strand
AGATAAAAATAAAAAAAACCGCAAAAGGGTTACCGTTTTTGGCTCTTTTTGTTTTAGTCCTCTATGTCGATCTCAATGTTGTAAACACCGTAGCCGCGATCGTTTTCCACAAACTTGATCTCGATCTCGGCAGAAAAATCCACGCGCTCCCGTTCTTCAACACGGGCAAAATATGCCGTTAGATCACTGACGTGATCGGGATGCAGATAGGTTGCTGCGCCGGTATAGTTTTTGTTTTCTACCAATGTTAAAAAATCCTGGGCATCTGCCTTGGCCTTGTCGGTGTCAATACCACCCGAGCAGGCAGTTGCAAAAAGCAGAAGCACGCAACAAAGCAGCGGCGCAACGACAGAAAATACGTGTTTTTTATAGCAAAATCTCCTTGCTTTGTTGATTTCAGCATAACCGGAAATAGGGCCTTGTCAAGTCTCGCTTTTGCTTGTTATGAGTTCAGATGCTGGGTGTAATTGCAGCGCGGATACGCCGAGCACCCCAAAAAAGGTTTCCCCTTTCCGTTAACCACACGCAAGGAACTCCCACATTTGGGACAGCACCCGGTAGCGATTCGCTCCTTGCGTTGTTGAATATTCTGCATGTGCTTCGTCTCGTGTATATACCGCTCTTCCTTAAACTTGATCAACTTTTGATAAAGCTGCTCCATTTTTTCGGGCGGTAAAGGCGTCTCGGCGCAGGACATCGCCAACACTCGTCTGAAGCCATTAATATCATACACATTTGACGCAATAACACCTTTCAGCTCCCCCCTCACGAACACCACCACGGAGCTAATAGACGTTTCCGGAGGCAACAGTCTCCTCAACTTGATCACGTGTCCATTGTTCTGCATAACAGGATTGTAAAAGCGCTTCCTATGATCACCATAGATCTGCACCCATTCTTGTTGATCCTCTCTTCCATAAATATGACCCACAAAATTCTTGGTCTCAATCACAAGCACACCACGCGCATCAATTAAAATGTGATCGATCTGAAAACTGTAGCCATCAGGAAAAGCCACCGTTAGATCATTAATCACATAGCGGCACCCCGGAACCGTTTCGCCAAGTATCTGCGCAACCACCATTTCGCCAAGGTCGCCATGGCTGATGACAGGGCCAATGTGAGGAGTCGAAAACGGAGGAAAGCCGCGCTTGTTCTGGCTTGCAGAAGCTAAACTAACTGCTATAATGACGATTATTGCCACAATAGCAATCCCAATACACATCGCCAAAGTAGAGCTTGCTAACACACTGTACTCCTTTCTGTTTGACGTTACATAAACGCCCTGTATGCGCTGTATGCCGAGGGGACGGCATAAGCCTCGTCGATCTCGTAGCTTGGTGCGAAAAACAGCCCCAAATCGGCGTTTTCTCGCACCGTTTTGGCACTTTTTTCATCCAAGTCCACCTCAAAGCCTACCATATGCCACTCCAGATGGGTAAAAATATGCTTGCCCTCGCCAAGGGGGGCGATGCGCAAGGGCGTGATGCCGATAGCGGCCAATTTTTCGGCCACCTCGCCGGCTGTCAGCCGCCCCGAAAGCGAAAACGGCTCGTACAGACTTGCCAAAAGCCCCGTGGCGGGGCGCTGACGCAACGCCACCGTGTCGCCGCAGCGCAGGATCAGCACGGTGCGCTCCTCGATCCTGCGGGGAGCGGCCTTTTTGCGAATGGGCAGCGTCTGCTCTCTGCCCGCCAAGTGAGCGGCGCAGACGGCAAAAAAAGGACACGTGTTGCATTTTGGCGCACCGTTTGGCAGGCAAACGGTGGCACCAAGCTCGATCATAGCCTGATTGTATTCGGCGGCGTGGGTAGCCGGCTGAGCCTCCCAAACGGCGGCGGTCAACAGCTTTTTGGAGGCGGGAGTAAGGATGTCGCCATCATAGTTCAACAGCCTCGCCGCCACGCGAAGCACGTTGCCGTCAACGGCGGGATAGGGCAGGTCAAAGGCAAAGGATGCCACCGCCCCGGCGGTGTACTCTCCAATGCCGGAAAGGGCGCGGATCTCTTCAAATTTTTGCGGAAAACGCGCACCGTATTGGGACATAATGCTTTTTGCCGCCTTTTGCATATTGCGCACGCGGCTGTAATAGCCAAGCCCTTCCCACAGTTTTAGCAGCTCGTCCTCGGGGCATTCGGCAAGATCCCTTACGGTGGGCAATCTTGATAAAAACCGCTCGTAATAGCGGATCACCGCCTCCACGCGCGTTTGCTGCAGCATGATCTCGGAGACCCAGATGCGGTACGGATCGCGGGTGCGCCGCCAAGGCAGATCGCGGGCGTTTTCACGGTACCAGCCGAGAATGGGTGTCATATCGGGTAACTGTAAAGACATTTGAGTCTCCTTTCCAATGGACGCACCAAGGGGCCTTTTTGAAAAAAGCGCCCCTTGACCCCCAAAAACTTTCACAAAAATAATGATTATTATGTAGCCGGAAAATCGGCGCGGTTGGCAAGAGAGGATCCCCTCCTTGTCTACGCGGCCAAGCTTTCAAAAATCGCAAGATCCCCCATAACGGTATGCGTTTTCGCAAACGATCCCGTGGCGGCAGATTTGGATGCAGAGTGCATAAACGCAGGGCGACGGTGTAGAACAACTACTCCGAGCCCTGCGTTTGTGTGCTATGCGCCTAATGTGCCGTCACTTTAAGAATCCGCCGATGATCTGCTCCTCGGCCTCCTTTTCGGTAAGTCCCAGGGTCATCAGCTTGATCAGCTGCTCGCCTGCGATCTTACCGATGGCCGCCTCGTGAATAAGAGACGCCTCGGGATGGTTTGCCTCGATCTCAGGCACGGCACTGACGGTTGCGCGATCCATAATGATGGCATCGCATTCGGTGTGGCCGTTGGAACGGTTGTTGCCGTTGATGTGGGAGATAAACTCCTGCTTAGAGCTATCCTTTGCCACCGAACGAGAGACCACGTGGGTGCCGCAATCCTCGCCATCAAGATCCACCTCAAAATAGGTCTTGGCGTATTGGTTGCCGTGGGTCATGATCTTTTCGTGTACGATCAGCGTTGCACCGTCGGCAAGCTTTGCCTTGGTGGTGCGGTCGGTGGAGTCCACACCCTTGATCTGGGCGGTCTCCATCTCCATATAGCTGTTCTTTTCCATATACACCTCGGTGGTGGGGTTCATCACGTTGCGGCCGTTGCCGTCACCCTCTCCGTAGTGCTTTTCGATATACCGTACCCGTGCATTTTCGCCCACAAAAAAGCTGTGGATGCCACTGTGCTCGCTTTTTTCCTTACCGCCGTTGTGGATGCCGCAGCCCGCCACAATGGTCACGTCGCAATCGGCACCAATGTGAAAATCGTTATACACCAGCTCGGTGATGCCGCTTTTTGCAAGGATCACGGGAATGTGCAGGCTCTCTTTTTTGGTGCCGGGCTTGATGTAGATATCAATGCCGGGCTTGTCGGTCTTTTTTACGATCTCGATATGCTCGCTGGAGCGACTGTCAAACATTTGACCGTCTACACGCAAAGAAAACGCGCCCTCGGGGATCTCGTGAATGTCGGCCACCTGCTCCAGCAGGTTCTTTTGAATGCTGTCAAGTGCCATATCAGTTCCCTCCCTTCGTGGTATAGCGGCAGCCGGTGGGTGCCAGCAGCGCGGGCAGGATCTCTGCCTTAGAGCCGATCTGTGCCACCTTGCCGTCGGCGATCACCACGATCTTGTCGGCAATATCCAAAATACGCTCTTGGTGTGAAATGATCAGGATGCTGCCCTTGGTGCGCTCGTACATCCCCTCAAACACCTTGATCAGATTGTTAAAGCTCCACAGGTCGATGCCGGCCTCAGGCTCGTCAAACACAGAAAGCTTGGTAGAGCGAGCGTTGATCATAGCGATCTCGATGCGCTTGAGCTCGCCGCCGGAAAGCGAGGCATTGACCTCGCGGTTGATATATTCCTTGGCGCAAAGACCCACCTCGGAAAGATATTCGCAAGCGCTGGCAATGGAAATTTTGGTGCCCGCGGCAAGCGAGATCAAGTCCTTTACGGTAATGCCCTTAAAGCGCACGGGCTGTTGAAAGGCAAAGCTGACGCCAAGGCGCGCACGCTCGGTCACAGACAGATCGGTGATATCCTCTCCATCCAACAAAATGCGGCCCGACGTGGGCTTTTCAATGCCCGCAATGATCTTTGCCACGGTGGATTTGCCGCTGCCGTTGGGGCCGGTGATAGCCACAAACCGCTCGGAAACCGTAAAGCTGACGTCCTTTAATATTTCGGTCTTTCCGCCGCCCTCTCCGGGCACCGAAAAGCTGATATGTTGCAATTCCAGCATAATTTCTCCTTTATCCTTCCCGTTAGGGAGACCCCAACGCAAAAAACATTGTTATTCAGCATATTAGTATAACACAAATACAAGGAAATTTCAAGCGGAGCGGGAAAATATTAGGAAAACACCGATACTTTTTCACAAAATATAGGAAAGCACTGTCGAAAAAGCAAATTTTTGTCTATTTTTTCACAACCCTGCCCCTTGACGATGCATTTTTGATATGTTATAATTTATAATGATAATTTGCGGCCGCAACTCGCGCACTTGCGCGTGAGCGCACGCGCGGCCGTTACAAAAACGAAACTTTTTTGTTTATCAGGAGGTCGAAAATATGGAATAGCATATCGAACACGTCTCTATGGGCAAGATCAAACAAACAGAAGCTTTCTGAATACCAAGCGCTTTGACAAGTTATTCCACCCCGAGAATGATGGCGCAAGACGTCACCTTGGGCCCCCACCCGCCGACTGCGCAAAATTGCGCAAGACAAAGTAAACCTTTGTGTTGCACGATTTTGTGCAGTCGCACAACCAAAATTTTCTCAACCGTGCATAAGCGCACGGGTGTAAAAATTCTACGAAAGGGACTATACAAATGAAGTTCAGTTATTACCCCGGCTGTACGCTGAAAACCAAGGGCAAGGATCTGGACCGCTATGGCCGACTTTCGGCACAGGCTCTCGGCATAACGCTTGAGGAGCTTGCCGATTGGCAATGCTGCGGCGCCGTGTATCCCATGGCCAAGGACGAGATCGCGACCAAGCTGTCTGCCGTCCGCGCTCTGGTCAGCACCCGTGACCAGGGTCAGGAGCTGGTCACCCTTTGCTCCGCCTGCCACAACGTGATCAAGCAGGACAACAACGACATGAAGACCGATGCCGACATCGCGCTTCGCGTTAACAACTATCTGGGGCTTGACACCCCCTATAACGGTGAGACCACCGTTCTGCACTACCTTGAGGTCCTGCGCGACCGCGTTGGCTTTGACAAGATCAAGGTCGCCGTTAAAAATCCTCTTACCGGCCGCAAGATCGCCGCTTACTACGGCTGTCTGTTGCTCCGCCCCGGCAAGGTGATGCAGTTTGACGACCCCGAAAACCCCACTATCCTTGAGGACTTTATCCGCGCCATCGGTGCCGAACCCGTGATCTGGGGTATGCGCAATGAGTGCTGCGGTGGCTACGTGGCCGCCGAGGATAAGGGTCAAGCTGTTAAGCGCAGCAGCATTTTGATGGAGGACGCCAAGCGCAACGGTGCCGACACCGTGATCACCGCTTGCCCCCTCTGCCTTTACAACCTCGCCAAAAACGGCGGCAGTGAGCTGCCCGTCGTTTACTTCACCGAGCTGCTGTCTGAAGCGCTCGGCGTAAAGTGAAAGGAGGCGCGATATGAGTCATAGCAACAACAAGACCGAGCAGGTCCTGCGCTCCTCCGGTGTGGACGTGCGCAAGTGCATGCGCTGCGGCAAATGCACCGCCACCTGCCCCGCCTTTGATGAGATGGAGTACCATCCTCACCAGTTCGTTTATATGGTAGAAAAGGGCGAGATCGACAAGCTGGCCGCCAGCCCCTCGATCTACAAGTGCCTTTCCTGCTTTGCCTGCGTGGACCGCTGTCCCCGCGGCGTAGAGCCCGCCAAGGTCATCGAGGCCGTTCGCCTTTCGGTGATCCGTCAGCAGGGACAAAACCACCTGAAGCCCGATGCCATCCCCGCCATGCTTGACGAGGATATGCCCCAGCAGCTGCTGGTCACCGCGCTTCGCAAATACAGTAAGTAAGGAGGAGCGCAAGAAATGCAAAGAATTGGCGTATTTATCTGTCACTGCGGCACCAACATCGCGGGCACCGTTGACGTAAAGGCCGTGGCAGAGGCTCTCTCTCACGAGCCCGGTGTGGTATTTGCCACCGACTATCAGTATATGTGCTCCGAGTCCGGCCAGCAGTTGATGCGTGAGGCCATCCGCGAGCATCGCCTCACCGGCATCGTGGTGGGCTCCTGCTCTCCCCGTATGCACGAGGCTACCTTCCGCAAGGCAGCAGCCGCAGAGGGTCTGAACTCCTATATGGTGGAGATCGCAAACCTGCGTGAGCACGTTTCCTGGATCCACAAGGATATGAAGGAAGCAACCGAAAAGGCCATTATCCTGGGCCGTGCCGCCATTGCAAAGGTGCACCTGAATGCTCCCCTGACGGCAGGCGAAAGCCCTGTTACCAAGCGCGCGCTGGTCATTGGCGGCGGTATCGCCGGCATCCAGACCGCATTGGATATTGCCGAGGCCGGCTTTGAGGTCGACATCGTTGAGAAATCCCCCACCATCGGTGGCAAGATGGCTCAGCTTGACAAGACCTTCCCCACCCTGGACTGCGCCGCTTGTATCCTCACCCCCAAGATGGTGGATGCAGCGCAGAACGAAAAGATCACCATTTACGCTTACAGCGAACTGGAAAGCCTGAAGGGCTACGTGGGCAACTTCAAGGCACAGATCCGTCGCAAGGCACGCTACGTTGACGAGACCAAGTGTACCGGCTGCGGCGTCTGCACCGAAAAGTGCCCCCAGAAAAAGGTCGCCAACGAGTTCAATATGGGCATGGACACCCGCCACGCCATCTACATTCCCTTTGCACAGGCTGTGCCGAAGGTCGCCACCATCGACGCCGCGCACTGCACCATGATGAAGACCGGCAAGTGCGGCATCTGCTCTAAGGTCTGCGGCACCGGCGCTATTGATTACACCCAGCAGGATACCATTGTCGAGCGTGAGTACGGCGCCATCGTGGCCGCCACCGGCTTCAATCCCATTGATGCCAAGGTTTACGGCGAGTATGGCTACGGCACCTGCCCCGACGTTGTGACCTCTCTTGAGCTGGAGCGCTTGATGAACGCCGCCGGCCCCACCAACGGCACCCTGCTCCGCCCCTCTGACAAAGAGCACCCCCACACCATCGTATTCGTACAGTGCGTAGGCTCCCGTTGCACCGAGACCGACGAACGCGGCAAGCCCTACTGCTCTAAGATCTGCTGCATGTACACCGCAAAGCACGCAATGCTGATCCGCGAGAAGTATCCCGATACCGACGTTTACGTATTCTACATCGACGTCCGCACCCCCGGTAAGAACTTTGACGAGTTCTATCGCCGCGCGGTCGAGCAGTACGGCGTACACTACATCAAGGGTATGGTCGGCAAGGTCACTCAGGATGGCAAGCAGCTGCACGTGCAGGCCAGCGACCTGCTGGCAGGCGAGCAGCTCCACATCAACGCCGATCTGGTGGTTCTGGCCACCGCGATCGAGCCCGATAAGACGGCTCGCTCCATCGGCACGATGCTGACCGCCAGCATGGACACCAACGATTTCTTTACCGAGGCGCACCCCAAGCTCCGTCCCGTAGAGTCCCCCACCGCGGGCATCTTCCTCTCGGGCGTATGCCAGGGCCCCAAGGATATTCCCGAAACCGTTTCTCAGGCTTCTGCCTGCGCAGCCAAGGTCATTGGCGTGCTGGCCAAGGATAAGCTGACCTGCAACCCCTGCGTGGCATCCTCTGACGAGATGCTGTGTAACGGCTGCTCCTCTTGTGAAAAGGTCTGCCCCTACGGCGCCATCACCTACTCCGACAAGGAGTTCCGCGGCCCCAACCGCACCACGCTCATCCGCCGCGTAGCATCCGTCAACCCCGCTGTATGTCAGGGCTGCGGTGCTTGTACCGTGGCTTGCCCCTCCGGCGCAATGGACCTGAAGGGCTTTACCAATAAACAGATCATGGCGGAGGTAGATGCAATATGCAAGTAAACGGATATACACCCAAGATCGTTGCCTTCTGCTGCAACTGGTGCTCTTATGCGGGCGCCGACGGCGCAGGCTCCGCACGCCTTGCTTACCCTGAAAACGTCAAGGTCATCCGCGTGCCCTGCTCTTGCCGTGTAAACCCCATGTTCATTCTCCGCGCCTTTCAGCGCGGCGCCGACGGTGTGATCATTGCCGGCTGTCACCCCGGTGACTGCCACTACACCAGCGGCAACTACTTCACCCGCCGCCGTATGGCTCTGCTGTTCTCTATGCTGGATTATCTGGGCATTGAGCGCGAGCGTACCCGTGTGGAATGGATCTCTGCCGCAGAGGGCGCCAAGTTTGCCAAGACTATGAACGAGTTTTGCGAGACCGTGGCCGCTTTGGGCGAGAACAAGAGATTGGAGGACCTGCGATGCAAGAACTGATGGAAAAGCGGGCGCTTGAGCTGCTTGCCGACGGCACCGTTAACCGCGTGCTGGGCTGGAGCGCAGGCGAGTTCCCCTATGATATGACCCCTGCCGTATTCAACTCGGCAGAGGAGCTGCAAAGCAGCTTTGTTTATAACGATTTCTGCGGCGCAAACCTTTCTAAGTATCTGGTAAAGGAAAGCCGCAAAGAGGGCAAGATCCTTGTCTTCCTCAAGCCCTGCGATACCTACAGCTTTAACCAGCTGATCGCCGAGCACCGCGTGCTGCGCGAGAACGTTTACGTCATCGGCATCGAGTGCTATGGCAAGGCCGACGTTGAAAAGCTGAAGGCTATGGGCCTTGAGGGTATCACCGGTATCGTCACCAAAAACGGCGAGTACACCGTTGAGACCATCTACGGCAGCAAGACCGTAAAGGCCTATGAGGCTATGGCAGACCGCTGCCTTGCCTGCAAGAGCAAAAAGCACGTTGTTTACGACGAGCTGATCGGTGACGAAGGTGAGGTCGTTGAGGATTGCAACCGCTTTGATATGGTTGAAAAGCTGGAGGCCATGACCCCCGACGAGCGCTATGAGTTCTGGCGCGGCGAGCTTTCTCGCTGCATCCGCTGCAACGCTTGCCGCAACGTCTGCCCCGCTTGCACCTGCGAGCAGTGCGTATTCGACAACCCCAACTCCGGCATCAGCCAAAAGGCTGCCGCCTCCTCCTTTGAGGAAAATATGTTCCACATCATCCGCGCCTTCCACGTGGCAGGCCGTTGCACCGACTGCGGCGAATGCTCTCGCGTTTGCCCCCAGAACATCCCGCTCCACCTGCTCAACCGCAAGTTCATCAAGGATATGAACGAGTTCTACGGCGAGTATCAGGCAGGCGAGGATCCCGACAAGCGTCCGCCCCTTGGCACCTTTACCACGGGCGACCGCGAGGCGTAAGAGGGAGGTTTATAATAATGAAAAAGCTTTCTCTTAATAAACTGAACGAGTTCTTTGCCGCCGTTGCGGCAAAGCAGCGCCTTTACCTGCCCGTTGACAACAACGCAGGCAAGGCCGAGTACACCGAATGGCAGGAGGGCGTGGCTTACAGCACCGCGCTGAACACCGGCCGCTCGGCAAAGGATTTCTTCTTCCCCCAGACCGAAAACCTGATGGAATTCAAGATGGAGGGCAAAAAGATCGAGGTCATCGACACCCGCGAGGCCTGCGAGGACTTTGTGGTGTTTGGCGTGCGCGCTTGTGACGCCGCCAGCTTTGATATTCTGGATCGCGTTTATCTTGTAGATCCTGTTGACAGCTACTACAAGAGCCGCCGCGAGCACGGCACCGTTGTGACCATGGCCTGCGGCAGACCCGCCGAGACCTGCTTCTGCGGCACCTTCGGCATCGACGCCGCCAACCCCAAGGGCGACGTGACCGTTTGGACTGTGGAGGACGGCTACGTTTTCCGTGCCAACACCGAAAAGGGCGAAAAGCTGCTTGCAAGTGTTGCCGCTCTCCTTGAGGATACCGACAGCAAGGCTGTCGAGGCCGAGCAGGAGAAGGTCCGCGCCATTCTTGCAAAGCTCCCCCTTGCAACGCTTACCACCGCAGGGCTTGGCGTCGGTATGACCAAGGAATTCTTTGACCGCCCCGAGTGGGCTTCTCTCTCCGAGAGCTGCCTTGGCTGCGGCACCTGCACCTTTGTCTGCCCCACCTGCCAGTGCTATGACATCCGCGACTTTGACACCGGTCACGGCATCCAGCGCTTCCGCTGCTGGGACTCCTGCATGTACTCTGACTTTACCAAGATGGCTCACGGCAACTCCCGTAACAGCCAGCTGGAGCGCTTCCGTCAGAGATTTATGCACAAGCTGGTCTATTTCCCCGACAATAACGATGGCGTATTCGGTTGCGTCGGCTGTGGCAGATGCCTTGCCCGCTGCCCCATCTCCATGAATATCGTCAAGGTCATGAAAGTTCTTGCAAAGGGAGGTAAATAATAATGGAAGAAACTTTGATCCCTTATGCGGGTATCGTAACCAAGATCACCGATCAGACCCCCGACGTTAAGACCTTTCGCGTAGAGGCCCCCAACGGCGGCAAGCTCTTTGAGCATCTCCCCGGCCAGTGCGCCATGCTGTCGGTACCCGGCATCAGCGAGGCTATGATCTCTATCACCTCCTCTCCCACAAACAGAGAGTATATGGAGTTCAGCGTGAAAAAGTGCGGCTGCCTGACCGAATGGCTCCACGCTATGGAAGAGGGCCAGATGATCACCGTGCGCGGCCCCTATGGCCGTCACTTCCCCGTTGACGACGAGCTTGCGGGCAAGAACCTGGTGTTCGTTGCCGGCGGTATCGGCCTTGCGCCCCTGCGCTCGGTCATCAACTACGTCCGCGACAACCGCGACAAGTACGGCCGCGTGGATATCATTTACGGCTCCCGCTCTAAAGAGGACCTCGTTTACTACGACGAGATCGTTTCCGAGTGGATGAACACCCCCGACTTCCACGTGCATCTGACCATTGACCGCGAGCAGGAGAACTGGGACGGCCACGTTGGCTTTGTTCCCAACTACATTGCCGAGCTGGAGCTTTCCACCGTCAACACCTGCGCCCTGATGTGCGGCCCCCCCATTATGATCAAGTTCTCTCTGCCCAACCTGCTTAAGGCCGGGTTTGACAAGACGCAGATCTTTACCACTATGGAGCTTCGCATGAAATGCGGCATCGGCAAATGCGGCCGCTGCAACATTGGCAACAAGTACGTTTGCAAGGACGGCCCCGTATTCCGCTTTGACCAGCTGGACGAGCTGCCCGACGAGTATTGATAAGGAGAATTACCAAAATGAGTAATATGATCAACATTTACCTCTACGGCAAAAAGTACGAGGTACCCTCCAGCCTGACCATTATGGGCGCTATGGAGTATGCCGGCTATCAGCTGGTTCGCGGTGTTGGCTGCCGTTGCGGCTTCTGCGGCGCTTGCGCCACCATCTACCGCATCAAGGGTGAGACCGAGCTTAAGACCTGCCTTGCCTGCCAGACCCAGGTACAGGACAATATGTACATCGCCACCCTGCCCTTCTTCCCCCTGGTGAAGAAGCCCTATGAGATCAATGACGTAAAGCCCACCGAGCAGATCATGATGCAGCTGTATCCCGAGATCTATGCTTGCGTTGGCTGCAACGCCTGCACCAAGGCCTGCACGCAGGGATTGAACACCATGCAGTACATCGCCTACGCACAGCGCGGCGAGTACGAGAAGTGCGCCGAGGAAAGCTTTGACTGCGTTGCTTGCGGCGTTTGCTCCTCCCGTTGCCCTGCCGGCATCACCCACGCACAGGTCGGCTTGCTTGCTCGCCGCCTGACCGGCAAGTATCTTGCCCCCGAGACCGAGCATCTGAAGGACCGCGTGGCAGAGATCCTGCGCGGCGACTGCGAAGCGGCTTTGGCCGATATCATGAGCAAGTCCACCGACGAGCTTAAGGATATGTACAACAACCGCGATTTCGAGAAATAAGGAGGGCGCACAGAATGTATACCAACGAAATGCTTGAATCCATCAAAAAGGTCGAGGCGACCCGCGAGGCACGCCTTGCCAAGGTCATGGCCGGCGAGAACCCCCGCCGTATGACCGCTGAGGAGAAGGAGCAGGTTCTTGCTGCTTTCCATCCCGACCACATCGCATCTCAGTTTGCTGAGCTGCAGATCGGCCCCAACAAGGGCGAGAAGGTTCCGCTGGAGCTGGCCGAGATCCTGCAGGCAAACAGCCGCATTAAGGCCACCGATGTTGACCTCAAAAAGGCCGACTACGAAACCGACGTGCTGATCATCGGCGGCGGCGGTGCAGGCTCCGCAGCCGCTATCATGGCTCACGAGAACGGCGCAAAGGTTATGATCGTGACCAAGCTCCGCCACGGCGACGCCAACACCATGATGGCAGAGGGCGGCATCCAGGCTGCCGACAAGCCTAACGACTCCCCCGCTCAGCACTATCTGGACGTTATGGGCGGCGGCCACTTCACCAACGTGCCCGAGCTTGTTTACAAGCTGGTTCACGACGGCCCCGAGTGCATTCAGTGGCTCAACGACCTTGGCGTTATGTTTGACAAAGAGGCTGACGGCACCATGGTCACCACCCACGGTGGCGGCACCTCCCGCAAGCGCATGCACGCCTGCAAGGACTACTCCGGTGCAGAGATCATGCGCGTGCTGCGTGACGAGGTTCAAAACCGTCAGATCCCCGTAGTTGACTTTACCGCAGCCATCGAGCTGATCAAGGACGAGCAGGGCCGCGCTACCGGTGCCGTATTGATGAATATGGAGACCAAGGAGCTGCTTGTTGCCCGCGCCAAGACCGTGATCATTGCAACCGGCGGTGCAGGTCGTATGCACTACCAGGGCTTCCCCACCTCCAACCACTACGGCGCTACTGCCGACGGTCTGGTTCTGGCTTACCGCGCAGGTGCACCTCTTCTGTACGCCTACACCCTGCAGTACCACCCCACCGGCGTTGCTTACCCCTCTCAGATCTTTGGCGCACTGGTCACCGAAAAGGTTCGTTCCATCGGCGCTCAGCTGATCAACGCCGAGGGCGAGGCATTTATGAACCCCCTGGAGACCCGTGACGTTTCCGCTTCCTCTATCATTCGCGAGTGCAAGGAGCGCGGCAAGGGCGTAGCTACCCCCGAGGGTGGCTTTGGCATCTGGCTGGACTCCCCCATGATCGAAAAGATCCACGGCGAGGGCACCATTGAAAAGCGCATCCCCGCTATGATGCGTATGTACCTCAAGTACGGCATCGATATGCGCAAGCAGCCCATCCTGATCTACCCCACTCTGCACTATCAGAACGGCGGTATCAAGATCGGCGCCAACGGTATGTCCGATATCGAGAACCTGTTTGTTGCCGGTGAGGCCGTTGGCGGCATCCACGGTGAGAACCGCCTGATGGGCAACTCTCTCTTGGACATCATCGTATTCGGCCGCAACGCCGGTGTTAACGCCGCTGCTGCCGCCAAGAAGATCGACAAGCTGGGCAAGCCCACCCTCAAGCACATCAAGGACTTCGCTGCAGAGCAGAAGGCTGCAGGCATCAAGACCGACAAGAAGTCTCCCATCCTGCTGCCCAACTACGCACGCAACGCAAAGCCCATTTAAGGGAGCGCATTAGGGGAAACCTTTTTGCCAAAAGGTTTCCCCTATAACCCCTTCCAAAAGCTTTCAAACAAGGGTTAGAGCAGCGCGAACACAGCGCGCCGCCCCTTTTGCGAAAGTTTTGCTCCAACTTTTTTAAAAGTTGGAGCGGGTTTGGGGCAGAGCCCCGTATATGGAAACGTTCAGCTTCGACACAGATCAAACGGCGCCTGTTGGCGTCAATATCCCCCAAAACGGTGCGAAAAAACGGCAGCACACGCCATTTCTTCCGTGCCGAAGCCCTATTCACCCACTCACCCTATTTTCATTATCATTTGGAGAAAAAATATGAAAAATGCAATCCGCATCATTCTCCTTGTGCTGATCACCGCTATGCTGTGCCTGCCCTTTGTGGAGCTTGGCTCTCCCGAGGACAGCATGCACGCCATGGAACAGGAGGCCAAGGAAAAGGGCTATGTTACCCAATATTTTGAAAACACCGGCAAGCTGATCGTAATCAAGGCCGAATCCGATGCAAACGGAAAGCCCGTTGTCAAGGCACAAATGACCTTTTACTACTGCGAAAGCACCGATGCCGCCAAGGATAAGCTGACCGAGCTGGACAAAGACGCCAAGGATAACGAGGTGCTGGAGCGCTCCGGTGCCATCGTGTACCACGGCAACGACGCCGCGCGCGGCGAGCTGATCCGCCCCGCATTCTGGAACACCGTCAAAAGCACCGTTAAGGTCAGTGGTGTTTCCTTCTTGGTCTACACCGTATTCCTGATCGCCGCCGTGGGCTATCTCCTCGGCCGCGTCACCATCAAGGGCGTCAACCTTGGCACCGCAGGCGTGTTCCTGGTGGCCCTGTTGTTTGGTTGCCTGTTCTACGAGGATCTGGTCTTCCAGCTTCCCTCCTATACCACCAACGCACTCAAAATCGTAGAAAATGTTGGCCTTATCCTGTTTGTGACCTCGGTCGGCTTTATTGCAGGCCCCAAGTTCTTTGGTAATCTGAAAAAGAACTTTAAGACCTACATTCTGCTGGGCGTGATCATCATTGCCTCGGGCGCTTTGATCTGCGGTGGCTGCATTGCTATTGCCAAGGCCACGATGAAGGATATTCCCGGCGATCAGCTGGTAGCAACCATGACCGGCTTGTTCTCGGGCGCACTCACCTCCACCCCCGCCTTCTCCGCCTCTAAGGAGGCTGTCGGCGCCGGCCTTGAAAGCTACGTTGCCGTGGGCAACGGCATCGCTTATATCTTTGGCGTTGTGGGCGTTGTGCTGTTTGTTCAGCTGGTACCCAAGTTTATGCGTGCCGATATGGACAAGGAGCGTGAGCTGCTTGCCGCCGCCAACGGCGAAAAGAAGACTGCCGTAAACGAGGACGGTGAGCCCATTGAGGCCGAAAAGCCCGTTGAAGCCCCCAAGAAAAAACTGCTTGATATCGATCCCTTCGGCATTGCTGCCTTTGCACTGGCCGCCATCATCGGCGCCATCGTGGGCTCCATCAAGTTTGGTAACTTCTCTCTCACCACCACGGGCGGCTGCCTGCTGGTATCCCTGATCTTCGGCCACTTCCGCAAGTGCGGCCCCGTCAATATGATGCCCCCCACCAACACGCTTAAGGTCTTCCGCGAGCTTGGCCTGATGCTGTTCTTGATCGGTGCGGGTGTTGCCGGCGGTGCCAAGTTTGTCGAGTGCTTCCAGCCCATCTACTTCCTGTACGGTGCATTGATGACCCTGCTGCCTATGGTGGTCGGCTTCTTCTTTGCCAAGTACGTGCTGAAGATGAACCTGCTCAACTCTCTGGGCTCTATCACCGGCGGTATGACCTCCACCCCCGCGCTGGGCACCCTGATCCAGGTCTCCGGCACCGAGGACGTTGGCTCTGCCTACGCCGCAACCTACCCCATTTCTCTGATCTCTGTGGTGCTTTGCTCCCAGTTCTTGATCATGATCTTCCTGTAATGAGGTAAAAATCAAAGGAGAGGGAAGCTCCTTTTGCAAAAGGGGCTTCCCTCTCCCTTATTTTTTGCATCCGCAAAAAATAATTCACTCACCCTTCCCAAAAACTCTTAAAAAAGGTTATTTTCTCATCATTTCCTGATGAAGCACCTGCATATCGGCGCAGACCCTCTCCATCTCCAGCAAATGCGTGCTCAAATTCTCGCAGGCCCGAAAAAATACGCTTGCGGGTCGCAGGCTTTGCGGCACGCAATCCAAATTTCCTTTGATGATGTGGTCATAAAGCAAAAGCTCTATGTAATCGATCTGCAAATTGCGCAACATTTCATTCATGCGGTCAACCACATCCAAATATTGCATACTTACGTTCTCCATTTTGCCTCCTTGTAGTGGATATTTTCACTATTATATTTATATTATAGTGGAATTTTCCACTATTGTCAATAGGGAATATTTCCACTATGCTATAATAAATAAAAAAAGGAGGTTTATATGAATCATTACCAGCGTTTACGTGACATCCGTCAAGATCGTGAGCTTTCGCAAGAGCAGGTCGCAAGAATTTTGAATATAGGCCAATCGGATTATAGTAAATACGAGCGCGGCGTGAATATGATGGGCATCGATAAATATATGATCTTGGCACAATACTATAACATATCACTTGATTTTTTAACCGGCCTCATTGACACACCACACCCCTTAAAATAATTTTTTGAGTTTTCCTGCAGCAAGCAAAGAGAAAAGGAGCCTCCTTTTGTTAAAAGGAGGCTCCTTTTCATATCGTCTGTTCTCATTCCTTTGGCCGCGTTTCGGCGGCGTGACAGATGCGGCAATAATGCACCTCCTCGGTCACGGGCGCGCCCTTGGTGGCGGGCGCTACGTCAAACCATTGGCCGCTAAAGCTGTGGGCGTGGCTGCCACTGTCATAGGGCAGCACTTCTCCCGAAAGGGTGCAAGACGTGCCAAGCAACAGCAAGCACAGGATCAGAGCCGTAACGCAAAACCTTGCATAGGTTCTCATAGTTTTGCCCTCCGCTTATTTATCTACCCACGGGCGTGCCGTCAAGGCCACCAGCAGCTTGGCACTATCAAGCCTTCCCGCACCGTGATGCGCGCCGTAAGCCGCCTTGTTGGGGTGCAGTTCTCCGCACTTGGTGCAGCGGTGCAGGATCACAAAGCCCGCCCTTGCGTCGGGCTTTGCCGCAATGGGCTCCATCCCACCGCCACACTCGTTGGCGCGGTCACCGGGGTTCACGTCCACGTGCAGGCTCCAAAGGCAATAGGGGCAATGATTGCGAGAGGTATAGCCAAGGGGCTCTACCTCTTTGCCGCAATGGGCACAGATAAAGCCACTGTCGTTTTTGGTGAATAATTTGGTTTCCATAAAAAAGCAAGCCTCCGTAGCCACTTTTTCTTTGCAAAAAGAAGCCGCAAAGAAAAAGTTATCAAAAAGAAATGGCGTTTACGCGGGGCGCTGCCCCACGCCCCGCCACTTTTGAAAAAGTTGACAAAACCTTTCTAAAATGCCCGAAGCCGTTTGGCTTCGGGCATTCGTTATTGTTGCTTACTTCTTGAGAGCGATAGCAGCCTTGGCCTTCTCCACAAGATTTGCGGGGGTCAGACCGTACATCTCCAAAAGGGCGGGAACGGTACCGGATCGGCCGTAGGTGTCGTTTACACCAACGCGCACCACGGGAACGGGGCAAGCGCCGCTGACGCACTCGGCAACGGCAGCACCCAGACCACCGATCACGCTATGCTCCTCTGCGGTCACGATAGCGCCGGTCTCGCGTGCAGCCTTCAGCACCAGCTCCTCGTCAAGGGGCTTGATGGTGTGCATATTGATCACGCGGGCAGAAATGCCCTCGGCCTTCAGGGTCTCGGCAGCCTCCAAAGCCATCGATACCATCAAACCGGTGGCAACAATGGTCACGTCGGTGCCCTCAACAAGGGTCACGCCCTTGCCGATCTCAAACTTATAGTCGGGGCGGTCGTTGATCACCGGAACGGCAAAACGGCCAAAGCGCAGATACATGGGGCCATTGAAGTTGATGGCGGCCTCAACGGCAGCCTTTGCCTCAACAGCATCTGCGGGGTTGACAATGGTCATACCGGGGATGGTGCGCATCAGGGCCAGATCCTCGTTGCACTGGTGGGTCGCACCGCCCTCACCAACGGTGATGCCGGCGTGGGTAGCGCCGATCTTTACATTGAGGTGGGGATAGCCGATGGAGTTGCGGATCTGCTCGAAGGCGCGGCCTGCGGCAAACATCGCAAAGGTAGAGGCAAAGGGAACCTTGCCTGCGGCAGCGAGGCCTGCGGCCACGCTCATCATATTGCCCTCTGCAATACCGCAGTTAAAAAATCTTTCGGGATATTTCTTCTTGAATACACCGGTCTTGGTAGCTGCCGAAAGGTCGGCATCCAGCACTACAAAATCATACTTTTCGCCAAGCTCGGCAAGTGCCGCGCCATAGGCTTCTCTGGTTGCAATCTTATCTGCCATTTTCGGTATCCTCCTTACATCAAAGCCTTAATGTCGGCAACAGCCTGTGCATACTGCTCGTCATTGGGAGCGGCACCGTGCCAGCTTGCCTGATTTTCCATAAAGGAAACGCCCTTGCCCTTGACGGACTTGACGATAATAGCGCTGGGCTTGCCCTTGCAAGCGCGTGCTGCGTTAAAGGCAGCCTCAAGCTCATCAAAATCGTGAGCGTTGGCGGTCAGCACGTTAAAGCCAAAGGCCTCCAGCTTCTTGTCGTGGGGGGTGGGATTCATAACGTCGGTGATGGCACCGTCGATCTGCAGACCGTTCCAGTCAACGATCAGGCAGAAGTTATCCAGCTTATAGTGGGCGGCAAACATAGCGGCCTCCCAAACCTGTCCCTCTTCACTCTCGCCGTCGCCAACGATGGTATAGGTGCGGTAATCCTTACCGTCGATCTTGGCGGCCAGTGCCATACCGCAAGCGCAAGAAATGCCAAGGCCAAGAGAGCCGGTGGTCATATCAACGCCGGGGGTGTGCTTCATGTCGGGGTGACCCTGCAGGAAGGAATCGACCTTGCGCAGCTTGCAAAGCTCCTCCTTGGGGAAATAACCCTTCTCTGCCAGTGCGGCATACAGCGCGGGCGCGGTGTGTCCCTTGGACAGCACCAAGCGGTCGCGATCAGCCCACTTGGGATCTGCGGGGTTGACGTTCATCTCTGCAAAGTAGAGATAGGTCATAACGTCTGCGATGGACAGCGAGCCGCCGGGATGGCCGGACTTGGCTGCGTGAACCTCCTCCAGGATGTCAAGACGGATGTTTGACGCGATCCGGGCAAGCTCCAACTTTTTGGTTTGTTCCATTTCATTGCCTCCTATGTTTTCGGGCACGGTGTGCCACATTTTCACATCTTATATTATATATCATTTTCTCGTCAATGTCAAGTCGCAATATCATTCCTTTTTCTGCTTTTCGTTTCAACTGCAGTGTGCCTTTTGCCCTCCCACTTTGGGCGTTTTTTTCATCAAAACAACTCCTTCCTTTTCCACACAAGCCCAAAAACGGAAAAGTTGACCACGCAACGCGTCGCATTTGCGTTTTTGCCCCCGTTGCGGTTTTCCACATCTCAATTGCCCACCATTGCCCGTGATTTTGCTGAGTTTTACACAGTTTCCATAGGGTTTTCCACAACCCCAAAAAAGTTTTCCACAAACCATCGCACGGTTGCAACGTTTACAGATCCGCAAGAATTCCCTTTCCAAAAGCGGAAAGGCAGGTGTAAAAAAGCGTGCTTTTTTACACCTGCCTTAAACCGCAGAGCTATTCTGTTACAGCTTCAGATCCTCCTCGCGGATCCAACCAACGCGGCGCAGCAGCAAGCAAAGCGCCCAGCTGATCACTGCGGGCAGGATAAAGCAGATCAGCACAAGGCCGATCCAATCCATCACCCCCACGGTTGCGGGATATTCACCCTTAAACCAACCCATCACAATGCCAATGGGGCCAAGTAAGCCGCAGGTACCCATACCCGAGTTGATGGGTGCATCGTACATCCGCATTTGGAACGCGCAGGTCGCAAGCGGGCCGGTCACAGCCGATGCCACCGTGGGCGGGATCCAGATACGGGGGTTGCGAATGATATTGGGCATTTGGATCATACTGGTGCCAAGCCCCTGGGAAACAAGGCCGCCCCAGCGGTTTTCACGAAAGCTCATGACGGCAAAGCCCACCATCTGGGCGCAGCAGCCTGCAACGGCGGCGCCGCCCGCCAGGGCAAGCCCTTCTGCATTGGCGGGTATCACGCCATTGACCATGGCGCCGGAAAGTCCGATGGCGGCACAGATCGCCGCAGAGCTGATCGGCAGCGTTAACGCAACGCCCACTACAACAGAAACGATCAGACCCATAACAAAGGGCTGCTGCAGGGTGGCCCAACCGATAAAGGAGCCAATCAGACCCACCAGCTTACCAATGTAGGGGGCTGCTACAACAGAAAGTCCTCCGCCAACAAAAACAGTGACAAAGGGCGTGACCAAAATATCCACCTTGGTCTCTTTAGAAACCATTTTGCCAAGCTCAACGGCAACAATGGCGATCAACAGCACCGCCAGGGGGCCGCCTGCGCCACCTGCACTATTTGCGGCAAAGCCCACCGCCGCCGCCGAATACAGCACCAAGGGCGGCGCCTTTAGCGCGTGCGCAATGGCCACCGCCATAGCGGGGCCCGCGGCCGACTGTGCCCAGCCTCCGATCGTTGCAAAGAAACCCAAATACGGGATCAGGCCCAAGGCCTTAAAGATGGTGCCGATCAGCAGAGAGCCAAACAAGCCAAGTGCCATAGCACCAAGCGCATCGATGCCATAGCGCTTACCCGAGATCACAATATCCTTCCGCTTTAAAAAGTGCAAAAATCGGTTTTCTTTTTTTGCCTGTACAGGGGCTTGCTCGTTACCTTGATGGTCCATACCCTTTTCCTCCTGATTCCTTAAATTCACGCAAGCGGCTTCTCAAAACGTCGCGCAAAGAGGACGCAACATATTGATCTCCTTCGCCGGACTGACAATCGCTCATAATGGGCGAAAAGGTCTGATCCGTAAAAATGTAATGCTCGATCAGCGGGATCTCCATCATCCGCAACGCCTCTTCCATACGGTGCGTTACTTTATGATCCTCGGGGGATGGCACAGCAACGCCGCCGGGATGGTTGTGGGCAAGGATCACGCCTGTGGCACCCTTGGCATAGGCCCGCTGCACGATGCGGCGCACCGAAAGCGGCGCGCCCGAGATCGAGCCGTCACAAACGTGATAGCAATCCAGCAAGCGCATTCCGTTGTCAAACATCAGCGCGAAAACGCGCTCCTCTCTGCTGCCCAAAAATCTGGGCCAGACAAAGCTTGCGATCTTTTGCGGGGTATCAAACACGGCGTCGTCCGCGCCAAGGCTCAGCTTTTCTTCCATCGCACGGCGCACGGCCTCGCCAACGGCCTTGAGATAGGTCATCGTTGCGGTCTTTACGCCCAAAACGCCCGAAAGCCTGACGGGGTCTGCCTCCAAAACACCGGAAAGCGAGCCGAATTCCTCGATCAGCGTGTGTGCCAGATCGTTTGTATTTTGGCGCGGGATCGCATAAAACAGCAGCAGCTCCAGCAGCTCGTGTTGGGCCAGCGACTCGGGATCCTCCAAAAATCGCTCCTTCAACCTAAGGCGGTGCCCTGCGTGAAGGCCGTTTTTGTTTTCCATGGGTATCCTCTCCATTTTCTTCATTTTTCTTTATTCTATCATATATGCGCACTTTTTGCCACAGTTTTTTTAAAATTTATCGCTTTTTGTTCTTTTAAGGGCAGTGTAAGCATATTTCGCCACCTTGTGGGGGTCATTGGCCGTCAGTGTATGCCAAGGGGCCTTTTGAAAAAAGCGCCCCTTGGATCCCCCAAAACCTTTTAAAAAGGAAATTGCACGGACAGAATGTGTGCGCTATGTTTGCACTCAACCTTTTTGCCGCAGAAAGCAACTTGCTGTTTCACTGCGTTCGGTGTATACACACCGCGCCTCGCGCTTTGTTGCGCTCGGTCGGAATGACAGGAAAGGTACGCCCTACAAACGATCCCCCACCCGCTAATGCGGGTGGGGGATCGTTTTCAAGCCGAGTAAAACCGCTTGCGCGTGGGACCTTGCTCGTTATGCTTTTGCAAAAATGAATCGCTCGCCGGGGGCAAAGATATGAAAGCTCTGCTCAAAATGCAGCGTTTTGAGCGTATCCACAAAGTGGGCGGGATTCACGCCGTTGCAATCGTAAAGATCAAAATGGGTGGGGATCAGCAAAGCCGCATCCACCGCCTTTGCCAGCAGCACCGCCTCGCGGCTGTCAAAGCAACCGATAATGTCGCAGACCTTGGTGCGATAATAATCCCGACCATTGATGGGCAGCATCAGTACGTCGCAGCCGACAAGCCGCTCCGCAAGCCCCGCATAGGGACAGCCGTCACCCGCGTGAAACAGCGTAACGTCCCCAAGGGCAATGCGAAAGCCCACCTCTTTGTAATTGCCGTTTTCATCCACGTGAAATTCCTCGTGGGCCGCGGGCACAGCAGTGACCGCAATGCCATGCTCCAATGTCGTTTCCTTGTCTGCAAAAAGGCCTAAAATGTCACATTTTTTGATACCGTATGCAGAAATTGCATCCACGTTGGCCGCAGAAACAACGTATTTTGCCTTGGAATTGACCTTTGCCAGCGTGGAGAGCGTATCGGGATCGGCGTGGTCATAATGGGTGTGAGTGCAAAACACATAGTCCACAAAATCCAGCTCCTCGGCCTTGATGGGCGCAGGATAGTTGCGCACCCATTGCACCTGCTCGGAGCAGCAGTTGCGGTCTACGTAATCCGAAAGATAGCCGTCGATCATCAGGTATTTTTCGTTCCATTTGATCAAAAATCCCACCTGCCCAAGATAAAACAGCGCCACCTGCCCCTTGGCCAATTTGGTCTGCAAAATCCTCTGCTTCATAAAAATTCCTCCGCGTATTGACAATTTTATCACGCCGTGATATAATCGTAGCATAAGATACACAAAATGTCAAGTGCGAGCGTAAAAAAGATGAAAAAAATTTTAAATCAACAGGATATGCGAGAGCTGAATCTAAACAGCATCCTGCGCCTGATCCGCCACTGCGGCCCCGTGACCCGCAGACAGATCGAGGCGGCGCTGGATCTGAGCTGGGGCGCCGTTTCGGGCGCCACGGCAACGCTGCTGCAAGGCGGCTTTATCAAAGAGATCAAGGCGCCCGAGGCCTCCGGCGCGGGCCGCACACCCGTGGCGCTGATTGCCAATCCCAACGATCATTTTTTGCTTGGATTGGACGTAAACCGCTCGGGATTGCGCGGCGTCGTCACCGATATGACGGGGCAAGTTCTGCACCGTGTTAAGACCGAGCCCACTGCCGCCACAAGAGACGAATGGATCGCAGAGATCGAAAATTTAACGCAACGGTTGCTTGATCTTGTGACAGGACACGCGGTTTTGGCCATCGGCATTGCCATGCAGGGCGCCGTGGACAGCAAAAACGGCATTTCTGCCAATTTCCCTGCCGCGGGATGGCAGGATATCCCCCTTGCGGCATTGCTCCGCGAAAAATTTGACTTCCCCGTATTTGTCGAGCACGATCCCGACTGCATTTTATACGCCGCCTCGGCCGACCGAGAGCTGCGGGATGCCATACTGCTGCGTGTAGATAAGGGCACGGGTATGGCGGTGATGCTGGACGGCAAGATCTTTCAGCGCTTTGGCGCCTTTGAGCTTGGCTTTACCACGCAAAACGGCCGCAGATTGGACGACAGCATCACCACGCGGGGTATCGCACAAGCGGCAGGCTCCCCCTTTTCGGCAGTGGCCTGTGCCGCCGCGCAGGGCAACGAAGGTGCCGTGGCATTGTTTGACCGCCTGGCCACAGACCTTGGTACGGCCATCTGCAACGTATCGGCACTGTTTCACGTAAAGGAATTTTTGCTTTGCGGCGATATGATGTCCCACCGCCACCTGTTTTGGGAGCGCCTTGGCGCCGCACTCTCTCCCCACGGAATACAGGCCGACGTCACCGACGTCGAGCAGGCCGCCGTTGGCGCCGCGCTGCTTGCCGCCGAGCGGCACATCATACGGTTTGATTGAGCAACAGCGAAGATAGATTGGGGTTTGGCGGTGTGTTTGAAGCGGCTGTTGCATTTGGCCTTCCCCAGCGGGGAAGGGGGACCGCTTGCGGTGGATGAGGAGGACACCTTTTGCACCGCATTATATTTAGGCG